>JAYGCK010000116.1:0-5911 GCA_046583395.1 Deltaproteobacteria bacterium
ACTTTACCTCGGCCGTGACCTCGGCCGGGCTCATCTGCCCGAGCGCCCGGCGGGCGGCCTGATAACCGCCATCGGCCATGTAGGAGTCGATATCGGTCAGGTCGTCCGAGACCTCCTCGGCCCTTAGCAGGATCTTTGACGCCACGGTGTTCTTACAACTTCCCGGTATGCAGCCGGCAGGGTCAGGTCCGGCCGGCTCCACCGGCATCTGCCCGGCCGCGGCCGAGCTGTTGGGGCTGATTCTGTATGCGGCGCTGCAGGGCCATCAGGCCGTCGAGCACCCCTTCGGGGCGCGGGGGACATCCCGGCACATAGACATCGACGGGGACCACCCGGTCAATGCCCGGCAAGGTCGTATAGTTGTCGTAGAAACCGCCGGTGGCAGCGCATGCGCCGAAGGCCATCACCCAATGCGGTTCGGCCATTTGCTCGTAGACCCTCTTGAGGATGGGAGCCAGGCGTACCGTCACCGTACCGATGACCATGAGAAGGTCGGCCTGCCGTGGGGAGAAGCGTGGCAACAAGGCGCCGAAACGGTCTATGTCGTAAGGGGTCATACTGAGCGACATAAACTCCATCGCACAGCAGGCAGTCGCGAAGGGATACGGAAAGATCGAGTACTTGCGAGCCCAACCAACGGCCTGGTCCACGCGGGTCAACACCACGCTGTCGGCCAGGAGCCCTGCATCGCCCTTTACGGCACCAACACGGGGCAGAGAGTCACGCTCGATAGGCTTGGCCACTACAATGAACCTAGTGACAAAGTACCGGAAATTCAAGGTTTTCTTGCAATCCATTATGCCAATATGTACAAGCCGCCGATGCAGGCCCTGCTACCCTTCACCCACCTCGTAGCCATCTGCGTTTACATCGGCGCCACCGTCATGCTGGCCGTCCTCAGCCACACGGTCGGTCGCACATGCGAGGACCCGATGCTGCGACGTCGTCAGTTGGTGCCGCTCTTTAAGGCCTACGACCCCCTGGCCATCGCGGCCTTGGGTGTCGTGGTAATGACCGGCGCTTACTCTGTGACGGGCTACAAGGCCCGGCTCGGCGCTGATTATTTCGCGGCCTTTGCCAGCGGCCTGGCCGGCAAGCTCGGCCTGGCCTTTACGGTCATCCTGGTCGGAACCTGGCTCTGCTTCGGCATCTGCCACCGCATGGTCCGGGCCGACCAGTTCGACGACCCGATAGACGCCCGGCAACTCGGCAGCCTGCTCCTGCGATGCCGGGTGGCCGCTTGGCTGGCCGTCGGGCTGTCGGTCTACACGCTCTGGTTCGCTCTCGGGCTGGGCGTCTCCTAGGACGTCCCTGCATGAAACCCCGCCCCCGGCCCCACCTCGGCCTGTTCGACCCCGACCCGCGTCTGCCCGCCGGGTACTGGCGCTCGTTGGCGCCCGGCACCGAACGGGTCGAGATAGAGATAGGGTCCGGTGACGGTGGATTCTTGCTCGGCGCGGCCAGGCAAGAACCAAGGACCCTGTTCGTCGGTTTCGAGAGCCGTCCGGGCCGGGCGTGCAAGATAGGCCCGGGGCCTAACGTAAAGGTCTTGGAGCTCGACGCTCGCTGGGTGGTCAGCAACATTCTGGCGGCCGGTAGCATCGATGCCTTCCACGTCTACTTCCCCGATCCATGGTGGAAGAAACGTCATCACAAACGGCGCCTGTTCACCGATGCGTTCTGCGCAGGCCTGCGGTCGTCGATGTCGGCCGAAGCGAGGGTCTTTTTGATGACCGACGTTGAAAGTCAATTCGCCAACATCGACCAACACTTGCACGCCGCCGGTCTCGAGCGGCGCCACTGGGCACGTGGCGACGACGCTACCGAGGCCATGGGCTCCTACGAACGAAAGTACCGACGGCAGGGCCGGCGCCTATATCAGACAAGCTACGCGGCCAGACCCGGCTCCGGCTAGGTCCGGCTCAAGCGCTGGCCCGGGCCGAAGCGGCCGGTACCAGAAACTCGCGAGCGACCTTGGCGATGCCCTCGGCGTCAAGCAGGTGCTTGCGATAGAGGTCCTCACCCGTTCCGGACTCACCGAAGCCGTGAACACCGTGGACCCGCACCGCAACATCGGGGGTCTCGGCCAGAGCCTCGACCACGGCGCTTCCAAGACCGCCGACGACGGCATGGTCTTCCACCGTAAGAATGCGGTGGCTGCGCGCGGCGACCTCGGCCAGCAAAGCGGTGTCGATTGGCTTGATGGTGTGGATATTGACCACACCCACCCCGAGACCTTCCCGAGAAAGCTCTTCGGCAGCCGCAAGCGCCCCTGATACCACCGCACCACTGGCCACGATGGTCAAATCGCTGCCTTCGCGCAGTTCAGCTCCCTTGCCGAACTCAAAACTGTAGCGCTCATCATAGATGTCGGGCACCGACTGCCTGGTCAGCCTCAGATAGGCCGGCCCGACATAATCGGCCAAGAACGCCGTGGCGTGTTTGGTCTCGGTCGCATCGGCGGGCTGAATTACGACCATGTTGGGCAGGGTGCGCATTAGGCCAACGTCCTCGAGCCCCATCTGGCTGTAGCCGTCCTCACCTATTCCTACGCCCGAATGGGTGCCGACTATGGTCACGTTGGCGTTGTTGTAGGCCACCGACACGCGAATCTGCTCAAAACGCCCGGCGATAAAACAAGCAAACCTGGCCGCAAACGGCGCGAAACCGGTAAGCGCAAGGCCGGTTGCCAGGCCCACCATGTTGCCCTCGGCGATTCCGGCCTGGATGAACCTGGCGGGGAAGGCCTCGGCGAACTTCGCCGTCTGCGTCGAACAGGAAAGGTCGGCATCGATGACGACCACACGGTCGCGGGTCTCGCCTATGGTGACCAGGGCCTCGCCGAACGCCGCCCGGGTGGCCTTGCCCACGGTTAGCGTGCCCCCCCGCCGGCGCCAAGCTCGCCCAAGGCGCGCTCCAGCTCTTCGGCGTTGGGCGCCTTGCCGTGCCAGGCGTAGGTGTCCTCCATGAAGGACACTCCCTTGCCCTTGACGGTATGGGCGATGATGATTGACGGCCTATCCTCGACGGCGGCAGCCGTCGCAAAGGCCCCTGAGACCGCATCAAGGTCGTGACCGTCTATCTCGATGGTATGCCAGCCGAAGGCCTGCCACTTCTCGGCCAAGGGCTCGAGGTCCATAATCGATTCGACCCGCCCGTCGAGCTGCACCTTATTGTAGTCCAGGACCGTGGTGAGCTTGCCAAGCCCGTAGTTGCCCGCGGCCATCGCGGCCTCCCAGATTTGCCCGGCCTGCGTCTCACCGTCGCCAATCAGGCAATAGACCCTGTAATCGTTGGCGGTATCGAGGCTTTCGCCTAGCGCCATGCCGACGGCGACCGACAGGCCTTGCCCCAACGACCCGGTAGCGGCCTCGAGGTAGGGAAGACGAACGTGGTCGGGGTGCCCCTGAAGACGGCTGCCAAGCCGGCGCAGCCCCTCTAGTTCGGTACGTTCGATGCAGCCGGCCTCTGCCAGGGCGGCATAGACGGTCGGCACACCGTGGCCCTTGGAAATGACGAAACGGTCGCGTCCGGACCAGTCGGGTTCGCCCACCCGGTAGTTGAGGACGTCGAAGTAAAGGGTGGCAATGACTTCAACGCTTGAGAGCGAACCGCCCGGATGACCCGAATTGGCCGCCGCAATCATACGCAGGATGTCGCCTCGCATACGGGCGCATATGTCCTGAATTTCCTTGTTCGACATGCTCTTTTTGGACCCTGCCCGCAGGGCTACGGGGTGTCAAGAAGGTCTGGTCAGGTACGCTTGCTCCAGTGCACGGGGTCCCAAGAGCGTTCGGGATCGGCCAAAACGTTAACGAACTTGACCTCGATATGACCGCCGGCCAGCGCCACGGCGGTCAACCCGCAGTTGTCCACTCGCACTCGACGGAACTCCTCGAGACGGAGCCCCAGAAAATGGCATATCGCGGTACGGATTATGTCTCCATGCGACACGAACAGGACACGCTCGCCTGCACCGGCCCTAGCCAGCGCGCGGCGCGCGCGTTCCTGCACCTCGAGCACGGTCTCGCCCCCCGGTGTCGGAGTGTGGATAGGGTCCTCGAGGAACTGGCGGTAGTAAGGGTCGCCACGAATCTCGTCATAGGTCAGCCCCTGCCATCGCCCGAAGCGCACCTCGGCCAGGTCCTCGTCCTCCTCGGGTTCGAGCCCGAGACGCTGGCACACAATCCCGGCCGAACGGGCCGCGCGCACCAAGGGACTGCTGACCACCCGGTCAATGGCAAAGTCGGCGAGCACCCCGGCAGCGGCCTCGCTTTGGAGACGGCCGGTCTCGCACAAATCGATGTCGGCATCCCCCATCACCCGGCGCTCGCGATTCCACGCGGTCTCGCCGTGGCGCATCAGGATTATGCTTGTAACGTCACCGTCAGGCGGCATCTGCGCTCGAGTCGGCACTCCCCGTGCGCAGGCCGCAGAACTCTTCGTAATCGATCAGCTCGGTAATCGTCGGGTCGTCCCCGCACATCGGGCAAGCGCTATCGCGCTTGAGCTTGAGGATGCGGACGTTCATGCCAAGCGTCTCGACATGGGCCAAACGTCCCACCAGCGGCTCGCCGGCACCAAGTATCAGCTTCATGGTCTCCAGCGCCTGGATGCAGCCGACAAGGCCGGGAAGCACGCCAAGAACACCGGCCTCCTGGCAACTCGGGGCAAGCTCGGGCGGCGGTGGTTCCGGGAACAAGCAGCGGTAGCAAGGGCCATCGCCCGGCGTGAACACCGTGACCTGGCCTTCGAACTGAAAGATGCTCCCGTGGACATTGGGCGTCCCGGTCATCACGCATGCGTCGTTGACCAGATACCGGGTTGGGAAATTGTCGCAGCCATCGACGACTATGTCGTAATCGGCAAGCAGGTCGAGGATGTTGCTCGAATCTACCCGCGTCCGGTGCTCGACGACGTTGATGTCGGGGTTGAGCGCCGTAAGCGTCATCTTGGCCGATTCGGTCTTGGGCATACCCACCCTGTCGTTGGTGTGGAGTATCTGCCGCTGGAGGTTCGATATGTCGACCACATCGTGATCGACGATGCCGATGGTGCCCACGCCCGCGGCGGCTAAATAGAAAGCCGCCGGAGAGCCGAGACCGCCGGCGCCGATGCATAGCACGCGGGCGCCGAGAAGCTTGGCCTGCCCCTCCTCACCGACCTCGGGCAGGAGGAAATGACGGCTATAGCGGTTGAGTTGGTCCTGGGTGAACTGAAAGTCCTGCCGCCAGGCGTTCCCGGCACCCTTCCAGGCACCATAACCGCCGCTCATAGAGCTTACCTGCTCATAGCCCATCTCACGTAGCTGCTGGGCGGCCAACAAAGAACGTGTGCCGCTCTGGCAATAGGCCACTACGGCCTTGGAGCGATCGGGGAGCTTCTCCTCGACCTGCATCTCCAAAAATCCGCGGGGAATGCTGATGGCCTCGGGCAGATGCCCGTCGCGATACTCCTCCTTCTCGCGAACATCTACGAGCAGCGGAGGGTCAACGGCACCGACAAGCGCCTTGACCTCATCGACCGAAAGCTCGGGCACGGCCTGGCGTGCCTCGGCCACGATGTCCTTGAAGGTCTTGCTGCCGGTCTTGGCCATCCCGCCATTGTAACCGCAGACGGCCGTTATTGGTAACGGCCTCAGCCGGACTCGCCATCGAAGAGCGCGACACGGTAGGCCAACCAGATGGCTGCGGCCCGCGCGTAAGGCGGCCACAGAAGCGCCTTTGGCCAGTTGAGAGCCGTTACCAACGGCCACTTCTTGGACAGATAAAGAGGGTTGCCCGTAGCGCCAAAGAAGAAACCGAACTTATCACGGTCGGTACGTCCCAGCACACCGTCCCGCCAGAGGTAAAACAGTATCACCGGCCCGGCCCGGCCAGGGTCTCGTAAGACCCCAGCATCTCTTCCATGA
>JAYGCK010000018.1:0-5796 GCA_046583395.1 Deltaproteobacteria bacterium
CGCCGCCTCCTCGATATGAAGCTGAGGTTCTTCGGTACGCGCCCAATCGAAGAAGTCACGCCAGTATGCGAGCTGTGCATCGAGCGCGGCCTGGGGGCTGGACGGAGTGCCCAGAAAATCTATGCGCCGGTCCTGCCAATCAACCTTGTGGACCTCGGCCATGGCCCCTATCCCGTTCCACCAGATGCTCTCGCGCTCGGCCGGGCTCGCTTCAAAACAGAAACCTTCGGCGTGATAGGGCGGAAACTCCGCCGGTACTTCTCCCTCGACGGCCGACATCACGTAGAAGGGCGTGCCCAGCACGGCCGCATCCTCTTCGAGCCAGCGCACCGGCGGCACCGGCACCGCTGTGGCAGCCAGCGCGTCCATGACCTTGTACTGAAGGCTGATATCGTAGGCCGGGAAAACGAACTGCTCGGTGGGCGCCAATCGCGCGACCATGGTCTCACGCGTTCCATGACCGCGGTCGAGCTCGAACAGGACCGTGTCGTTGGACATCCCCGCCGTCGGCGTCCTCAGACCGCCGACACTGACGCCGGCACCGGCGCGCTCACACAACCAGGGTGTCAGACCTTCTGCGATGGAGTCGAGGTCGAGCTGCTTGATCATGACCGAGCGTGTTGCTTATCCGAGGACGCTGGCCCAGACCAACAACCTCTACTTGAATCGGCACATATCCGAAAGTAATTAGGCCACATGAGAGCAGCAATCGAACTTTTCGCCGTGGCCCTTATAGCCGCACTCGCACTGCCTGCCGGCCCGGCCCTCGCCGACCATCATCTCGAACGCTACGCCTTATCCGTGGAGGGGATGTCCTGCTCGGTGGCATGCCCTCCGGCGATTGAGGGCGCGCTCGGCAAAATCGAGGGCGTATCCTCGGTCAAGGTAGACTTTGAGACCAAGAGGGCGACATTGCTCCTGGAAGCAGGCAAAGAGCTCGACCTCAAGAGCTGCAACAAGGCCTTGGCCAACAGCGGTTACTTTGCCACCAGACTGGAAAAGCTCGCCCCCGCGTCCAAAGCCGCCGGCGAGTCGAGCTAAGGCAGCGCGGCCGGCCGCCCCTGTAGGCGGCCGAGCATCCACAAAAGCACCAGACCCGGTAAGGCCGCAGCCGTGGTCAGAATGAAGAACTCCGGCCACGACATGTGGTCGGCCAGCCAACCGCCCGACGACGATAACCAGGTCCGGGCCACCGACATGAAGGAACTGAGCAGCGCGTACTGTGTGGCCGTATAGGCGACATTGCAGAGACTGCTGAGGTAGGCCACGAAGGCGGCCGTTCCCATCCCCCCAGCAAGATTCTCCAGCCCTATGGTCACGGTAAGCATCGGCACGCTGTGACCCGCCCAAGCCTGCACCGCAAAGGTCAGGTTCGAGAGCATCTGCAGGACACCACAGACCCACAGACAGGGAACCAAGCCCATCCGGTTCATCAACGCTCCGCCCGCGCCGGCGCCAACCAGGGTCGCGGCCAAGCCATAGGTCTTAACGACCGCGGCTATCTCGGCCTTGCTGAAACCCAGTTCGATCAGGAAGGGATTGGTCATCACGCCGGCCAGCGCGTCGCCAAACTTGTAGAGCATCACGAAGAACAGGATGAGCAGCCAACCACGGCGGGCCATGAAATCGGCGAAGGGCAGGACCACCGCAGCCTGCAACGAGGCAAGCGCGCGGGCCAGTTTGCTGGAGCCGTGGGACCCAACCTCGGTCTGGCGCAGGTCCTCGGGCTCGCGGCTGGCGAGAACCGCGACCACGCCCACCCCCACCAAGGACGCCATCACCGCATAGACCTCGAACCAGCCCACATAGGTGGCCAGGAGCAGCGCGCCGGCACCAGAGGCGAGCATGCCGATGCGGTAACCGAAGACGACTGCCGCCGCTCCGGCCGCATACTGCCGTTCCTCGAGGACCTCGACACGGTAGGCGTCGATGACGATGTCCTGGCTTGCAGAACAGAACGCCACGATGAAGGCCCAAAGCGCGGTCAGCCCGGCATCGGTGGCCGGGTCGGTCGAGCCGAGGCCTATGAGCGAGACCACCAAGGCCAGTTGCGTCGTCAACGCCCAGCCACGCCGGCGCCCCAACCACGCACACAGGAAGGGCACCCGCAGACGGTCGACAAAAGGCGCCCACAGGAACTTCAACGCGTAAGGAGTGGCCACGGAAGCGAACAGGCCGATGGCCGTGTTGCTCAGATGGGCCTCCTTTAGCCAGAAGGTCAGGGTCGCAAAGGTCAGGGCGAGCGGAAGACCGCTCGAGAAACCCAGGAAGGCTATCGAGATTATCCGCGCATCCCGGTAAACCGACAGCGCGGCCAGCCAGCGTCCGATCAGCGCGCGCCCCCCCAGGTCTCCCAAGAGCTGGTCTGCTCTACCGGCAAGCGTTTGGCCTGTTTGAAGTCGTCCCCCGTGAAATAGGCCACCGGGAACAGCACCGACTGTGTGACGCCGGCGGGTATGGCGAGCAGTTCGGAGATCTCCTTTTCGAAGAACAGATGTATCGTCGTCCAGGCCGTGCCAAGACCGCGGGCCCTGGCCGCCAGCATAAAGGACCAGGCGGCCGGCAGGATGGAACCGTAGCTCGAGGCCTGCGCTATAACCCCAGCCTCCTCGACGCGTCCTTCGATACAAAAGATAACGAACACCGGAGCACGCTCCATGTTCGCGGCCAGATAGGAGGCCGAGTCGATGACACGCGGCATCTGCTCGGTACGGAGGTCATCGGCCGCGAAGGGTTCGAACAGGTCGTCCTGCATCCCGGCGTATATCTCGAAACCCTTGCGGTAGTACCCGGCGATGGCCTCGCGCTTGGCCTGGTCGGTGACCACGACCACGTGCCAGCCCTGCCGGTTCGAGCCGGTGGGCGCCTGCATGGCGACGCGGATGCAATCCTCGACGAGTTCCGGCTCGACCGCGCGCTCGAAGTCCAGGCGTTTACGTACACTACGGGTGGTGGTCAGAAGTCTGTCGGCACTGTCTGTGTTCATGCCGCGGCTTGTATCAGGCAGGCCTCAAGGCGCAAGGCCAAGCTCGGGCATGTAGAGGCCACGAGGCTCGCGCCGCCACCAACGGCCGGTGTCCCGGCGCTCTTCGGGCGAGCTGAACTCGTAGTGGTAAAGCCGTGCACGGATACGCGCGGGCGGGTTGCCCTCGAATGGGTCGGCGGCCAACAACGAGATCACCGCCGGCGAGCCCTGGCCAAGACGGTCGAGGAAGGCGAGGAACCAGGACTGACGGTGGTAGTTGCTTAAGGCCGCGAACCACATCTGCCAATCCAAGCGCGGCTGGTGGGGCTGAACGAAACGGGGACGGCGGCTGGGGTCGCCGGGCTTGTAGCGGAACTCATAGGGCGACCATGTCTTGCCGTCATGGCTACCCTCGATGATGATCTCGGGGCGACGTTTGGTCATCACCGAGAACAGCCCGTAACTGCTCGTAAGATGATAGGGCGCCGCAGCCGCCACCATGCGTTTGACCGGCCCGGGCACGGAGTCCCAGACTCCGATACGGCCCAACATCTGTGCCGAACTGGTGAGCAGCAAAGCGGTGGTCACCAGGCCGAGCAGGACCCCCCGGCCCAGACCGGCCGGCGACATCCCCCTCGGCCTTGGGCCCCGTAACCCGGCCGCGGACGCTTGTAGACCCGGCAGACGGGCCAAGGCGCGGTCGTCGAGCAGAGAAAGGACCAGGACCAGGGTCAGGATGTTAAAGAAGGCGTAGTTGCCCGTGGCCATTATGAGCAACTGCAACAGGACGAAGCCCGTAAAGGCCAGCATGCGTGGCCGCCGTGGCATGAACACCAAGAAAGGCAGGCCCAGTTCTATGACGAACATCATGAAGGTCGAGAAGCGATGAAGAGCAGCGGGCAAATGATGGACGTACCAACTGCTCCAAACCGGCAAGGGCTGGGTGTAATAGTGGAAGCCGAGAGCGCTGAGGTCGCGCCAGGTCTGGTCCCCACTCAAGAGCTTGACCAGGCCCGACAGCAACATCAGACGAAAGAGCAGCCAGCGGAACATCCACATCACGGCCCGCGGCGGTTCGAGCTCGCGTGCCCGGCCCCTCCCCCAACCTTTGGGCGACAAGAGGATGGCCAAGAAACCCGATTCGAGCAGGAGGATGTCCCACTGAAAGCTGAGGAACACGCGGCCGACCGAATAGAGGGAAAGATAGAAGGCCCAGCACAGCATCGCGGCCGGGCGCGGCAACAAGCCCACCGTCATCGCAAGCGATGCGAGCAGACCGCCGGCACACAATAGGTTGAGGGCCGCGTCAGACGAGCCCAACCAGGCCAGGGTCGGGACCAGCCGGTATGCGCGGGGACCCAGCCTGCCATAGACGTCCTCGAGCCAACTGGCGGCAGGCAGTATTCCCTCGGAACCAATCAACCCCTCGACCTGAACCCACAACGAAACAAAGGCTATGGCGTAAACCAGCCCGATGCCGCTCAGGATGACAGGACGCACCCGTGCTTGGCGCAGACGGCCGGTGTCCTTTCCCCAAAGAAGGGAGGTCGCCAGGCTTGCGGCCCCACGGTTGCCGGCCACCAGGCGGTAGGCCAGTTCGGCCAGCCGCGCGAACATGGGAAAGCGCCGGTACAGACGCATCGGCCACAGCAGCCCGCCGTGTTCGAGAGCACCGAACACGGCACATGCCCCCTCGCTCACTTTTGCTGGGTACGAACCGTCGCCGCGCTCGACCAACTGAACGGTGGTCTCGAACCTGGCCGGATCGACCTCGGGGAAGTCGGCGGCCGAGGTCTGCGAGCTCCTGTAATCGACGGCGTCCCCGGTAATCTCGCGCCACCGCTCTATCCACAGCAGGCAGAACCGGCACTCGCCGTCATATATTAAGGTGGGTCTAGCGGCCGCCATCGACCGTCCCGGGCTCATTTGCCCTCGGCGACTATGCTTACGACGGTGTAGTATTCGGGAAGGTTGAGGGACTCTCCGCCGGTCTCGAACATCCAGTCGTTTATCATCGGGCTCACGAAACTCTCGGGCGGCGTGATGCGGGAACTGTGGTCGAGTTGAAAATCAATCATGGCCACGGCCGAGGTGTACAGCCGCTGATCGGGATAGCTGCGGCCGGGCCTTACGGACTTGGCACACCAGAACACGTTCTGCCAGACCTTTCCAAAGCTCGCCGGCCTTGTCGAACATCTCAGAGGTCGCTTTGGCCAGAGCCGACAGCCCCGCCCTCGAAGCGGCTCGGCCCGACTGCTAGCCTGTCGTCGTGGACGCAACCGAGCTAGTGGCCGGTCTCGATAGCGAACTGGCCGATGGCAACAGCCTCAAATTCTCCTTTCGCCAGGACAAGCGCGACCGCGAAGGCTTCGTGGTCCGTTACAAAGGGCGCCTGTTCGCCTTTGTGAACGAGTGCCGGCACATCCCCATGTCGCTCGACTGGGTGGAAAACCGATTCTTCTCCAACGACGGCTGCTACCTACAATGCGCCACACACGGCGCCCTGTACGACATCGAGACAGCGCTCTGCGTGGACGGTCCACCGGCCGGTCAGCGCCTGCACACGCTCGAGGTCAGGGTCCGCGGCAAGGAGATTGTCGTCAGCCTGCCGGAGTAATCGTCACCGCGACCCGCCTTCCTCTTCGCGGACCGTCCAGCTCAACCAGCATTATCCCCTGCCAGGTCCCGAGAAGCAGGTCGCGCTCTGCCACGGGCAAGACCTCGGCAGGCCCCAGTATCGATGCCTTGATGTGAGCCTGAGCGTTGTTATCGACCCGGTCGTGCAACCAGCCCGCATGATCGGGAACAGCCGCATCCAGCGCGGCCAGAAG
>JAYGCK010000059.1:0-22539 GCA_046583395.1 Deltaproteobacteria bacterium
CAGAGGAGGCGATGATCGGCCAGGCGCCGTCGGAGACGTTGTTCGAGCATGCCGGTGCGGCGGCTTCTGCCGTACTCGATGAGCCTTTAAGCGATGTTCACGCCAGTGCTGATTTCCGTCGTCATTTGGCCTCGGTGATGACGACCCGGGCGTTGGCTGAGGCCACCTCGCGGGCTGCATCCTAGGAACCGGACGAACATCATGCCGACAAAGCGACAGATAAGCGTCAAGATCAACGGCCGTGACTATCAGGCCGAGGTGGAGCCGCGTACCACGCTGGTCGATCTTATAAGGGGCCAGGCCCGCTTGACCGGCACGCACGTTGGTTGCGAGCACGGGGTCTGTGGCGCTTGCACCGTCCTGGTAAATGGTCGTGCGATACGCTCATGCATCATGCTGGCGGTGCAGGCCGATGGTTCTGAGATAACCACGGTCGAGGACTTGGCCGAAGGGTCCAAGCTTCATCCGATACAACAGGCCTTCATGGAAGAGCACGGACTGCAGTGTGGCTTTTGCACTCCGGGATTCTTGATCTCAGTGAGCGAACTTCTTGCCCGGAGCCCAGATCCGAGCGAGGAGGAGATACGTGACACGCTCGGCGGTAATATTTGTCGCTGTACCGGCTATGGCCCGATCGTAAAGGCGGTGCACAGCGCCGCGGAAAAGATGAGGCAGGCACGCCAATCGACCGATAAGTGATGAGCGTAGATATTCCAAAGGAACTTGCTGCACTCGGTGGCGGGGAAGGACGCCACACCGGCCGCGCTGTCAACAGGGTGGAGGACCCAGCGCTGCTGACCGGTTCCACTCCCTTTATAGACAACGTCGAAGAGCCGGGCACGATCCACTGCGCCATCCTTAGAAGCCCCTTCGCGCATGCCCGCATCACAAAGATCGATACCAGCCGGGCCGAGGCTCATCCCGGGGTGTTCGCTGTGGCAACAGGCGAGGATGCTGCGCGCTGGACAACGCCGGCACCGACCGTGCCCGAGGGTTGGGGCGGCTACTGTCTGGCAACCGACAAGGCCCGGTTCGTCGGCGAACCGGTGGCAGCCGTTGCGGCGGCAGATCGTTACATCGCTGAAGATGCACTCGAACTTATCGACATAGACTACGAACCTCTCCAGCCCGTGGCCGACCCTTTTGCCGCCCAGGCCGAGAATGCGCCGCGTATCTTCGAAGAACATGAAAGCAACGTCATGCTCTCGCGTGTCTTCAAATGGGGCGACGTCGACGGGGCCATCGCCGAGGCCGAACATGTCATTACCGAGAGTTTTCGTTGGCATCGCATGGGCGCCAATCCAATCGAGACCTTTGGGGTGATCGCGCGCTGGGACCCGGTCGAAGAGGCAATCAGCTGTCACGGCACCTTCCAATCGCAATCACAGATGTCGCTCATTCGTGCGGCCGTGTTCGGCTTGCCGCAGAACAAGGTGCGCATGTTCGCCGCACCCCGTGGTGGAAGCTTCGGCGGCAAGGGCGGCTTTCGCGGCGTCGATATCGCGGTAATCCTCTCGCGCAAGGCCGATGGACGTCCGGTCAAGTGGATAGAGGACCGCATGGAATATCTGGCCGCGGGGGCCAGTCAGGCCTGGGACCGGCACTACGAGGCGTCTCTGGCCCTCGATGGCGACGGCCGCATGACCGCCCTCAGGGTCAAGCTAACCGACGACATGGGCGCCACGGCCGAGGCTTTCGGTGCCATATGTGCGGCCAAGCCGGTGGTATCGTTCACCGGTTGCTACGACATACCCGTGGCCGATTACGACCTGACCTTGGTGGCCACCAACAAGCTGCCCAGTGCTCCCTACCGTGGCATGGGTCCGCCGCCACACAACTACGTTCTCGAACAGTTAATCGACATTGCCGCCGCCAAGCTGTCCATGGACCCGGCCGAGCTTCGCCGCATCAACTACATCCGTCCCGAACAGTTCCCGTACACCATAGCCAGCGGCAACGAATACGACAGCGGCAACTACGGCGCGGCGCTCGATGCCGCCATCGAGCTTTCCGAGTACCCGATGTTGCGCGAACGTCAGGCCGCAGCCCGGCAAGAGGGCCGTCTTGTGGGTATAGGTGTCGTGAGCACCATTGAACCGGGTGTGTTCGATTGGAACGCCTACGCCATCGTCGGCGTCCAGGGCGTGGGTATCCCGGAGGGGGCCACGGTGGCCATCGACATGTTCGGCGGCATCACGGTCCGGGTGGGGTTCAACCTCGAAGGTCAGGGACAGTTCACCATCATCAGCCAAGTCCTGGCCGATTACTTCGGCGTTGATATGGCCACGATAAGGGTCGTGCCGCAGGATACGCTGTCGGCCCCGCCGCACTTCGGGCCCGGCGGTTCGCGCCTTGGTGTGGCGATTACCGGCGCGGTGCTCGGGGCTTCCGAGCGGTTGCGGGACAAACTGTTCCGCGTCGCCGCCGTCCTTCTGCAATGCCAGCCCGAGGCCTTGGAGCTGGCCGTCGGCAAGGTCCGGATAAAGGGGGTTGAGGGTGCCGAGATGGGAATAGGGGATGTGGCGGCCACGATGCTGGCCCGTTCCGACCTTCTACCGCCCGGCATGGACCCCAACCCCGAGGCCACCTATGCCTGGACAGCACCAGGGCGTACACCGGCCGACGAAGAAGGGCGGGCCAAGAGTTATCTGACCGCCGCCAACGCTTGCCACATCGTCGAGGTCGAGGTCGATCCCGAGACCGGGATGGTCTCGATAGAGAAGTACTTCATAGCTGACGACTGCGGCACCCGGCTCAACCCCGCCAATGTAGAGGGGATGATAAACGGCGGTGTTGCCCAGGGCGTCGGGGCGGTGCTGTTGGAGGAATATGTCTACGACGAGTCGGCGCAGCTTCTCACCTCCACTTTTATGGACTACCTATTGCCGAGCGTTTACGAGGTGCCGGCCACCGAGAAGGTCGCGTTGGTCACCCCGTCGCCGTTCTCTCCGCTTGGCGCCAAGGGAGCGGGGGAGAGCGCCATCCACACCACCCCGGCCGCCCTCATGTGTGCGATTAACGATGCGCTGGCTCCGCTCGGCGCTCGCATCACCGAAGTTCCGGCTAGCCCAAACAGACTATGGTCGGTAATTTCCACGGCTCGCGCCAGGTCCGGACAGTGATAGGCTTGGCCTAATTGAGCGGCCGGCCCCGGTTGCCGGCCTAGGGAGGAAAATATGTCATCTAACAATCATTTCGTGGCCCTTTCCGAGTGCCACTTCATGAACCCCGAGTCTATGGAGGAGATGAGCTACTACCCCGGCTACGAACGTTGGTGGAAGAGCATCGACGGTGTGATGCGTGCCTGGGGCGGCGGCCGTGACCTGGCCGGCGGCGACGCCATGCCCGAACCGCGCGCGCACGCGCTCATCGAGTGGATGGACAAATCGGGCGTGGATGTCTGTTTCTGTCTTCGCGAGTCGATGATGGACGTAGCCGATTTCACGACCTGCATGTCGACCAACGCCTTCATGATCAAAGAGATCGAGCCCTACCCCGAGCGCATGTATCTCGAGTGCAACTGCGGCCCGATACTGCGCCGTGGTGTCGACAAGGCCATCTGGGAGCTCGAGTTTCTCGTCGAGAACCGCAACGCCAAGCTCTGCAAGGTCTATGCGCCTGAGGACGGCCCGCTGAACGACCGGCGCCTGTGGCCCTTCTACGAAAAGGCCTGCGAGCTGGACATCGCGCTGACGGTCCACACCGGCATGAGCTATGTCTGCCCGCAGCCGAGCAAGTTTACCCATCCCGACCTGCTCGACGATATCTGTCTCGACTTTCCCGATCTCAAGATTATCGCCTATCACATGGCCTGGCCGCACACCGAAGAGGTCATCGGTCTGGCCGGCAAGCACCGCAATCTCTATCTGTCGCTTTCGGGGATAATCGGTTGGTTGGCGCGGTCTCCGTACCGGGCCTACCACACGATAGGAACCGCTCTTCAGTGGGTAAGCGACGACAAGCTCGTGATGGGGCTCGACCTGGCCTTCGACGATATGCCGCGCGTGGTCGACTTCGTTCGCAATATGGAGATGCCCGAAGAACTTCAGGAGAAATGGGGCTACGACCCGATCACCGAGGAGACCAAGGCCAAGATTCTCGGGCTCAATCTGGCCGGTCTTGCCAAGATAGACACGACCAAGCGCATCAAGAAGGCCGCTTGAGTACCGGCGCCTGCATAGTCGGAATCGGCCAGAGCGAGTTCTGCCGGGGCGAGGGTTCTGGCATGAGCTTTCTCGGCATACAGCTACAGGCCTCCATTCGGGCGATCGCCGATGCGGGTCTGTCCAATCAGGACATCGATGGCATCATTCCCTTTCCGAATCTTGGCACGGCTGAAAGCTTTGCTTCTAACCTTGGTTGCCGCGACCTACGCTTTGCTGCCACCCTCAACATAGGCGGTGCCTCCCCGCCGGCTTCTCTCGGGACTGCGGCGATGGTGGTGACCTCGGGTGCGGCCAGCCATGTATTGATCCCTGCCGGCTGGAATGCCTACTCGGGTTTTCGGGCGGCCAAGCAGGTTTCCGAGCAAACCTTCGCTATTCCAGGCGGCGGCATAGCACGCGATTTTTACACTCCGCACGGACTCACCGCGCCAGCCCAGTGGTATGCGCTCATTGCCCGTCGTCACATGCACGAGTTCGGTACCAAGTCGGAACACTTGGGCGCCATAGCCGTGGCCATGCGCAAACATGCCCAACTAAACGACAACGCGGTGATGAAGGGCCGTGAGATGACGATCGATGATTACATGGCCGCGCCGATGATCACCGATCCCTACCGACTCTTCGATTGTTGTCTCGAGACCGACGCAGCGGCGGCTGTGGTTGTGACCAGCGAAGAGAGGGCGCGTGACCTGAAGGGGAAGCCGGTGAAAATACTTTCTTCGGCCTCAGGGCAGCCCTATCCAGCCGACGAAATAACCGGGCGGGCCGATATTTTCCGTACCGGGCTCAGCCTTGCCGCGCCACGGGCATTTGCCAAAGCTGGCCTAAAGCCCGCCGATATGGACTTCGCCCAGATCTACGACTGCTTCACCTTCGAGGTCCTGCAACAGATCGAAGAGGCCGGATTCTGCGCCCGTGGCGAAGGCGGGGAGTTCGTTGAAGGCGGGCGGATCGAGCTTGGCGGCGAACTTCCGATAAACACCCACGGCGGCCTTCTATCCGAGGCCCACGTGCTTGGCATGGGCCACATTACAGAGGCGGTTCGTCAGCTTCGTGGCGATGCTGGTGCACGCCAGATCGAAGGCGCAGCGGTCGGTGCCGTTACTGGCTGGGGTGACTTCGGCGATGGCAGCATGGCCATATTGGGGAACTAGGTCTGATGAGTGCGGACGCAATGCCCAGACCACTACCGCTCATGACGGGTATGACCGAGGAGTTCTACCAGCACTGCGCTGCAGGCGAGCTACGCTTTCAGCGCTGCTCGGACTGTGGGACCTGGCGGCACGTGCCTCGGGAGTTGTGTGCTGCGTGCGGAAGCTTCGAGTGGGCATGGGACCTGTCATCAGGGAAAGGTCGTGTGTTCACATGGACGGTAGTTGTGCGGCCGCTCCATCCGGCATTCAGCGGACAGGAGCCCTATGCGCCTGTCGTCGTCGAGATGGAGGAGGGCGTTAGGGTGCTCGCCCGTGTCATGGACTGTACGCCCGAGGAACTTGAGATGGATATGCCAGTAGAGGTCGATTTTGAGGATGCCGGTCAAGGAGTGACCCTGCCGGTGTTCAAGCGCACGACCTGAAGGAGGATGCGGTGGTAGATCTTCCCGACACCTTCACCTTCGAGAAACGCGGACGCGTTGCGGTATTTACGATCAACCGACCCAAGGCCATGAACGCCTTTACGGCCGAGATGTTGCACGCCATGGACGCGGCCTTTGCTGAGTTCAATGATGATGACGACCTGCTGGTGGCCATCCTAACGGGTGCCGGGGAAAAATGTTTCTCTTCGGGCATGGATCTTAAGGAGGCCATCCCGATGCTGCAGTCTGGCGATGAGATGGGTTACGAGGATCACACCAAGCGACCTTTCTCCGATGTGTTCAAGCCGATCATCGCTGCTATCAATGGGCACTGCATTGCCGGTGGTATGGAGTTCATGCAGGGGACCGATATTCGTATCGCTGCCGAACATGCCACCTTCGGTCTTGGCGAGGTACGCTGGGGGATAATCCCGACCGGCGGTTCTCACGTCAGGCTTCCGCGCCAGATTCCCTGGGCCGTTGCCATGGAGATGTTGCTTATGGGCAAACCGATCGACGCGGCGCGCGCCTACGATATCGGTCTGATTAACGCAGTGGTCGAGGGCGACAAGCTTATGGAGGAGGCCATGGGCTGGGCCGAGACCATCTGCAAGAACGGACCGCTTGCCGTGCGTACGGCCAAGGAGATTGCCGTTCGTGCGCTTGGGCTCGAGGACAGTTTTGTCCTTGAGAAATCTATGGGCGCCAAGGTCTTGGCATCCGAGGACGCAAAGGAAGGCCCCAGGGCGTTTGCCGAGAAGCGTCCGGCCGAGTTCAAGGGGCGCTAGCGAGTACGCCAGCTCTCTAAAGTATCGCCTTGGCGGCCTTGAGTCGCTCGATCTCTTCCCACTCTATCCCCATTTCCATGAGAACCGTTTCGGTGTGTTCGCCGTGTTCAGGTGCGCGAGTAAGTTCGGCCGGACTTTCGTCGAACTGGACGGGACTGGCTACCAATCTAAATTGGCCCTCGTCGCCTCCCTCGACTTCGGGGAAGTAACCGTTGGCCAGCGCTTGTTCGTCCTCGTGGAGTTCGGCGGCGGTTTGCAGGGGGGCCCAGGCGCCTTCCATGGTCTTAAAGTTCTCCTTCCACTCGGCCAAGGTTCGTGCGGCAAAGACCTCGTCGAGGATGCGTATACACTCCTGGCGGTTCTGAAAGCGGGACATCGCATCCCTGAAGCGTTCGTCCTCTATCATGTCCTCGCGGCCGATGTGCCGGCAGAAGTCCGGCCAAAGCCGATCGGACTGCAACATTGTGAGCATCACCCAACGGCCATCCTTGGTGCGATAGTTGCTCACGACAGGGTTGGGCATGTCGGAGTGGTTGAAGCTTGGCATGTCGCCCTTGAGGAGCCTGCTTGCGACTATGTCCGGGGCAAGCGTCCACATTGCGGTGCCGAGCAGGGATACATCGACCACGGATGCTTCACCCGTAGTGGCGCGCTTGAAGAGTGCTGCGGCTATTCCTCCCGCAATCGTCATTGCACCTATTGAGTCACCGAAGGCTGCTTTTTGCATGATCGGATATTCATGTCCTGCCGGGGTTATCGATTGGCCTATACCTCCACGACTCCAGAAAGAGGTTCCATCGTAACCGGCCTTCTCGCTGTCGGGCCCACGCGCTCCCTGCCCGTGCCCGCGAACGTAGATAATGTTGGGGTTACGCGTGCGGATGTCCTCAACATCTATGCCGAGCTTTCGTCGGGCCGGTGGCAAGAAATTTGTCAGGAAGATATCGCTCTTCTCGGCCATACGATAGATTAGCTCACGCCCGTCGTCGGTTGCGATGTCTATGCCCACGCTCTTCTTGCCGCGGTTGGACTGCTCCATCATGAAGTTGACCCCGCCGGTGTCCGGGATCAGCCCCGAGGTCATAAGTCCCCTCTGGCCATCGCCGCTTACGGGATGCTCGACCTTAACAACATCGGCTCCCCAGTCGGCCAGCACTGCACCGGCGGCTGGTACGAACCACCACTGGGCCACCTCAAGGACACGGACACCTTCCAACGCTCTGCTCATAGGGCAGGTATATGGGCAGGCCCGGCTGCGTCAAGACGTGGCCCGGTTATGGTGCTGGTGTGAACAGAAGAGGCATGTAAGGACAGTTCCGTGCAGTTCTCGATGATACTAGAGGCGCAGATGGCCGACATCTCGCCCGAGAACGAACGACAAGTCATACGCGATTGCGTCGAGCAGGTCGTTCTGGCCGACGAGCTCGGTTACGACCGCGTATGGGCGGTAGAGCATCACAGTCTCACGCAGTACGCCCACATGAGCGCGCCCGAGACCTTTCTGGCCTATGTGTCCGGGCTTACATCAAAGATCCGTATCGGGCACGGGGTGGTCTGCCTGCCATTTACGATGAACCATCCCATAAAGGTCGCTGAGCGGGCGGCCATGCTAGACATACTTTCGGGCGGGCGTCTCGATTTAGGGGTAGGTAAGGGCGCGACCGAACAGGAGGCGGGTGCCTTCATGGTCGCGGTAGAGGATATAGAGGCTCAATTGGAGGAGTCTCTCCGTATGATCCCGCGGATGTGGCGTGAACGGGAGTTCGCGCACAAGAGCGACCTTATCGAAGTTCCGCCGAGGTCTATTCACCCTGACCCGGTCCAGCAGCCGCACCCGCCGCTCTACATGGCCTGCACTCGCGAGGACACCCTTAATAAGGCCGGGGAATGGGGAGTGGGAGCTCTATGTCTCGGCTTTGCCGGTCCCGAGGACGTTGCGACGAAGAACGAGGTCTACCGTGCCGCCTTGGCCCGAGGCACGGAGAAGAGTCGGGTCGGGGAGGCGGTGACCGATCACTTGGCCGCACTTTGCCCGGCCATCGTTCTTGACGACAGTGAGCGTGCCCGCCGCATCGGTCATCGCGGTCAGCGATTTTTCGCCGAGTCGATTGCGCACTGGTACGGCCACGGTCCGCCTCCCGGAGTCTATGCCGACGACGATGATGATGCCGAGATACTTCGCCAGGAAGGAGAGGCGGTGGTGGCGTATTTGCACGAGGAGAGGATCGAGGCTGGTACCGAGACTACCGGGTTGTTCAATCCCAACCACGCATACGGGAACACGTCCGATGCCATTGCTTACATCGAGCGACTTGAAGAGGCCGGAGCCGACGAGGTCATGTTGCTAATGCAGATGGGCACAGTTCCGCAATGGGCCATCCTTGAAAGCATACGCAATATCGCGGCCGAGGTTATCCCTCATTTTCGCTCACGCCACGCCGTCTGATAGGGCCCGGTCATGGCAGTGCGGGCACCCGACCGGGAGAAAATACTGGAGGCCCTCTACGAGGGGCCTCTCTCGGACGTACCCTGGCACGATTTTGCCAGGGTGCTGCGGCTGGCCATGGACGCCATCGCGGTCACCTTGTTCCTCAAGCCGCCGCGGGAAGGTGATCCCGGGATAATGATTAACGAGCCGGGGACTCCCAAGTGGGAGTCGGCCTACACCGACAACTACTTTTCCATGGACCCCTTCGTCGACCTGCCGCTCGGCAAGGTCGTGCGGGTGGACGACATAATGCCCATGGAGGACTACGTTGCGCGCCGTTTCTATACCGAGTTCATGGAGCCCGGTGGCGCCCACCACGTGATGGGCGTGGACCTGGAGATTGAAGGTGGCCCGCAGGTCCGCCTGCGAGTGACGCGGGGCCCCGACGGTCCGGGCTTTTCAGAGGACGACAAGGCCTTTTGCCAGGGGCTGGTCCCGCACTTCGAACGCGCGGTCCGTCTGTATACTCGATTGGCCGGAGTCGAGGCCGAAAGGGCGCTTTACCAGAACACCTTGGGGCGGCTCGATGTCGGGACCGTCGTTATTGACGAGAACTCGCGGGTGCTCAGCATGAACGACGTGGCCCGTGAGATTTGCAAGGCCGGCGATGTTCTCGGGGTCGCCTCGGAGACCCTCAAGGCCATCGACCCGGATGCCGATGCCAAACTGCGCGACCTTGTCGCCGGCGCCCTTGCCGCTCGCAAGGCTCCAACGCCGCGGCTAGCCGAGGCCACCAGGATGGAGCGGCGTTCGGGCGAGGGATATCTCGGCGTGCTCGCGCGTCCGGTCCCGCCCGAGGAAACGGCAAAAACCGATCCACGCCCGGCGGTGGTCCTCTACCTGACCGACTCTCTCGACCGCCACCGTACCTCGCGAAAGGCCATCCGCGGGTTGTTCGGACTGACCGAGGCCGAGGCCTGGCTGGCGGTCATGCTCGCACGCGGGCTCAGTCTGGATGAGAGCGCGGCCGAGCTTGGTGTGACCCGCAATACGGCGCGCGCGCAACTTCGTTCGGTGTTCTCTAAGACCGGCGTTGGGCGTCAGGCCGAGTTGGTTCGGCTCATCCTCAGCAGCGTGGCCACGCTCGGCTGAGTCAGTAGATAACCTCGGCGGTGACCAGTTCGTCGTAGCGTTCGGACTCGAGGCCGAGCAGCCCGGTAAAGATCCGTTCGTTGTCCTGTCCCATCATCGGGCCCGGCACCGGCTCGTAACTACCCCGCGACAACTTCACGTAGGGGCCGTAGATCGTTTCCTTGAAACCGAGGGGATGGTCGACCTCCACGAAGGTCCCGCGGGCCTTGTAGTGCGGGTCATCGAGGAGGTCGGCCACATTCAAGACCGGTGTGGCTGGCAGTCCCAGGGCCTGTAGCCGTTCGGCCAGTTCGTGGTCGTCGTGGCCGGCGGTCCACCCGGCCAGTTCCGTGTGCATGGCCTCTATACCGGCCAAGCGTCCGGCCGCTTGCTCCAGGGCCGGGTCAGAGGCCCAGTTCGGCGCCCCCATCTCGTCGACCAGCAGTTGCCACTGTTCGTCGTCTTCGACGGCGATGGCAATCCAGCGGTCCTCGCCTGCGGCCGGGAACACGCCGTGCGGGGCCATGGCGGCCAGAGGATGGCGGTTGCCGATGGGTCCGGCCACCCGCCCGTTCATAGCGTGGTCCATGAAGGCCGGTCCGACCATCTGCATCACAGCCTCTTGCTGTGAGTAGTCGACGTGCTGGCCTTCTCCGCTACGGTCGCGGTGGAAAAGGGCGGTGAGGATGGCGAAGGCGCCGAAGATACCGTTGAAGGGGTCGGAGAATGCGTTCTCCATAGGAATGGGCGGGCCATCGGTATAGCCGGTCAGAGAGTCGAGGCCGGTGGTGCTGGTCAGGCTCAGCCCATAGGTGCGCACGTCCTTGAGCGGACCGTAGAGACCGGCGGCCGGCATCGAGAACATCACCAGGTCCGGGCGTACCTTGACCAGTTCTTCGTAGCCCAGACCCAACTGGTCCATGACGCCGGGGCCAAAGTTCTCGACGACCACGTCGCATTCGGCGACCAATCGTTTCGCCAGTTCGAGGGCTTCGGGCTTTTTGAGGTTGAGCGTGACCGATCCGTTGCCTGCCCAGCAGGCGTGGTTGGACAGACTGCGGTCGGGGCCGCGTTCGCCGCCGCCGAAGGGCGGCAGGGTGCGGGTGAGGTCCACCCGTGCGTGCGATTCTATCTTGAGGACCTCGGCCCCGAGGAAGCCGAGCGTCTGCCCGGTGACCGGACCGGCCCATACCCATCCGAAGTTGGCCACCCGTATGCCTTCGAGAGGAAGTGCGCGGGGCCCGGCCGCTGTCCTCCCCGTAGTGGTTGCAGAGCCGGTCTCATGGAAGCTCTGGCCGTCGTGTTGGCCGAGCAGCGGGGCTGGTCCTGCCGGGCCGCCCGGGGATGCGGGCAATTTGAATGGCGCCCCCAGAGTGCGGACCTTGCCGAGTCTGGGGTGCTCGACCTCTACGATATAGCCGCGCTCGGCCAGGTGTTCGTGGTCGGCCGCTTCGGCCACGGTGAAAACGGCTGTCACGGGCACGCCCTCGGCCTGGCACCGCTCCATGATTTCGGTCTTGCCGTGTGCCAGCGTCCATTCCTCGAGCAGCGGATAGATGGCGTCCGAGTTCTGTGCCCGGGTGAACATGTCTTGGAACATCTCCAGGCCCATCCAGTCGGGGTTGCCCATCACACGGGCCAGTCCGTTCCACTGGCCGGGTTCGAGGGCCAGCATCCACACATGTCCGTCCTTGCAAGGCATAATTGTGGCCGGGGCCCCCAGTGGCATGCCGACACCGGTCCTTCGTTCGAACACCCCGTCCTGGGCGTAACCGCCGATGTTCTGCCCGCCGACGAAGGTGGCCGCGATCGCTTCGGCCGAACTGACGTCGACCTGCTGGCCGCTCCCGACGCTACGGCGTCCATAGACCGCAGCCAGACCCCAGGCCGCTCCGGCGACCGCGCCGTAGATATCGGCGGCAAAGGTGCCATGTTCGAGAGGCGCCGCGTCCGGGGCGCCGCAGTAGCGGCTGCCCGATGCGCTCAGATGGTATGCGTTGAGATCGGTCCCCTTCCAGCCGGCGTAGGGACCGCTTCGGCCGAAAGGCGAGACCGACACGGTCACCAGGCCGGGATTGTTCGCCGCCATGGGGTCGTGGTCGAGACCGAGACCGGCAAGTAGTCCGGACGGGGTATTTTCGATTACCAGATCAGCCGAACCGGCAAGTTCCAGCAGGCGGTCGCGGTCCGCGTCGAGCTCGAGGACGACCGACCGCTTGCCGGTGTTGAGAAAGAAGAACAGCCCGCTCTTTTCCGGGTCGGGGTCGTCGCCGGGGAAGGGACCCCAACGGCGGGTGATGTCGCCGGCGGGTGGTTCCACCTTGATGACGTCGGCACCGAAATCGGCCATCAGGCGGGCCGTATAAGCGGCCGATACTCCCCCGCCCAGTTCGAGGACCTTTAGACCGGCAAGGGCTGATTTCGACATGTTGTTCCTGTTCTTCCTTAATCCACCGGCCGGCCGGCTGTCCCGGATGGTTAGTCCGTTTGGGTTGGTCCGAAGGGACGAGCTTTAGTACGGCAAAGTGCGCCAAACAAGCGCAAACTAACGGAAACAAGCTTGTCCTGTTGGCGGGGAAGCGATAGCTTCGCCGTCTTCGAAAGGAACCACCTAGTTACATATATGGCCAAGGACCCGCTCAAGACCAAGTTCGCCGAGATGATGGGGATTGAGTTCCCGATCATCGCTTTTACTCACTGCAAGGACGTCGTTGCCGCCGTGGTCAATGCCGGCGGCTTCGCCGTGCTCGGCGAGGCCATGCACACGCCCGACGACATCGCCGACGATATCAAATGGATACGCAGCCGCGTGGGCGACAAGCCCTTCGGCATCGATCTGGTATTGCCGGCATCGGCGCCCGGGCAAGGTTCGCTCGAGGAACTGCTGGCCGAGATACCCGAAGAACATCGGGCCTACGCGCGCAAGATTCAGGAGGAGTACGACGTTCCGGCCCCCAAGGGAGGGCAGGACCTTCACCAGTGGGGAGGGCTCAACCAGGAGATGGCGCGGGCGCAGATAGACGTCATCCTTGAGGAAAAGGCCCCGGTGTTCGTTTCGGGGCTGGGCAGTCCCGATTTCATGATCGAGGCCGCCCACGAACGCGGCATGAAGGTCTTCGGTCTTGTCGGTAGGGCCCGCCAGGCCGAACGCGAGGCCGCTGCCGGGGTCGATGCCATAATCGCGCAGGGTTACGACGCCGCCGGTCACACGGGCAACGTCGGTACCTTCTCGATAGTCCCCGAGGTGCGAGCCGTTGTAGGCGACGACATGCCGGTCATTGCCGCCGGCGGTGTCACCACCGGGCGCCACCTGGCCGCCTCCCTTTGTCTTGGCGCCGACGGTGTATGGACCGGGACCCTGTGGCTTGCATGCCGGGAGTCGGACTCCGACATGATAATCAAGGAGAAGCTTATCGCGGCCACGGCCGACGACACGACCTACTCCAAGACCGTCTCGGGTTTTCCCATGCGCGTGACCAAGTGTCCGTGGACCGAAGAATGGGCCAAGCCCGAGGCGCCGCGCATACTTCCGTCCCCCTATCAGATGCTTCTCAGCTCCGAGTACATTCAGGGGGCCAACGACAACCGCCGCCCCGACCTCATGTTCGAGGCCGCCGGCCAGGGAGTGCGTTTCATCACCGAGATGAAGCCCGCCCGACAGATTGTCTTCGACATGGTGGAAGAGGCGCTCGTGGCCTTCGAGGAGATAACCGGAGCGGCGGCCGACTGAGCCGCATCGCGGTTCGCAGAACCTTGTCCCCACAACCGGTCAATCAAGGTTTCGACCCCGGCCTGTCGGGCCGTAAGGCCGAATGCGACGGTGGTGCGGCCATCCCCGGCACCAAGACGGCCTCGCGTCAGGATTTTGCGGGGATGCTGACCGGCGCTTACGTCGACCACGGTGATCCGCCCTGGCGCTGGTATTTGATGGACCACCTTACCGAGCGGCCCGATGGTTACGTCTATGACAGCGTGTGGTGTCTGGCCGGCAACGTGTTCGTAGCCGGCGAACCCGACGCCGTAATTCCGGGGACAAGCAAATGAAGGCCGTTGTCTGCACAAAGAAGGTCCTCGACCCTGATGCGGTCAATAACTACGCGCTCGAGGGTAGGCTCGAGATAGGCGACGACGGGAAGACCATGACGCAGACGTCGATACCGGCGCTCATGAACGCCTATGACGAGCAGGCCATCGAAGCCGTCTTGAAACTGCGCGACGCGGGGCTGGACGTCTCGCTGGCCGTGGTGGCGGTGGGGACCGAGCTGGCCGACATGCTAAAGCACGCGGCCGCCCTCGGTGCCGACGAAGTCACGGCCATCGATAGCGGCGGTCTGGAACTGGACAACCTCGGCGTGGCCCGTCTATTGGCCGCCTACATCGAGAAAGCCGGGGCGGACCTGGTCCTTTGCGGCCGGCAGGCCTCCGACGACGACCAGGGTGTGGTCCCGGGCTTTTTGGGGGAACTGCTTGGGATGCCGGTGGTCACGGTCGCACGAGCCGTGGACAGCGACGGGGGTGCGACCGTCAAAGTGGTTCGTGTTACGCCCGACGGCGACGAAACGGTGGAAGTGACGACGCCCGCGCTCGTCACCATCAGTAACGAGCTTGGCGAACCACGCTACCCGACGATGCAGAGCAAGATGCGCGCTCGTAAGAAAGAGATATCCCAACTGTCGGCCTCCGAGCTGGGGCTCGATGAGAACACACTGGAGCCCATGGTCAGCATGGTCCGGCAGTACGTTCCCGAGCTAAGCGGCGACTGTGAGTTCATCGGTGGTGCAAGTCCCTCCGAGTTGGCCGGTGGCCTGGTGGCCAAGCTCAAGGCCGAGCAGGTAATCTGAGATGGCCGGTGCAAAGATCATAGCGGTTCACGCTGAGGCCGGCCCCGAACCCGGCGAGGAGTTCTGCGAGGTGCTCACTCTCGGGCGCGGACTTGCCGGGGCTTCGGGAAATACGCTGTCGGCCGCGGTCCTTGGCGAGCTTTCCGGTACGGTCGCGTCCACGGTCTCCAGCTACGGGGTCGACCAGCTGGACCACATAGACGGCGACGGGCTCGACACCGCAAGCATCGACCAAAGGGTGGAGGCGCTGACCCAATGGGCCGACAAGGCCGGCCCCAAGGTGGTTCTGTTTTCGCAAAGTTTTGATGTGCGGTTGCTGGCACCGCGCCTGGCCATACGGCTCGGCGCTTCGGTGGTTATGAACGCGCTTGCCGTCGAGAACACCGACGATGGACTTTTGGTGACCACTGCCGCGTTCGGCGGCGATACCCGCGCGGTCTACCAGATGCGCGGGCAGGGCCCATGGGTGGTCTGTTTTAATGCCAACGCGGCTTTGCCCGAGACCGTGCGTGAGGGAAGCGAGGCCTCTGTCAAAAAGGTGACCGTAGACTTATCGGCCACCGACGAGCGCGTTCGTGTGCTCGACAAGGCCAGCGCAGGAGGGCCGCGGCTGGAGCACGCCCAGACCATAGTGGCGGGCGGGCGGGGGCTGGGTGACCCCGACAACTTCCGTTTGGTCGAAGAGCTTGCCGAGGCTCTCGGTGGCATGGCCGGTGCTTCCCGGCCCATCGTAGACGACGGTTGGACCGACTCTTCCCACCAGGTCGGCCTGACCGGTAAGATAACCAGGCCGGGCCTCTACATCGCCGCCGGCATCTCGGGTGCCAGCCAGCACATGGTCGGTTGCTCGGCGGCCAAGACGCTGGTGGCCATAAACAAGGACCCCGCCGCCGCGATATTCCGTTACGCCCGTTACGGTATAGTCGGTGATTGCGTCGAGATACTTCCCGAGCTGACCAAGGCGGTCTCCTCCTAATGCCGGCCAAACAGATTCCCGTGATCGACGGCTTGTTCAAGGACACCGATGCCGGTCCTCGTCTTATCGGCTCGCGCTGTTCGGCTTGCCGGACGCCCTATTTCCCGGCCTCGGGCATGTGCCACAGGCCGGGCTGTACGGGCGGTTATCTAGAGGAGGCCGAGTTCGGGCCCTCGGGCAAGGTGTGGAGCCACGTACGCCAGGACTTCGAACCCCCGCCGCCGGTGAAATACGATTCTCCCTTCCAGCCCTACGCCATGGCCATAGTCGACCTCGACGACGGACTTCGTGTGCTCGGACGTGTCATCGTGGACGATCATTCGGACGTGTCGGTGGGGATGGCGGTCGAGTTGGCCATCGCCCCTCTGGCCCACGACGACGAGGGCAACGAGATTGTTTGCTGGCAGTTCAGGCCGGCGTAGAGGAACGGAAGTGAGAGACGTAGCCATAATAGGTATCGGCGTTCACCCTTGGGGCAAGTTCAAGGACAGGACGCTGAACGACATCACCCGGGTCGCCGTCGACGCCGCGCTTGCGGATGCCGGCATAGCCTGGACCGATGTCGAAGCGCTATCGTCGGCCAGTTCCAGGTTCTCGGGCGGCCGCGGTTGGGGGCTAAACGGCAACGACGTGGTGGAGGACATGGGCGCAACCGGCATTCCGGTCTACAACCTGTCGGCCGGTTGTGCGGCCGGGGCCAACGCTTTTAACGTCGGTTACTCTTTGGTCGCCGGCGGTCTCCACGACATCGTCATGGTGACCGGCAGCGAGAAGATGCCCAAGGGCTTCATCCAGACCTCGGGGGTAGACGACGAGACCGACCCCGAACACCTGCGCCAGGTCTGTGTCGGCATGCCCGGTCCCGCCTTTTGGGGGGCGATGTGTATGCGGCGCATGGCCGAACACGGGACCACCGAGGAAGACCTGGCGCGTATCGCGGTCAAGGCCCACAAGAACTCGGTCGATAACGAGTGGGCCCGCTACCGCAAAGAGTTTACGATGGAGGACGTGCTGGCATCTCCGTTGGTAAGTTACCCTCTGCGGTTGCTTGAGATATGTGCGGTAAGCGACGGTGCGGCGGCCGCGGTCATATGTTCTGCCGAAACCGCCAATCGGCTCAGTGACAACCCGGTGTGGGTGGCCGGCAGTGCGGTGGCCACTGCCAGTTTCGACGACGGCATCCCTCGCGGTCTGGCCGGACCGGTCCCCGACCACGGCGGTGCCTACCATAGCGAGGCCAAGGCTGCGGTCGGCAAGGCCATGGCCGATGCCGGCGTGTCGCATTCCGACATCGACCTTATCGAACTGCAGGACAACACGGTCTACTACGAACTCAGCTTTCCCGAAGAGTGGGGGTTTTGCCGTCCGGGCGAGGCCGAGCGCTTGGTCGAGGCCGGAGAGACGGTACCGACCGGAAGTCTTCCAATAAACCCCAGCGGTGGCTTCCAGTCCTTTGGCGAGGCGACCACGGCCCAGGGTATCTGGCAGGTCTGCGAACTGGTCGTTCAACTGCGCGGCCAGGCCGGGACCCGGCAGGTTCCCGGAGCTTCGGTCGGGTTGGGACAGACACTCGGACTAGGCGGCAACGGTGCGGCCGTCGTGCTCAAGAACTAAATGTCCTGGGACCACGAAGTAGACCTTCTCATAGTCGGTAGCGGGGCCGGCGCGATGGTCACGGCCATAGTCGCCCATGACCTCGGCGTTTCCGCGTTGCTGGTCGAGAAGACCGCCGAGTACGGTGGTAATTCGGCGATGTCGGGCGGAGCGATGTGGGTTCCCTGCAACGTCAAGATGCGCGAGGCCGGCGCGGAGGACTCGCGCGAGGACGCGCTTACCTATCTTCGCACGGTGACCCGCGGGATGGTGCCCGACGATAAGATTGTCACCTACATCGATACCTGCAACGAGATGCTCGACTATGTGCTCGGCAAGACCCACCTGAGGGCCGAACCGATGCTGACCTACCCGGACTACTTTGCCGATGAACCGGGCGGTAAGTCCGGCGGCCGTGCGCTCGAGCCCGAGCACTTCGATGCCCGCCGCCTCGGCGATGACTTCTACCTGCTGCGCGAGCCCGCGCTCCAAGAACTGGTCTTTGGGCGCATGTCGATGACGGCCACCGAGGCACACCACATCCTGGCGCGGCACCCGGGATGGATAGGTCTGACCGCCGGCATGATGTTGCGCTACTGGAAAGACCTAACGGGGAGGGTGCGCTCGAAGCGCGACCGTTGCCTGTCGCTCGGCAACGCGCTGGTCGCCCCCCTGCGTCTTTCGATGATAGATCGGGCCATTCCGCTTTGGCTCGAGACCCCGATGGAAGAGTTGGTCGTCGAGCAAGGTCGTGTCACCGGCATCGTGGCCACCCGCGATGGCAAGACCGTCCGCATCGGTGCCCGCAAAGGCGTGGTCCTGGCCGCCGGCGGTTTCGAGCGCAACCAAGAGATGCGCTCGAAGTATCTTCCCGACCCGAGCCGTACCGAGTGGACCACCGGAAGTCCCGGCAACACCGGCGATGCTATCCAGAAGGGCCAGGCCCTGGGCGCAAAGCTCGACCTCATGGACCAGGCCTGGTGGGGGCCTACCACCGTGGTGCCGGGCGAATGGAACGCACGCATGTTGGTGGTCGAGAAGGGACTGCCCGGTAGCATCATGGTGAACAAGCGCGGCGAGCGCTTTGTCAACGAGGCCTCGCCCTACAACAACATAGTGTCGGTCATGTACGACAAGCACAGCGAGGAATCCCCTTGCGTACCGGCCTATTTCATTTTCGACAAGACCTACCGCAAGAAATATCCATGCGGGCCCTTCCTGCCGTCCTCCCAACAGCCCGATTGGTCCATCCCGGCCGAGCGTCGCGACGGATACCTGTTCAAGTCCGATACCGTAGAGGGGCTGGCCGAACAGATGGGTATCGACGCCGGGGGTCTGGCGGCGACACTGGAGCGCTTCAACGACAACGCCCGCCGCGGCGTAGACCCGGACTTCAAGCGCGGCGAGGGCCTGTTCGACAAATTCTACGGCGACGAGAAGGTCGAACCCAACCCTTGTCTGGCCCCCGTCGAGACCGCTCCCTTCTACGGTCTGCTCGCGCACGCCGGCGAGCTGGGGACCAAGGGCGGCCTGGTCACCGACAACAGCGGGCGTGTGGTAGGCGAGAACGGCCAGCTTATCGACGGGCTATTTGCTATCGGCAACAGTTCGGCTTCCGTCATGGGCCCGACCTATCCGGGGGCCGGCGCCACCATCGCCCCGGCCATGACCTTCGGCTACATCGTTGCCCGCCACGTGGCCGGCAGTGAGGGCGGCTGATGTCCTTCAAGGTAGAGACCGGGCTGCTCAATCCCGAGACCGCGCAGTACGCGGGCAAGGGCTCTTCGATGATCAGTATCGAGCATGTCGCCCGTGAGTCCGCGCGCCTCGAAGCGCTGGGCTTTGACGGGCTGTGCACTCCCGAGGCCGGCCACGACCCGTTCATACCGCTGGCCGTGGCCGCCGAGCACACCCGCCGTGTCAGGCTGGGGACCAACGTCGCCATCGCATTTCCCAGAAGCCCGATGGTCACCGCGCAGATGGCCTGGGACCTCCAGCAATATTCGGGAGGGCGTTTTCAGCTCGGTTTGGGAACCCAGGTAAAGGGTCACAACGAACGGCGCTACGCCACACCCTGGACGGCCGCGCCCGGTCCGCGCATGCGCGAATACCTCGAATGTATGCTCGCGATGTTCGATTCCTTTGGTGGCGGAGGCAAGGTCGAGCCCTACCAGGGCAAACATTACAGCTTCACGATGCTTCCGCCCTTCTTCGACCCCGGCCCTATCGACTACGCCCGCCCGCCCGTCTATGTCGCGGCAATCAATCCCTATATGTGCCGGCTCGCTGGAGAGCTGTGCGACGGCGTGCGTCTACATCCAATCGGCACCTTTGCTTATACCCGCGACAAGGTTCTCCCGCTGGTGGCCGAAGGTGCCGGGCGCTCGGGCCGTGGCCTGGATGACATCGACGTGGTCGGCGCTCCGTTCCTGGCGCTCGGGCGCGACGAGAGCGAGCTTGCGAAGAAACGCGAGGCCGTCAAGCAACAGATATCCTTTTATGCTTCGACCCGGACCTACACCGCCCCGCTCGAGCACCATGGCTGGGAGGATGCCGGGGCCGAACTCCATCGCTTGTCTAAGGAAGGCAAGTGGACCGAGATGCCCGCGGTCATTACCGACGATATGCTCGACGAGTGGGCGGTGAGTGCGACCTGGGACGACCTTGCCGACAGATTGATCGAACGGTGTGCGGGCATCTATGACACCATCTTGCTCGACCTTCCGGCGGCGCTAAGCCGCGAGGAGGACCGGGTGGCCGAGATACTGGCCAAGCTCCACCCGTCCGGATAGGAGAAGCGCATGACTGAAGGCAAGAACGAGTCCGGATTCAGGGCCGAGATAGACGGCGGTGTCGGGGTGGTGACCCTCGACCGTCCCGAAAAGCTCAACCCCATCGATTGGGATCTCGGCCAGGCCCTTGGCCGCCTGTTCTACGAGTGGAGAGAGAACGACGAGGTTCGCGCCATCGTGCTGACCGGCGCCGGGCGTGCCTTCAGTGCCGGTGGCGATGCCGAATGGCTATCGGGGGCCAGCGACCGGGTGCTGCCGGGAATATCCCCGCCCGAGATGGAGCAGAACATGCCTCGCCACCAACGCAAGAGCCCGGCCGGACACGTGGCCGAGTTCACCCGTTGGATATGGGATGTGGACAAGCCCGTCATCGCGGCCCTGCACGGGCCGGTCATGGGCGCCGGTCTTGCCTTTGCGCTTGCCTGCGACCGCCGCTTCGCCGACCCGACCACGATAATGTGCGCGGCGATGGTTCGCTTGGGCTTTGCGCCCGACTGCGGTGTCTCTTGGTTGCTGCCACGGGTGACCAGCCTGTCGACCTCGCTAAGGATGGTGACCACCGGCGATATCCTGCCGGCCGATGAATGCCTGAAGGAGGGGTTAATCGACGAACTGGTCGAAGAGGGCAAGGCCCTGGATGCTGCGATGGAGTACGCGCGTAGGTTTGTCGGGGCACCGAGCGTTGCCGTCGACCTGGCCCGCCGCTTTGTCCACAAATCGCTTACGGCAAAGCTCGACGAGATGCTCGACCATGAGGCCGCGGCCGCCGTGCTCTCGGCGCACACCCACGATGCCCCCGAAGGGACCGCGGCCTTCGTCGAGAAACGCAAGCCCAAGTTCAAGGGTAACTAGGAACCACAAGGAGCAAAGGTAAAGGAACTGGCGATGGCAGAACTAAAAGCAGGTACGAGATTGAAGAGTGCGGTGTGCGACACCGAGGTCATGGTCATTACGGCCCCCGGCGGAGATGTGGACCTGAGCTGCGGCGGAACCGCAATGATAGGCATGGACGAGGCCGCGCCCGATGGCGCATCGCTCGACACGGTCGCTTCTGACGGCACTCAGTTGGGCAAACGTTACACCAACGAGGCTGGCGACCTCGAACTGCTCTGCACCAAGCCGGGGGCGGGCGGGCTGGCCGCCGGTGGTGCGGCTCTCGGTCTCAAAGAGGCCAAGCCTCTGCCTTCATCGGACTGAACCATGAATCTGATGATGCTACTCGAGATGGCCGCCTCCGGTGCCGCCGACCGGGTGGCCATCAAGAGCGGCACCCAGGAACTCAGCTACGCCGAACTCCTCGGCGCGGCCGGACGCGCCGCGTCCCTGTACCGGCAGGCGGGGGTCGAGCGCGCCTCGATCCTGGACGTCAGCAGCCTGGCGGTCCCCATATCCCTGTTCGGCAGTGCCTGGGCGGGTCTGCCCTTCGTTCCGCTAAATTACCGGCTTACGGGAGACGAGCTGGACTTCTTGCTCGATGAGGTGACGCCGGCCTATCTGGTCACCGATGCCGAGCGCGCCGCTCAGCTGTCCTCACGCGAAGGGTTGGCGGTGGTCACCCGCGATGAGTTCCTGGGCGTCTGCGGCCAGGGCGAGGTCGAGGAACTGCCATGGTCGATGGAGGGCGATGACATCGCCATCCTGCTGTTCACCAGCGGGACCACGGGCAAGCCCAAGGCCGCGGTGCTTCGCCAAAAACATCTGGTGTCCTACATCCTGGGTTCGCTCGAGTTCATGTCGGCGGCCGAGGAAGAGGCGGTGCTTATCAGCGTGCCGCCCTACCACATCGCGGGCATGGCCGCGATACTGAGCTCGGTCTTTACCTGTCGCCGTATTGTGCAATTGCCCAACTTCACGGCCGCTGCATGGCTGGACCTGGCGCGTGAAGAGAAGGTGACCCATGCTTTTGTCGTGCCCACGATGTTGGCCCGAATAGTCGACGAACTCGGAGACGCCGGCACGGTCGCGCTCCCCAACCTGAAGGCGCTCTCTTACGGCGGCGGCAAGATGCCGCAGGCGGTCATCGAGAAGGCCATGCGGGTGTTTCCCGACACTGATTTCACCAACGCTTACGGGCTTACCGAAACCAGCTCGACCGTAACGCTCCTCGGTCCGGCCGACCATCGCGAGGCCGCCGCCAGCGACGACCCGGCCCTGCGCCGCCGTTTGGTGTCGGTCGGCCGCCCCTTGCCCGCGGTCGAGATAGAGATACGCGATGAAGAGGGCAAGGCGGTCGAGGCCGGTGTCGGCG
>JAYGCK010000069.1:0-6134 GCA_046583395.1 Deltaproteobacteria bacterium
CGAATGGTTCGTGGCGCTCCTGCCCATGGGCGACGAGGCGGCGGCCTTGGCGCTCAACGCCGAACTGCGCGAGGCCTCCCGCTCGGGCCAGCTAGATGTCGCCGCCATCGAGTACATGGACCGTCGTTCTCTAGAACTTGCCGCCGAACACGACCGCGTCCGTCTTGCGCCCCTACCCACGGGCGCCGGTACCGCGTTGCTCGTTCAGGCCGAACTGCCCGCCGGCACCAGCCGCGACCAGGCCGCGGCCGAGCTTGCCGAGGCCGGGGGCAGTCCGTTGGCTGGTCTCGGGCATGTGCTTCGCGAGCATGGGGTTTTTGACGAGGCAGCGGTCGCACTCCCCGGTGAGGACGCCCGAAGGCGGGCGCTGTTTGCCGTGCGCGAGGCCGTCCCCGAGGCTGTCAACGGCCGGGTTGCCGAAGTGAGGCGGGACGGCAACCCGGGGGTCAGCAAGGCGGCCAGCGATGTCATCGTTCCCTTCGACAAGTTAACCGAGGCGATGACGGCTTATCGTGCGGCGATGTCCGAGCGCGGGCTCGACCATGCGGTCTGGGGCCACGTGTCGGACGGCAACCTGCATCCCAATATGATCGCTACCAACGACGCCGAGATGGAAAGCGCCCGTGACTGCCAGCTCGAGCTGGGCCGTATCGCCATCAGGCTGGGCGGTTCGCCGATGTCCGAGCACGGGACCGGACGCAATCCGGTCAAGCAGGCTCTCCTCGGCGAGCTTTACGGAAAGAGAGGGATGGCCGAGATGCGTGCGGTAAAAGACGCCTTCGACCCCCATGGCGTTCTCTCGCCTGGCGTTATGTTGCCGGCGGCCGGGAGAACTTCGGAATAGCGATGGCCGTTGTCACCGAAGCGCTTGTCGTCGGCGGTTCCGGGTTGCTCGGCTCGGCCTTGATGACCGAGTTTGCAGCGGGTGGGACGACGGCGGCCGGCACCTTCTGTGACAACCAGTGGGCGAGCCTGGTCAGGTTGGACCTTAACGATACCGGTGCGATAGGCCGGCTGCTCGGCGAGCTGGCGCCACGTGTGGTCATTAACACCGCGGCCGAGAGCAACGTCGACCTCTGCGAGCGCGAACCGGAGAGGTCGCACAGGGCCAACGTCGAGTCTGCCGTCAATCTTGCGCTCGGGTGTCGGAAGGCCGGCGCAAGGCTGGTCTCTTTCTCGAGCGACTATGTGTTCGGTTCAGAGCGTGGACCCTACGATGACGGTCACACCCCGGCACCTATGAACACATACGGACGTCACAAGTTGGAGGCCGAGCACGCGGTGGCCGAGGCGCTGGCCGACCACCTCGTCGTTAGGGTCTGCAACCTCTACGGCTACCATCCCGGCGGCAAGAATTTTGTCATGGGTCTGTTGGCCCGGCTACGGGCCGGCGAGCCGATCCGGGTGCCTCTCGACCAGTGGGGTAGCCCAACGCTGGTATCCGACCTCGCTTCGGCCGTCACCGTGGCGGCCTTTTCCGAACTGCGCGGGACCGTCCATATGGCCGGTCCCGACAATCTGGACCGCTTGAGCTTTGCTACGCGGGCGGCCGAGCTGCTCGGTTTCAAGGATGTCGGGGTCGAGGGAGTAAGGACTTCTGAGCTTGCACAAGCGGCCAAGCGTCCGCTGCGCGGCGGGCTGGTCACCTCGGCCGCTGTCGAAGGTCTGGGGCTGCGTTTCCGCGGTATCGACGAGGGCCTCCTGCGCGTGCGTGCCGCGATGGAAGCGGCGCCAGAGCCTCAAGACTAGGGCGAGTCGCCCAAGTAGCCGAGCGAACGGAGCTTTTCTGTGAGCGCCGGGTCGGTCTCGGGGCCGTGGGTAGCGTTGGATAGGCCGATGCCGCCGCGGTACAGATTTTCGAGCTGTTGTTCACGGTCGAGGCTGCGTTGCTCGTAACTTTCCAATAACGGGGCCAATAGTAGGGCCTGTTCGTGGTCGGCCGTGTAAAGGTTGTTCCGCTCGGCCGGGTCGAGGTCGAGGTCGTACAGCTCCCAGCGTGGCCCGGCCATACTTCGGACCCTTACCAAGCGCCACGGCCAACTGGTCACTCCCAAGGAGGGAGGCAACCAACCGGGCCGGTGGCCGGCGTAGGTGTAAAACGCGCCCGAACGCGCTTCGGCAAAGATCGGGCGAGAAACGACGGGCCGCCCGGTCTTGAGGTGGTCGGCAAGCGAATGTCCGTCGAGCCCCTGCGGTACTGGCAGACCCATAAGGTCTAGCAGGGTCGGCATCAGGTCGGCCACGCTCATAGGGCCCGTCCGGCGAACCCCGGCCGGCAGGAGGCCGGGAGCGTGGAACATGATTGGCACATGCACGACCTCGCTTATAATCTGAGCGCCGTGGACGCGGCCACCGTGTTCGCCGAACTCCTCGCCATGGTCAGAGGTCACCACAATGATTGTGTCGTCGTCGGGCACTAGTTCCTCGACTCGTTCGAAGAGCTTTGCCATCCAGGTGTCCGTGTAGGTGATCTCGCCGTCGTAGAGGTCGCTCTCGAGGCGTGCGCGGTCTGCACTCTTGGGGCTGGGGAAGGCGTAACCGTCGGGCGGAGCATAGGGCTCGTGGACCTGGTAGCTGTGGAGGAACAAGAAAAAAGGTCCGCCTCGGTGGCGTTCCAGCCATTTCAGGCCACGCGTGAAGGTCTCGGCGATATGTCCAGTCGTGTCCATCGCAGTCTCGGGGTCGCGGTCTTCGATGAAGCTCTCAAAGCCCGTCGCAAACCCTAGATAGCCTTGCACCCACGCGTTCTCGGTGAAGGCGGCGGTACGATAGCCCGCACTGCGCAGGATATCGGTGAATCTGAGGGCCCAAGTGTGTATGAATGGCGCGCGTCTTCCGGAGGCTGGCGCCAGCGCCGTTGATGGGTTGAGTCCGGTGAACATACTGGCGTGTCCGCGCAGGGTGTCGGTGGCCTCAGAAAGGGCGTGCTCGATGACCAGACCCTCGGTGGAGAAGAGCCGGTCCATGTTGGGAGAGGTGGACCGGGTGTATCCGTAGATACCGAGCCGGTCGGACCGCAGCGTGTCGAGGGAGACCATAATGAGGTTAGGGAGAGCTGGCCGGCGCCCGGCGGTGACCACTATAGGAGCGCTGAAGTGGGCGCGCGGGCGGCCACCGATCCCGTCACCCTGGCCGTGGCTGGTGAACACGAGCGTGACGTCACCTTCGAGACCGTCGAGCGCTACCAGGGCCTCGTGCCAGAGGTCGGTGTCTTCCTTGTTGACGCTCAGGATGTCGCGAAAAAGTAGCGACGTGGTGTCCGTCGTGCGGACACTGAGCTTGAACAGTACGCGGCGGTCGGTCTCCCCCAAGGCTTCGATACCGTAACCGAAATGAAGGACCGACCCAGGCTCTACCCCGAGCCTGACCTCGGCGTGGGTGGTCCTGCGGTCGCCGGCCGACGGGGCGCCGCCTTCGACCAGGACCACGCGCCAGTCCTGGCCCAGGAAGGCCCGTGGATAAAGGGCGGTCGATCCCCCTGGGAACCTGTTCCCGGACCATACTTGATCGGCCAGACGAGTGACCAACTGTTCGGGTGCGGGCCGGCAGCCGGCCTGTGTGTGGCAGGCAAGAACCGCCAGCAGCCCGGCGACCAGCCGCTTTCCGGACCCGAGCTGTTCTCGCATACTCACCGGCTCAAACACTAGCTGGGCGAAGGGGCCGTGTCAGCGGTCGATGCGCACACAGATTTTCGTCCGTAGGCCGTCAGGTCTAGGGTGACCGGCCATGGCTGACAACAAGGACGCCGAAGCGAAGAAGAAACAGCTGCAGGCGCGCTTTAAAGAGGAGCGTCTGCCGGAGGCCGTGTGGCCTGACGAGTTCGGGGAGAAGAAGAAAAGGCCGCGTGAAGTGGCCTTTATGGACGTCAATCTCTGCTTCCCCTGCGGCAAATGCCCGGAGTTCTGTCCGGTGGGTTGTATCGAGTACCTCGCTCCCGGAACCCTTCCCGGTCGCGGTGACGTGCAGGCCGTGCAGGTCCGGCCTGAGGAATGCATCGGCTGCTACATCTGTGTCGAGGTCTGTGCGCTGCTGACCGATTACGATGCCGTGAGGATGTATCCCACCGACCAGGTCGAGGAACTACTCGGTATCACCATCGGTGATAAGAAGCCCGAGACCTACAAGGTGGCCGAACCCCACGAGGACTACTTCTCCGACGGCGGCCGCCGGTCCATCCGTCACACTGGCAACGGCTCGCGTATCGCCGAAAAGATCAACAAAGAAGAGCGACGGAGGCAGGGTTATCCCGAAAGGTAGTTCAGTCAGGGCCGACCGCAACCCGACCTTGCGTACGACCTGTGCCGTGTGCGAGAAGTCGATTCCGACCCACGTCGAGAGTTCCGAGGGGATACGCGAGACCTGGCCCTTGGTCGTCAGCGACGGCGATGGTTCCAGGGTCCTTGCCCGCTGCACTGCCTGCCACGAGGCCGGCCGTCAGCCGGGGCAGACCGAAACTACGGCCTAGGTCAGTGCTTTGAAGCGCGGCCGCTCGGCCTGCCCGTTCGATACTTCGCCCGCCACCATTTCTATATCGGCATCGACCATGAGGTCGACGAGGCCCTCGAAGGTGACCTCGGGCTGCCAGCCTAGCTCACGCTTGGCCTTGGATGCGTCGCCCATGAGCAGGTCGACCTCGGCCGGCCGGATGAAGGCTTGGTCAACCTCGACGTGTTCCTTCCAGTCGAGCTCGGCACGCTCGAAGGCCCGTTCGACGAAGTCTCCCACGCTGTGGGTCTCGCCGGTCGCAACGACGTAATCGCCGGGCTGTTCCTGCTGCAGCATCATCCACATCACCCGCACGTAGTCTGCAGCGTAACCCCAGTCGCGCCTTGCCTCCAGGTTGCCCAACTGCAGCTTGTCCTGGAGACCGTGCTTGATGCGCGCCACCGCGTCGGTAATCTTTCGAGTGACGAACTCGAGCCCCCGGCGTGGCGATTCGTGGTTGAAGAGAATTCCCGAACAGGCGTACATGTCGTAGCTTTCCCGGTAATTTACCGTCAGAAAGTGGCCGTAACACTTGGCCACCCCGTAAGGGCTCCTCGGGTAGAACGGTGTCAGTTCGGTCTGCGGGGTCTCAAGCACCTTGCCGAACATCTCGCTGCTGGAGGCCTGGTAAAAACGCGTCTTGGGGCAGACGACCCGCATGGCCTCGAGCATCTTGGTGACCCCCAGGGCCGTGAACTCCCCGGTAAGCACCGGCTGGTTCCAGGAGGTGGGCACAAAGGACTGGGCCGCCAGGTTGTATATCTCGTCTGGCTCGGTCTTCTCGAGCGCAGTCATCAGGGAGTTGAGGTCGAGGAGGTCCCCGAAGACCAGTTCTATTTTGTCCTGAAGATGGTGGACGCGCTGCAGGTTCTCGTTGCTGCTGCGCCGCACCATACCGAATACGCGGTAGCCCTTATCGACCAGGAAGTCGGCCAGGTAGGAGCCGTCTTGGCCGGTGATGCCGGTTATGAACGCAGTGGGCATGAGCGTTACGATATGGCTTGCCAGCGGCAAGCGCTCCGCTCACTATAACAGGAACCCCGGCATCGCCAGCCGGGTACTACTGTTCGGCGAGAGGATATGCCATGAGTTTCAACCGACTTGTCAGGAATCGCGGGTTCATCAAGGGCCTGGTGGCCGGTGTTGCCGCCGGCCTCGTACTGGGCGGCGTGGGTCTTTCGGCGGCTGCTTTCGGCAAGAAAGGCTGGGACCGGTTGGGGACCATATTCGACTTCAAGAGCGGCTATGTCGCAGGCTTCAACGACTGCGTGCGCGTTGCCAAGGCCAGCGAGCCGCATGGGTTCATGGCCACGACCTACGTTCTTCCCACCGCCGCCACCATGCGCGACTGGGTGGCCGCAGTGGAGCGGGCCTATGCTACCGAGAAATACGCGACCAGTCCGCTGTCGCATGTGATGGTGGTGGTTGGCAAGGAACTCGAGAAGACCTTTGGGCCGGAAACGAGCACCCCGATGCCGGGGGCCTTCGAAACGCTGCTCCGTCTTGACCAGAATAAGCTCAAGCGGACGATCGAAGAGAGAAAGGCGAAGGAATCCACGGGTAAGAACAGCGTCAAGGACTCCGGCGGCGACTGAGCCGGCCGCTCTGGCCACCCCCCTCGGGAATGTGCCCTCTCTCTAGGGGAGCAA
>JAYGCK010000111.1:0-2854 GCA_046583395.1 Deltaproteobacteria bacterium
GCGCCGACGGGCGGGACCGTGGTCAGGACCACGGCGAAGGCAAGGGCAGAGGCAAAAAATGTCTTGATGGCTGCGGAATGCTTCATGTTTCGGTTTCTCCTTTTCGTGCTCGCCTCTCCGGTCAACCTCTCGATTACCAACCAGGGCAGCGAAGGTCAACAGAAGAACCCCCTTTTCGGGTTCTCCGGGGACCTTTTATGCTGCTGTGGCAAGCACTGTCAAGCCAGCAAACGGCCGCGGGTATGGCCGTTCCCGGACAACGCCTGCCGGGCCGGGCCGCAACTGGTGGCCACAAACCCCCTAAGTTCGCGTTTTGACAGGGCTACCGGGCCCTGGATATAAGGATGCCCCGTGGTTGGGGTCGTTCGGGCAAATGCCCGGCCGGCACTGGCCACGGTTTTTTCATGCCCGAAACCGCAGGAGCCCTGGCCGTTATCCCAGCCCGCTACGGGTCGCGGCGACTCCCAGCCAAGGTCCTGGCCCCCATTGCCGACCGTAGCATGCTCGAGCATGTCTGGCACCGCACCGGCCAGGCCCAGACCGTCGAGCGGGTAGTGGTGGCAACCGACGACGACCGGGTCCGCGAGGCGGCCCTGGTCTTTGCAGCCCCGGCCGACGTGGTCATGACAGGCCCCGACCACGCCTGCGGAACCGACCGTATCGCGGAGGTCGCCCGCACGGTGCCGGCCGGCCTATACGTCAACGTCCAGGCCGACATGCCACTGCTAGACCCCGCCCTGATAGATGCCACGGTCGCCGCCCTCGAGGCCGACCCCGAGCTCGGCATGGCTACCGCCGCAGTCCCTATCGCCGATGATGAACTGGCCAACCCCGATGTGGTAAAGGTCACGATTGGAGCCGACGGCCACGCGCTTGGGTTCTTTCGCCAGTACCCCGATGACCAGGACACCGCATACCACCATGTCGGCATCTACGCCTTCCGCCGACAGACGCTGCTACGCTTTGCCGAGCTCGGCCCCTCCCCTTTAGAGCACACCGAAGGGCTCGAACAGTTGCGCGCCCTGGAAAACGGTATAGCAATCGGGGTGGCGCTCCTCGATATCTCCGGGCACCTGTCGGTGGACAGCAGCAAAGAACTCGAGGCCGCGCGCAAAGTGTTCGAAGCAGGCAAGCTCTCGGGTCAGGTGGAGGGGTGATGGCGGCCAACGACAACACGCAAGAAACCCGCGGCGATCGGGCAACAAAATACATCTTCGTTACCGGCGGCGTGGCCTCGGCACTGGGCAAGGGCGTTGCATCGGCCTCGGTCGGAGCACTACTGGAAAGCTCGGGGCTCAAGGTCACGATGCTGAAAATGGACCCTTACATAAACGTCGACCCTGGCACGATGAGCCCGTTCCAGCACGGCGAGGTCTACGTGACCGACGACGGCTACGAGGCCGACCTCGATTTGGGTCATTACGAACGTTTCGTCTCCACCCGCATGGGACGTCTCAACAACGCGACCACCGGCTCGGTTTACAACGAGGTCATCACCAAAGAACGGCGCGGGGATTATTTGGGCGGTACCGTGCAGGTCATCCCCCACATTACCGACGAGATAAAGCGCCGCATTCACCAGGCCGCCGACGGTTACGACATATTGATAGGCGAGGTCGGCGGTACGGTCGGCGACATAGAAAGCCTACCCTTCCTCGAGGCCATCCGTCAGATGCGCAACGACGCGGGAGCCGAGAACGTCATGTATGTGCACCTGACGCTGGTGCCTTACATACGGGCCTCGCGCGAACTCAAGACCAAGCCCACACAGCACAGCGTCAAAGAACTTGCCGGTCTCGGAATCCAGCCAGACGTGTTGTTGCTGCGCTGCGAACAGGACATCGACGAGAACCTCAAGCGCAAGGTCTCACTTTTCTGCAACGTCGATCCGCCATCGGTGATTACCGCACGCGATGTATCAACCATTTACCGTCTGCCTATCGAGTTTCAGGAAGAAGGGCTCCACAATCGCATAACCGAGAAGCTTCACATCTGGACGGGCGCACCCAAGCTAAGGGCCTGGGAACGGGTTGCACAGGCCCACGAGCATCCAAAAGACAGAGTGGCGGTGGCCATGGTCGGCAAGTACGTCGACCTGATTGATTCGTACAAGTCGCTCAACGAAGCGCTCATCCATGGCGGTATCGCCAACGAGTGCGCGGTCGAGATAAGCCACATTGACTCCGAGCAGATTGAGGCCTCGGGGGTCCCGGTCGAAGTCAAGTCGGCCGATGCCGTGCTGGTGCCGATGGGCTTCGGGCCGCGCGGGACCGAGGGCAAGATTGAGGCCGTCCGCTATGCCCGCGAGAACGGCGTCCCCTTCCTCGGCATATGCTTCGGCATGCAGATGGCCGTGGTCGAGTTCGCCCGTAACGTTTGCGGGCTCGACCGGGCCAACTCGTCCGAGGTCGACCCGGACACGGCCCACCCGGTCATAGACCTCATGCTCGAACAGCGAAGCCTGTCGGACAAGGGCGGAACGATGAGGCTCGGGGCCTACCCCTGCACCGTTATAGACGGCACGCTGGGGCACCGCGTGTACAACAAACGAAGCATCAACGAGCGCCACCGCCATCGCTACGAGTTCAACACCTCGTACCGCGAGACCATCGAGTCCGGCGGCATGGTACTGAGCGGCCTGTCGCCCGACGAAAGCCTGGTGGAAATGATAGAGATTCCCGACCACCCTTGGTTCCTCGCCTCACAGTTCCATCCCGAGTTCAAATCGCGCCCGCTCGACTGTCACCCGATATTCAAGAGCTATATCCGGGCGGCGCTGACCCGTCAGCGGAGCCACCGCGACACCCCGCAGCTAAAAGGCCTGCGAGTGGTCAAGCCGTCGACCAGTTGAGCA
>JAYGCK010000114.1:0-7110 GCA_046583395.1 Deltaproteobacteria bacterium
ACCGCTCGAGGTCCTGCCCGGTGAGGCCCTGTCGGTCCGTATAGCGCACTGAGTATCGTTCACCCCCCCCATCCGGGTCAGAAGGCCCCGCCGAGGCTTGTTCCAATGCCCCGCTGCGGGTCATACTGCTCAGGCGGGCCCGGGTTCCCGCCGGCACTACTCATGAAGCTCAGAATCGCCATATCAGCGGCCGTCGGCCTGCTCTTTGTCGTTGCCACGAGTCCGGTGACCGCGGCTCCGATCATCATCAACGAGTACAACGCCGTGGCCCCCGACGGCTTCCTAAAGGGCGGGACCGCGGAGGCCGACGAGGACGGCGGCCAGAGGGCCGATTCCACGCTCGGACGGGTGGCCGGAAATGGTGGCGACTGGTTCGAACTGGTCACCATCGCACATCCCCTGGACATCCGTGGCTGGCAGATAAAGATCACCGACCAGGATGGCACCATCGAGGCCACGCTCACACTGTCCAACAACACGCTGCTTTCGAACCTCAGCGCCGGGACCATCATCACCGTGGCCGAAGATATTGCCGAGGATGCCAGCTACGACCCGCTCTCGGGTGATTGGACAATACACTTGCAAGCTGGATCAGAGGGTTCGGGAGCATACATCAGCACGACCCCATTCGACGTCTCCAACAACGACACCTCTTTCGAGATCCGTGACGCCAGTGGCCATCTCATATTCGGCCCCAACGGTGAAGGACCGGGTTCACCAAGTGGAGTTAATCCGCGTGAGGTAGCCAAGCTCGAAGCGGACCCACTGGCGGCTATCACCGCCGACTCGGACCACTACAATGACGGCAGTTCCAGCACATTCGGTCAGCCCAATATATACAGCGCGGGAACCGCCACACAGGACTTCACCTCTCTAAGGACCGGCCTGGGGGTCGGCGATGGCGATCTCGACGGAGTTGCCACCTGCCGGGATAACTGCCCGGAGACCTTCAACGTAGCCCAACTCGATGCCGACCAAGACGGCAACGGGGACACCTGTGATGCCGACCAGGGAGGAACCCCCGGCCCAGGGCTGCCGGAGGGCGGGTGCGAAGAAGCCGACATCTTCGACCCTGACGAATTGCTCGAGGTCGCGATCTACATGAGCGAGGCCGATTGGGAAGCACTTCGCTTGGTAGAACCAAACCTTTGGGAGTACTTCCCGGCCACGTGTCCGGTCCGACCCTCAGAGAGCATCTTCCCCTGGTATCAGGCCGACGTAGTGGTAGGCGGTGTAACCATAACTGACGTCGGCGTTCGCAAGAAAGGCTTTTACGGCTCCACCACCGTCCCCACTCGACCGTCGCTTAAGGTCAAGTTCTCAGAATACCAGGAGAACATAGACCTGTTCGGACTAGATCGCCTCACACTCAACGGCGCCCCCCAAGACAGCTCGCTGGTAAGGACCTGCCTGTCCTACAAGCTGTTCCGGGAGGCCGGAGTGCCAGCGCCACGTTGCAACCATGCTCATGTGCGTATCATCCACGAGAACGGCGAGGTTGACCTCGGAGTATACAGCCATGTCGAATCTATAAAGGACCCGTTCCTCGAACGGGTCTTCGGTGACTCTGACGGCAACCTCTACGAAGCACAGCTGGCCGATTTCCAAGACGACCTGGTGCTGCGCTACGATATGAAGAACAACCGGGATTCAAACGATGGCAGCGACATCTGGGCGATACGCAATGTCGTGTGGCCCCCGGGTACAACCAACGCGACGGTCATGGATGACAGCATACTCGGCGACCTCGGCGATCTGGTCGACCTGGATGACTTCCTGACCTTTTGGGCCATGGAGGGGCTAATCGGGCACTGGGACGGATATTCTGGCAACCAGAACAACCACTACGTCTACCACGACCCCAGTGACGGAAAGTTCCGGTTCATCCCATGGGGGACAGATGGCACCTGGAGCACCGGACATCTTCTCCAATTCCTTCTACAAGGCGACCAGCGTGAAGGTTTCCCCTCGCCCCTCTTCTGGGCCTACGGAATAATTGCCCGCCGACTCTACGAGATCCCATCTATGGCCGAGGCTTATGGCAATCGTCTGGAAACCCTCATGGACACCCTTTGGGATGAAGAAGCACTTAACGCCGAGATAGACCGCGTGGTGGCACTGGTCTCGCCAGTACAAACACCTCAAGATTTCGGAGTCTTGCGAACAAGAGAATTCATCAACACACGCCAGCAGGTCTTCGACGAAGCCTTTGGCGGTGAACTCGAAGTATGGGAGGGGACGGACCCGATGGGAAGCTCGGGGCGGGTCTGCATGCAGCCAGGTGGGCTGTTCAACCTCACGCCCTGCCCGACATGCGGATACACCTGGTACTCTACCCCATGTCACGGCGCGATCGCTAAGGCCGGCTCCCTGCTGGTTAAAAAGTCCACTAAGGCGCTCTTGAAATGCCGGGACAGCTTCAACAGTGGGGCAACCCTCTTCCAAGGCGCGGCCGGCGCCGAACCCATCACCGACTTCGACGATTGCTGGGATGAGACCAAGGTAGCCGCCACGGTGTCCAAGTCGGGGCTCAAGGCGCGAAAGAAGGTTTCTTCACGTTGCATAGACGGGTACCTCGACCTCATGACCGCTTGCTCGAGGACTGTCGACGGCTTGGTCAATGCCACAGGTGACGACGGCTGCATCATCGACACCCACCTAGACGAGGTCGATTCTGCGATCGAAGCACTCTACGGACCGTCCCTTGCCCCCGAACAATCCGATCTGGCGCGCTGCCAGTCGAGCATAGGAAAGGCCGGGTACATCCATCTCACCAAGACGCTCAAGGCCCACCAGAAATGCCGTTCTTCCTTCACCAAGGGCAAGGCGCTTTACCGAGATTCCGCAAAGACCGAGCCCCTGGCCCATTCGGCAGGTTGCACCGAGGAGTACAAGACCGCTCGCATGATCGCCAAGGCTGGCGCCAAGGCCCGCAAGCTGGTCGGTGGAAGTAAGTGTTCTGATGCACTCGTCGGCCAGCTCGACGCATGCGCATCAACCGTCGATGGCCTGGTCTCGCCAGACGGCAGCGGTGGCTGCCTTATCGAGGACCAGAGGGCCGCAGTAACGACCATGTTGCGCAAGCAGTACTGCGACGAACTGATCTGCCCCTAAGGTGACCGTCCCACCACTGGAGCCCGGCTGCCCCTGGCATGGGCTCAGCAGTCTCGCCCTTCCAAACGTTAAGTGGTGCGAGGCGGCCCGTTGTTCGTGGATCGTCGAGCCGGCCAACACCTGGACCAACCTGGCCCTGTTGGTCCTGGCCCTATTGCTGTGGCGCCGCGCACGCGGCCGTGACCCTAGGCTCGGTTGGTTCGCGCCGGCCACGGCCTTTCTGGGTGCGGCCTCCTTTATATACCACGCCTCCTACACCTTCTTCTTTCAGTTCTTCGACTTCATGGGGATGTTCGCCTTCGTCGGCATCCCGCTTGTCATCAACATGCAGCGCATGGGGCTGCTCTCGCGCGGCTCAGAGAAACGTGCGCTGGCCTGGGGCGTCACCTTCGGCTGCCTGCTGGTAGTGGCGCTCTACCTGGCCGGGATACCTATCCAGGGGATAGTAGTAGGCACGACCCTGGCCGTGATCGGCACCGAGCTTTGGTTGATGCGCACGCCGGCCCGGGCCGCCGCCTACGGTTACTTCTATGCGATGGTCGGACTGATGGCCCTGGCCTCGATCTTCTCGGTGCTCGATGTCACCCGGATTATGTGCGAGCCGGACAACCACCTCTTCCAGGGGCACGCGACCTGGCACGTGCTAAGCTCGCTGGGGCTTGGCGCGACCTATTTGTTCTATGAGCGGTTGCTGGCCGTAACGGAGGCTTAGGCCGGCCCTGGGGCCCGGAACCGGAAAGATATTCTCGGCCACCCCCGAGACCGACCCGAACGGCAGCAGCTATACGACCTTTAGCCTGATAGATTTTCTCCCGACCTGATCTGGTCCGGAAGGGTGTCGAGCAGGTCGGCAACGGCCTCGTGGGCGGCTTCGTAACGGCTCGAAGGCCGCGACAGAAGGGCCAGCAGGCCGGACAGGCCGGAACGCCCCTCGGCACTGTCGCGCCACAGGACCGAATCGCCTCCGGCCAAACGTCCGGAGACCCGCACGCGATAGCCGCGTCCGCGCTCGCCGGTCTCGACGGCCGCCTCTTCTATCGAGATATAAAGCCTGACACCCATACCCCCGCCGGCTTCCGTGGAAGCCGCGACCTCGGTTCGGTAGCTCATCACCTCGTAACCTTTGGCCGGCAGTAGGCGCATCGCCGCCTTGTGGACGTCCAATCCCATCCCGACCAGGTCGAACTGTTCGGTACGCAGATCCGCGACCTTCATGACCACAACCGGCCCCCGCACTCCCGTCCAGGCCAAGTTCGGGGCCAGTTCCAAGGGCTGGCGCAGGACCGGTGCGCAGGACAGCACGGTGACCGCACCGGCAGCAAGCAACAATCCCTTGGTCAGACCGGTACCTCTCAACTGGTCGTACCTCGCAATCGCTCGAGTTGGCGGCGGACGGGTCCTCAGTGCTTCTTGAGCTCTAAACGGCCGACCTGGGCGGTGTGTACCTCGTCGGGACCGTCGGCCAATCGCAGGGTCCTCAGACCGGCCCAGGATGCGGCCAAGCGGAAGTCTCCGCTCACGCCCGCGCCGCCGTGCACCTGGATGGCACGGTCGACCACTCGCAATGCCGCGTTGGGGGCCACCACCTTTATCTGCGCTATCTCGGAGCGGGCGGCCTTGTTGCCCACCGTGTCCATCATGTGGGCGGCCTTTAAGGTCAGCAGCCGGGCCTGCTCGATGTCCATCCGCGAATGGGCGATCTCGTGGCGGACCAGGCCCATCTCGGCCAATGGCCTGCCAAAAGCCACGCGGGCCTTGGCACGCTGGCACATGGCCTCGAGCGCGCGTTCTGCCACCCCGACGCATCGCATGCAATGGTGGATGCGGCCCGGCCCCAAGCGGCCCTGGGCGATCTCGAACCCACGACCTTCGCCAAGCAGGAGATTGGAGGCCGGCACTCGCACGTCGGCAAACTCGACCTCGGCATGCCCGTGTGGGGCGTCGTCGTAACCGAACACCGTGAGCATACGTTCTATGTTGAGCCCCGGGGTGTCCATCGGCACCAGGATCATCGATTGGCGTTCGTAGGGTCCGGCCTCCGGGTTGGTCTGCCCCATGAAGATGGCGACCTTGCAGCGCGGATCGCCGGCTCCCGAGGTCCACCATTTTCGGCCGTTGATCACGTAATGATCGCCGTCACGCGTGATCGTCGAGCGGATGTTCGTCGCGTCCGATGATGCCACCTCGGGTTCGGTCATCGCAAAGCAGGAACGTATCTGGCCTTCGAGCAGTGGCTCGAGCCATTGCTTTTTCTGTTCATCGCTCCCGTAACGGGCCAGGACCTCCATGTTGCCAGTATCGGGGGCCGAACAGTTGAATATCTCGGAGGCCCAATAGGAACGGCCCATCTGCTCCGCCATCGGTGCATACTCGAGGTTGGTCAGACCCGCACCGTAGTCGCTTTCGGGCAAGAAGAGGTTCCACAGGCCTTCCCCCCGGGCCTTGACCTTGAGTTCCTCTACAAGCGGGGGGACCTGCCAGCGGTCACCCTCCTCGAGCTGTTCGAAAATACGGTCTTCGGCCGGAAAGATATGCGCGTCCATGAAGGACCGCACATGATCGAGGATCTCTTGGGAACGCTCGGACATCTCGAAGAACATCGGGCCTGGTACCTCCTTGGAGCGGGACGGATGTCCGGCAGGAAGCGAAGATATAGAGCCCGCCGACACGTAACAATGCTCGGCGGCGGGCCGGCTCGCTCGCCGGCGCCGTTTAGAGGGCCAATGGCCCGACCGTGTGTATGCCGCCATCGACGACGACGGTCTGCCCGCTGACCATGTCCGAGCCAGCGACCAAGGAAACTATCGCTGCGGCCACGTCGACCGGGTCACATACCCGGCCGGCCGGCGTCCGTTGGCTCATCAACTCTTTTACCGGCTCGTAGGCATCGCCGAGCCCCTGGCCAAGCCAACGTCCGGTAATAAAGCCGGGGGCAACTGCGTTTATACGAACCTCCGGACCCAAGGTCGGGGCAAGCCCTTGGGTAAGAGAGATGACGGCCGCCTTCGAGGTGGCATAGGGAATCGAACTACCACCGCCGGATATGCCGGCCAAACTGGCAACGTTGACAATCTCGCCGCCGCCGGCATCGGCCAGGGCCGTTCGTGCGGCACGTATGCACTGGAACACGCCGCGCAGATTGACCGCGTAGATGCTTTCCCAATCCTCGGTCTGGACGGCCTCGAGGTCGTCCCAGGCAATGAAGCGGGTGGTGCCGGCATTGTTGACCAGCACGTCGAGACGGCCGAAGTCGGCGACCGCACGCTCGACCATGGCCCGGCAAGCCTCATCGTCGGCCACATCGGCAAGCATGGCGATGCAGCTCTGGCCCAGAGCTTCGACCTCTGAAGCGGTGGCCTCGGCCTCGTCACGAGAGCGGCTGTAGTTTATGAGGACCGAGCACCCGCGCCGGGCCAGTTCGAGAGCGGTCTCGCGCCCTACTCCGGTCCCACCGCCGGTAACGATCGCAGCCTTTCCGGCAAGTTCCATCTCCTAACCCCTTATTTGCCGCTAAAGGCCGGATCGCGCTTTTCCTGCCAATGCGCCACGCCCTCGCCAAAATCCTCCGACCCGAAGCTTTCCAGCATCTCGGCCACCGCGGTGTCGTAGGACTCGGCCAACGATTCGAACTGGGCATCGTATAGCTGGCGCTTCATCACCCTACGAGAACGCGGCGAGGAGCGGAGCGCAAGGTCGGCGGCAATGCCGTGCAGCTCAGCGCCAAACCCCTCGTGGGGTATCACCCGGCTTACCAGCCCCATCCTGAGCGCCTCTTCGGCACCCACGATACGGCCGCTGAAGGTCAGATCGATGGCCTGGCCGAGCCCGACAAGGCGTGGAAGTATCCACGCTATACCGTACTCGGCGATTAACCCGCGCTGGGCAAAGGCGGTAGTGAAGCGGGCACGCTCGGAGGCAATCCTCATATCTGCATAGAGAGCTATTACCATGCCCAGTCCGGCCGCGGCTCCGTTGACACCGGCGACCACCGGTTTG
>JAYGCK010000032.1:0-6424 GCA_046583395.1 Deltaproteobacteria bacterium
GTGTTATGGCGCATACTTAGGTGCCCCCCCTGCTGGGGGGGGTAGTCTCCGTGGTAGGGTGGTGGTTCTGCGCACGACGCTTGTTCGTATGGGGTCTATGGAGCTAACCTTTAGGGAGCATACCGGCCTACCCCGGCCCGATGCGGAAGTGATGGTGGATCGCAAGACATGGCTGCGCCGAACGGCGTTGGCCGCTCTAGCCGTGGGCCTGGTTCTGGCTACGGCCGGTCCGGCGGCGGCCGACCTCAGCAAGAAAGAGATACGTTGTCGGAGTCTCACGCTCCGCGTTGCTCGCGCGGTCTTTGGGAAGGTCCTGTCGGTACGCCATAAGTGTGGCAGCGTTAAGGCATACGGTAAGGTCTCAAGCGACGTTGACTGTAGTGCCGACCCGGTGTCCCTCTCCGGCGTTGGTCTTGGTGATGCCCGCTTGGAGGCTCGCATGGAAAGGGCCGCCCGTTCGCGCGGCCGTCTGGCGACCAAGTGCGCCGAGGTTAGTGCCTCTGCGCTCGGTCTAGAAAACGTGTGTGATACGTCGACCACCGATTGGAGTGAGATCGGCGCGTGCATGCACGCCAAGGGCAAGGAGGCTGCCGACACCCTTTTCGGTCTTACCTACAAGGATGGGGCCGGGGTGCTCGCAAAGGTCGAAAGGGAGTGTCGGCAGGCTCCTGTTGCACAGTCCCGGCTCGCGCTGGGCAAGATCATTCAAGAACGCTCCAAGTGTTTCTCGAAGGCGGCCAAGAAGGGCTTGACCCGGCAGTGTTTGGCCACGGTGGCTTGGCCGGGCCGCAGGGAGACCACTGGAGATACGGTGATTGACGGGCGCCTGATGAAGCCGATGATCAGCCTTCGTGATTCTATCTTTAACCATTGCGACTCGGCTAAGGTTAATCTCGACTCGCTCGGTGTGGCATCCATCGTCGGGGACCCCAGCGGCGGCAGCTTCAGTACCCACGATATGTTCAGTGCTTTTGCCGACATCGTTGTTGAATACGCCACTGACATCATTGCACCGGTATTCCCCACTGAGTCGCACTGTGGTGATGGCGTGACCGACGAGGACGAGGAGTGCGACGACGGCAACCGCATCAGCTGCGACGGTTGTGACCGTGATTGTACGCTTGAGCAATGCGGAAACGGTTCGGTCTGTGGCCAGGATGAGGAGTGCGATGACGGTCTCTCTGGGCACTGTGTTCTCAACGGTGAGCGCGCAAACAAAAAGATCATTTGTTTCGTCGATAGCGATTGTAGGGGCGGAGCTAGTTGCCAGACTAACACCGACGATTGTGTGGGAACCTGCCGGGTGGCCAGCTGTGGCGATGGCTACACGCTGCTCGGCCAGGAGCAGTGCGACAATGCTGCGGCCAATAGCAATACCGCAGCCGATGCCTGCCGCTCCACGCTCGACACCTCGTTGGCGATGGTCGACGACCCTCTCCAGGTCACTAGCAGTGTGGTCTTTCGTCTACAGAGCGACGGCAAGTTCGGCAACATAGAGGCCGGCGACTCGGTAGATATCACGCTTCCTAACCTGCCCTCGGCCATAAACGGGGTGTCCAGCAGCAATATCGTCGGGCAACAGTCCGTGCTGGCCAGCCCGGGGCCGGGTTCGAACTACATTTATTTTGCGCCTGGTTCGGGCACGACCTTCAGTTCCCTGGGAGGCCCCTATGGAGGGTCGGGCGGCACGGTTGAGGCTACGCTCGAGTGCCGCAACGCCAGTTGCGGTGATACGGTGACCGACACGGGCGAGTACTGCGACGACGGCAACGCGGTCGAGGACGACGGCTGCTCGACCGTTTGTCTCGAAGAGCAATGCGGTGACGGTGTCTATCAGCCATGGACGGGCGAGCAGTGTGACAATGGCGTGGCCAACTCCGACATCACGGCCGACGCTTGCCGTCTGGGCTGCACCGATGCTTTTTGCGGCGATGGTGTTATAGACACCAACGAACAGTGTGACCTCGGTCCCGACAATTCGGACTCCGCGACATCCTCGTGCCGAACCAACTGCACGCTCGGTAGTTGCGGGGACGGCGTTGTGACAACCTCTCTTGGCGAGGAGTGTGACGATGGCGACACCGATAACACCGATGGCTGTTTGAACAGCTGCCGCACGGCCGCATGCGGTGACGGTTTCCTGTGGGCTGGGACCGAGACCTGCGACGACGGCAATACGGACGACGGTGACGGCTGCTCGTCCGCCTGCGCCTCGGAGTAGCTTCGGGCCTAAGGCCTGGCCGGGCCCGGCTCATCCTCGATGGACTCGATAACTCAGGCTGCGTTGGGCGCGACCATAGCCCAGGCCGGGTTTTCGACCCGGTTGGGCCGCCGTGCCCTGTTGTTCGGAGCCGTGGCCGCCACGCTTCCCGACCTCGACGTTGTCGTCCGTGCGGCCGGCCAGTGGGCAGTGGTCGAACATCACCGTGGGGCCACCCATTCTTTGCCGGTACTGGCCTTGGCCACACCCTTGCTGGCGCTTGCCGGCAGGCGCTGGTTCGCACGGCCGCGAGACCGCAGCGGCGTCGCGGTCCCCGACGACCGCCGGGCCTGGCTCCTGCTTACGGCCTTGGTGCTGCTCACCCATCCGCTTCTCGACCTGTTTACCAGTTACGGGACCCAACTGTTCTGGCCGTTAAGCGGCCGGCGCTTTGCGCTCGATGCCATATCCATAATCGACCCGGTGGTGACCGTGCCCATGTTGCTGGTCGTGGCTCGCGGGTTCATGGGTAGGGCCGGGCCTCGTCTGGCCCTGGCCGTTCTATGTCTGACGATGGTCTATCTCGGCTACGGCCATTCGCAGTCGCGGCGTGCCGAGGCCATAGCCACGGCCGAGCTGGCCCGCCAGGATTTCGAGCCGGTCGAGGTGCGTGCGCTTCCGACGCCGGCCAACCTGGTGGTCTGGCGCGTGGTAGCCAGGGATGCCGGCGGCCGGCTGCGTGTGACCAACCTGTCTACCGCGGGCCGGGAACGCCCACGCTTTGTGGCGGCCCACCGCGGCGGCCACCCGCTGGCCGAGCGCGCCCTGGCCAGCCCCGAAGGCCGCCTGTTCGAATGGTTCGCCATGGACATGATCAGCACCACCGTCGAGGAGACCGCCCGTGGCACCCGCGTTCTCATCCATGACCATCGCTACGGGATGATAAGCGACCCACTTATCACCGCGTTTCGTGCCGAGGCCGAGTTCGACGATGGCGGACGTCTGCTTGGCGTTTACCGTCCGATGGAGTACATGCGCGGCGACATGCGGCGCGAGATATCGCTGCTCTGGCGCATGATCCGCAACGACGCTTAGACCGCCATGGGGTTCTCTCTCGACCACATCGTGATACGTAGCGCCGATGTCGAGGGCCTGCTCTCCTTCTATTCCGAGGTCATAGGCCTCGGGGTCGAGAACGCCGATGAGTTCAGAAGGGGGGAGGCGTTCTTCCCTTCACTGCGGGTAGACCCAGCCACCATCATAGACCTGCTGCCGCAGGCCGAGGGAACCGCGGCCCCCGACCGCTGCAATATGGACCACTTCTGTCTGGTCGTTGACGCCGGGGACTGGCAACCGTTGCTCGACCGGCTGGGTCGGGCCGGTGTCGAACTGGAGATGGGACCGCTCGAACTCGACGGCGCCCGTGGGGTCGGTACCGGCGTCTATATCCGCGACCCCGACGGCAACCGAGTCGAGCTTCGCTACTACGCCTAGGCCCGGCCTAGGCGGCGCGGGCCAGATGCCGGTCGAAGAAGCCCAGCGTCCTTTGCCAGCCGTCGACGGCGGCCTCGGGTCTGTAGAGTTCGGGGCGGGTGTCGTTGAAGAAGGCGTGCCCGGCGTTCGGGTAAGCGATGAGTTCGAAATCGGCCTCCTCGGTCTCGAGCACACCGCGTAGTTCTTCTACATCGGCCATGGGGATGAGAGGGTCCTCTTCCCCGTACAGTCCCAGCCAGGGGCAGGCCAGGCGTGGGGCCATATCGATGGCGCTTTCGGGCGTGGTCTCGGTCGGCGGTCCGCTTCTAAGCATTCCATACCAGCTCACCGAGGCCGCCAGTCCCGATACCGCTGCTCCGGCCATGAGCGCGTACTGACCTCCCAGACAGAAACCCGTGATGCCTGTGGCCAGGTCTCGGGCCCATGGCCGTGTGTTGATGTGGCCGGCCAGCATCTGGATATCCTGCATGACCCGGCGGTCGGGGATGGCCGCTATCCAATCGCCGATCTTGCCGAGGTCGTCCAGGGCGGCAGGGTCGGGCGCGGCCGAGCGGCTGTAGATGTCTATGGCAAAGGCCGCATAGCCGGTGGCGGCCAGACGCTCGGCCACATCGCGGTAGTGGTCGGACAGACCCCAAACATCGGGCACCACGATGACGGCGGCACGGGCCGGGTCCTCGGGCAGCGCCTCGTGGAAACGCAGGGCGGTGCCGTGGCTCTCAAAGCTGCCGTCGGCACCGGTCACGGTTCAGCCAGCGAAGCGATCGATGAACTGCTTCTCCTCGGCCAGCAGCGCGGCGAACGACGGGCGCGCGAGCATATCGCCGGCGTAAGCGGCCAACTTGGGCCAGCGTTCGGCGTCCACGCTACAACCGCCGTAGCCGAGGTTGGCGAAATGCGTGGCGATGGCGATGTCGGCGATAGTTATCGAGTCCCCGACCAAGTACCCCGAGTCCGATAGCTGGCTTTCGAGATAATCGAAGGCCGCGGGCTGCTTGGTCTCGATGGCCTGGGTGACGGCATCCTCGTCGGGCTCCCGGTTGAACAGCGCACGAGCGAGCAGCCGTTCGCGAAAGGGCACGACCGCGGCTGCTACCAGTACGGTGTCGGCCCACTCCTCCAACCACAGTGCACGGGCGTAAGCGGCAGCGTCGTTGGGGTAGAGGGGCGGGTCGGGGTTCTCACGTTCGAGGTAGGCGCATATCACCGAGGAATCCGAGATCGATACCTTGGCGTCGGAAAAGGCGGGAACCTTCCCTAGTGGGCTTATCTTCCTGAAGTCCGCGTCGTCGGAGCCCGGCATCACCGACTCTATATCGTAGTCTATGCCTTTCTCGGCTAGGTAGGCCCTGAGCTTACGGACGAAGGGCGAAAGACTGGCCCCGAAGACCTTTGGTTTCGACATTTCTATGTTATTCCTGCCTATAGGCGGCGTATCCGTAGGGGTTCGGGCTGCTTCAGTCAACGAGGGGGCTGGCCTAGTCTCCCGTCCATGTCGGAATTTGCCCAACTAGACGCTACCGCGCAGGCCGAACTGGTGAGCAGCGGCAAGGCCCATCCCCGGGAACTTGCCGAGGCTGCCATCGAACGGATAGAGCGGATCAACCCTGAGATAAACGCAGTAATAAGTCCGCTGTTCGACCGCGGCCTGGCCCTTGCCGACTCCAAGGAACTGCCCGACGGGCCTTTCCGTGGTGTGCCCTTCCTTTTTAAGGACCTGGATGCGACCACCGAGGGCGAGCCCTTTCACGGGGGCATGCGTTTTCTCAAGCGCATCGATTGGCACGAGGACCACGACAGCTATCTGGCCGCCAAGTTCAAGGCCGCCGGGCTGGTCTCTTTGGGCAAGACCAACACCCCGGAACTCGGCGTCATGGTCACAACCGAACCCAAGTCCTATGGGCCCTCCCGTAATCCGTGGAACACCGGCCATTCAACGGGCGGTTCCAGCGGCGGGTCGGCCGCTGCCGTGGCCGCCGGAATGGTTCCGGTCGCTCACGCCAGCGACGGCGGTGGTTCTATTCGCATCCCGGCAAGCGAGTGCGGCCTGGTCGGCCTCAAACCCTCGCGCGGCCGTATCTCGCTGGGCCCGGACCGCAATGATTACTGGGCCGGCTGTGTGACCTCGCATGTGGTCTCGCGTTCGGTGCGCGACTCGGCCGCCATACTCGACTGCATTCACGGTCCCATGCCGGGAGACCCGTATGCCGCACCGGCCCCCAGAGGTCCCTACGCCGACGAGGTCACCGGCCGGCCGGGCCGCCTGCGCGTGGGCTTCATGACCGCGCTTCCCGGCGGCGGTGATCTTAATGGAGAGTGCCGGCGTGCGGTGGAGGAGACCGCCGCTCTCATGGCCGAACTTGGGCACGAGACCGAACAGGCCCACCCGCCGGCCTTCGACGAGGGCGAGGAATTCCAAGCCGCCTTTATGACGGTGGTGACCAGTTGGACGGCATCGGCTATAGGTGAGCTCGAAGCACGTACCGGCCAGACCATAGGCGCCGATGAGCTCGAGCCGGGCACCGCCTTCTTTGCCGAGATGGGTCGCGGCATCAGCGCGGTCGAGTATGTGGACCGCATCAAGTGGTTGGGCGGGTATACCCGCCGCATGGGTGCCTGGTGGGGCTCGGGCTACGACCTTTTGATAACTCCGACCCTTGCCGGGCCTCCGCCCGAGATCGGCGAACTGATTCCCGACGAGGACGACCCGGCCGGCAAGAGCGACAAGAT
>JAYGCK010000094.1:0-36642 GCA_046583395.1 Deltaproteobacteria bacterium
GATTTCCCACATGCTTCGTGAGACCGCACAAGAGGTGGTCGCCGTTCTCGAGAACGCTGGCCACCGAGCCCTGTTCGCGGGCGGCTGCGTGAGGGACCACCTGCTCGGACGCGAACCCACGGACTACGACATCGCGACCTCGGCCACGCCCGACGAGGTCGAACGGCTGTTCAGTCGCACCATAGGGGTCGGGCGCGCCTTCGGGGTCATGATCGTTCCAAAGGACGGCCAAAATCTCCAGGTCGCCACCTTTCGGCGCGACGGCGGCTACGACGACGGCCGCCACCCTCGTGAGGTGGTCTTTACCGACGAGGTCGAGGACGCCCGTCGCCGTGACTTCACCATCAACGCAATGTTCGAAGAAGCGACCAGCGGCCAACTCATCGACCACGTCGGCGGGCGCCAGGACCTCGCAGACGGCATCGTACGAACCGTCGGCGACCCCGACGACCGCTTGGCCGAGGACCGTTTGCGGATGCTGCGCGCGGTGCGCTTCGCCGCGCGTTTTGGGTTCAGCATAGCGCCGGACACGATGGCGGCGGTAAAAAGGCACGCGGCGGGTATAACCGACGTATCGGCCGAACGAATCGGCGACGAGATCACCCGTATGCTCACCGAAGGACGGGCCAGACGCGCCTTCGAGTTGCTCGATGAGAGCGGACTTCTCGATATCATCATTCCACAGATGTCAGCCATGAAGGGTTGCGCGCAGCCGCCCGAGCATCACCCGGAAGGCGACGTGTTCGAGCACACCCTCAGAGCCATCGACCAATTGACAGCCGCTCACTCGCCGGCCCTGGCCTTCGGCGTCCTCCTTCACGACATCGCCAAACCGGCCTGCCGTATGACCAAGGAGGACCGCATCGTGTTCTATGGTCACACCAAACAGGGCGCGGTAATGGCCGTAGAACTTTGCGAACAGCTCAGGCTGAGCCGCCGCGACACCGAACGCGTGGCCTTTCTTGTCGACCAGCACCTCAGGCATTGCTCGGCCGCCGATATGAGGCCGGCCACCCTAAAACGATTTCTTCGCCAGGACGGCATTGGCGAACTGCTCGAACTGACCCGGATAGACGCGATGGCGGCCAACGGTGACCTCGCCCATTACGATTTCTGCATGAGCGCGCTCGGCACTATAGGCGAAGAGGAAATGCGGCCCCGTCCTCTTATCACCGGCCACGACCTTATCGAGATGGGGTTGGAACCAGGCCCCTTGTTCAAAGAAATCCTCGGTGCGGTCGAGGACGCCCAGCTCGAAGGCACCATCTCCTCGAGGGATGACGCGCTCGGCCTGGCAAGAGCGCGCCTAAAGCGAGGCGATATAGTCGACCAGTAGACGCACCCCGAAGCCGGTCCCGCCCTTGGGCCCGTAGGGCTTGGGTTTTTCGGCAAAGGCCGGCCCGGCGATATCGAGATGGGCCCACTTGGTATCACCCACAAAACAGCGCAGGAACAGGGCGGCCGTAATGGTTCCGGCATAACCCGAGCCGATGTTCTGGATGTCGGCCGTATTGGAGCGAATGTCGGACATATAGTCTTCGACCAAAGGTAGCTCCCAGAGCCTGTCCCCTGAACGCTCGCCGCTCTTGATGAGCTTGGCAATGAGGCGGGGATCGTTGCCCATCACACCCGCCACATCCGTTCCCAGCGCGACCATGCAGGCACCCGTAAGCGTGGCCAGGTCAATGATGCAGTCCGGGCGTTCTTCGGACGCCACGCACAGGGCGTCGGCCAGGACCAGACGGCCCTCGGCATCGGTGTTGAGGACCTCGGCAGTCTTGCCGTTCCTGTAGGTGATGATGTCGCCGGGCTTTTGAGCGCCGCTCCCGGGCATGTTCTCGGCCGCCGCAATGTATCCACGTACCTCCACCGGAGGCTTTAACGCGGCAATGGCCTCCATGGTCCCCAGTACCGCGGCCGCCCCCGACATGTCCTGCTTCATCCATTCCATGTACTTGGCGGTCTTGAGCGACAGTCCCCCCGAATCGAAGGTTATCCCCTTGCCGACCAATGCCACCTTGGCTCTGGGTTTTCGCTTGGGTCGGTATACCAGCTTGATGAAGGCGCCCGGCTCATCGCTGCCGGCCGAAACCCGGAGAATCCCGTTCATCTTCTCCCGCTCGAGCTTGTCGCCTTGCCATACGGTGCAGGTCAGACCGGTCTTGCGCCCCAACCGTTTGGCCGTGGCCGCCAGGAACGAAGGCGTCTTGACGCTCGACATCTCGTTTATCAGGTCGCGCGCCGACACCGTCGCCTCGCACAACGAGCGCGTGTTCTTGAGGCGTGCACGCGCGCCGGCGGTGCCCAGGTCGGAGCCGGTAAGCGTGAGGGTCTTTGGACCCCCATAAGCCTCGTCCCTGTCCGAGCGATACTTGTCAAAACGGTAGGAGGCCAGGGTGAACCCCTCTACGGCCGCTTCCAGGCGTCCATCGACACCACGTCCGAGGCAGACCGCCACCGAGCCCGCGCGCGTCTGCGAGGCTATACCGGCCGCAGTTCCGGCCGCACGCCGCCAGTCCTCGGCCGTACCCGTCCCCAGCCCGACCAAAACGATGTCGCGCTCCTCGTCCTGCACCAATAGCCTGCGCCCCGCTTTGGCACGGAAGGAAGCGGACTCGGCACGGGCCTTGATCCGGTCCCTTATTTCGCGGCCGAGTTCGCGTACGGCATTGCCGGTTTCCACGCCCTCGCGCACGGGAATCACGGTGAGGTCGGTCTCAAGAGTGCTGGCCTTGGCGGTGCTTAGTTTGATATTCATTAGGGCCTCCGTGTCCGGTTTACGGTAATCGTTAAATACCGTCAACGCGCCCGGCCACCAGGCAGCGAACTCATGAACGACAAGAGCAGCAGCATGGCACCGCCGAACAAAGTACACATTCGCCGTCGCGAAGCGGTCTTCATCCTCCTCTCCGGGATATTTCTCGGCACGTTGGCCATGCTCAACGTGCTTGGAATCGCGCGTTTCGTCGACCTGTCCTTCACGCTGCCTGGCACGGGGCTTCGGATACCGATGGTGATTGCGGTCGGTGCGTTACCCTATCCGGTCACCTTCTTGTGCACCGACTTCATCTCCGAGCTTTACGGACGGCGGCGCGCCAATCTGGTCGTGGCCACGGGGCTGCTGCTCAACCTATGGGTGATGGCCGTCATATGGGTGGCCGGCGCGCTGCCGGGTGCGGGCGGGGATGACCAGGCCTTCTTCGCCATCAGACGGCTGGCCTTTTCGGCCGTATCGGCCTCGATGATGGCCTACCTGGCCGCGCAGTTCATCGATGTCCAGCTCTTTCATATGTGGAAACGGCTGACCGCCGGCCGTCATCTATGGTTGCGCAACAACGGTTCGACGATGGTCAGTCAACTCGTCGACACGGTGGCGGTCATCATGGTGACCCACTACTGGGCCGGTGGTTTGCCGGTCGATAGCGACAGCGCCCTGCTGCCCCAGCTCGGCGTACTTGTCGCCTCGGGTTACGCGTTCAAGGTAATCGTTGCCGCCGCCGACACCCTGCCCTTCTACCTCGGTGTCGCCTGGCTCAATCGTTATCTAGGTCTTAAAGCGGCGGCGGATGCCTAACCGTCAGCGCTATCCGAGCCATCACCGCCGGTCCAGAAGGTCCCCTTGCCCCAGTACCATACCGCCAGACCCGCCACGGCATAGATCAGCACCCCCTCGAGCAAACCCAACCCTCCGGCCCACAGGAACAGAGCGAGCACCAGGGCGGTGGCCAGGATAGCCAGCGCCTGCTCTATACGTTTTTCTCGTAAACGGGTCCGGGCGACATGCCGGCTGACGACCACGCCACAGTTGGGGCAACGGCCGCCGGTCTTGCGGACCAAGGGCTGCTCACAGCCGGGGCAGTCGATAGGGGTAGTGTATGGCAAGGGCCGAGGCCCCGCCTATAGCACCGCCCGAGCGGGTTCTGAAGGCGCCGGCGGTTAGCGGCCGCCGGCTACGGCCTCGACGCGCATCTCGACGGGTACCGACAGTTCCTCGGAGCTGTCGGCAACGGCCTCGCGCGCGGCCTCGAGCTGACGCGCACGGTGCCTTCCGCGCTCGCGCTCGCGCCAGTGGAACAACCCCTCCCGAACGTAGTCCGGGTTCATCTCCAGCAGGTCGCACACACTGGTGAACGAGAACGGCCCGCGGTCGTCCTCAGCGCTCACCCAGGCTTCCGAGTCGAGATAGAGCTGCCTTCGCTTACTGTCGGCAGCGTGCAGGTGCTTTTGGAAGCATTCGACCGCGTCTTGGATTATCGCAACCAAGAGCCGATGCTCGCCACACTTGTATCGCTTGCGTTTAAGCTGAGCGAAGAACTGCGTCGGCAGTAATATGTCCGGTTCAAAAAGAAGGTTCAGACGTTCTTCCGCCTGAACACGATCGTGCTGCTGCTCGGCCATCTTCCACACCCCTCACATCCTCAGCCAAGCCGGCGCCGACCAGTCGACACCTGCCCGCCGATCCCACAGCCCAAAGGGCCACCATCAGCGTCACCAGTGGATCAATCTGTTTTGGAACTACCACCACTGACCACAACCACCCCAGCAGAGAAACGCGCTGCCCAGCCTACACCGGCCAAACGCGGCGCGTTGGGTCAGCATGCCACAATCAGAGACGAAACTGCAATTTTTATGGTCTTAACCCGAACAGGGGGGTCAGAGCCTGTGCGTTCAGACGATGAAGGATTCCCCGCAGCCGCAGGTCCTTTTCACATTGGGGTTCCTGAGGTCGAAACCGGCTCCCTGTAGCCCGTCTTTGTAGTCGACCTCGGTACCATTGAGGTAGAGATAGCTTTTGCGGTCTATGTAAAGGCGGGCCTGGTCATGCTCGAAGACCTTGTCCCCCTTACGTTCGGCGGATAGTTCAATTTTGTACTGCAAACCCGAGCAGCCTCCGCCGGTGACCCGCACGCGTAGACCATCGGTCTCCTCCTCGGCCGAACCGAGGAACTCGGAGATCTTGCCCGCGGCCCTGTCAGTGATGGTCAGCATCGCCCCCTTATAGCCTAAATACTACGCTTTTCAATACGCCTGGCCAGGGGGGTCCTTCAAAGCGGCCGGTGGCGCGTCGCGTCATCCGTGCCGGCCTTTTCGAACGCCCTGTGCGAGGCCTTCTCGTAAAGCGGCGAGAGACGGCGCAGACGCTTTACCTCGGCTGTAACCCGGCCGGCCACATATTCGATGTCGTCGGCACTGTTGAAGCGGCCGATACCAAAACGCAGGGAGGAATGCGCCATTTCCCTGTCCACCCCGATTGCGGCCAGGACATAGCTGGGCTCGAGCGAGGCCGAGGTGCAGGCCGACCCCGACGAGACCGCCACATCCTTTAAGGCCATCAGCAGCGACTCGCCCTCAACATATCCGAAGCTGACATTGAGGTTGCCCGGCAAGCGGCGCTCGAGGTCGCCGTTTACCTCGATAAGGTCGAGCTCGGCGACGAGGCGCTCGAGCAGGAGTGTCCGCAAGCCGGCGATACGCTCGCCTTCGGCCTCCATCTCGGCCGCAGCCAGTTCGGCCGCCCGGCCCAGACCTACGATGGCCGGCACGTTCAGGGTCCCCGAACGCATGCCGCGTTCGTGACCGCCGCCGTCCATCTGTTGCTCGAGCCGCACCCGCGGATTGCGCCCTCTGACATAGAGAGCGCCAATGCCCTTGGGCCCGTAGATTTTGTGACCCGAGACCGAGACCAGGTCCGGTCCCCCGACCGAAACATCGAGTGGCAAGTTGCCGAAGCTCTGCGCGGCATCGCTGTGGAACAGCACCCCCCGGCTACGGCATAGCTCGGCAATCTCTCCTATCGGTTGGATTACGCCTATCTCGTTGTTTGCGTGCATCACCGACACCAGCACCGTGTCCGGGCCAATCGCTTCGGTGATCTGTCCGGCGCTAACAAGGCCGGTGGGCTCGGGCTTGAGCACGGTAACACGGGCCTGCCCGCCCTTGTCGAGAACACGGCAGGGGTCGAGGACCGCGCGATGCTCGGTGGCCACGGTGACGATGTGTTGGCCCTTGTCACGGTAGAAGGCGGCCACGCCCTTTACCGCAAGGTTGTCCGACTCGGTCGCACCACTGGTAAAGATTATCTCGCGCGGCTGGGCTCCGAGCACGCCCGCAACTTTCTCGCGTGCTTCTTCGACGGCCGCCTCCGCATCCCACCCGTAGGAATGACTACGGCTGGCCGCATTGCCGAACTTCTCTCCGAAATAGGGAAGCATGGCCTCGACAACACGCGGGTCGACCGCGGTAGTGGCCTGGTTGTCGAGATATACCGTTCTCTGCTTGCCCATCACTTCTCATGCCGCCATGCCGGCAGCCTCGTTGGCCAGGAAAAGACCGGTATGAGAACCCTGGTGCCGAGCGACCTGCTCGGGCGTCCCGGCCACGACCAGACCGCCACCCCCGCTGCCGCCCTCGGGCCCGAGGTCGATGACCCAGTCGGCGCTCTTGATGACATCGAGATGATGCTCGATGACGACTACGGTATTACCGGCATCGACCAGGCGCGCGAGCACATCGAGCAAGCGGCGTACGTCGGCAAAGTGGAGGCCGGTAGTGGGTTCGTCGAGCACGTAGACGGTCTGTCCGGTGGCCTTACGGGCGAGCTCACGGGCGAGCTTTATCCGTTGGGCCTCGCCCCCCGACAGCGTGGTGGCCGGCTGTCCGAGGCCGATATAGCCGAGCCCCACCGAGACCATCGTCTCGAGCTTGCGCTTGGCCGAGGGAATGGGGTCGAGGAACTCCAGGGCCTCGGCCACGGTAAGGTCGAGGACATCGGCAATGGTCTTACCCTTATACCGTACCTCGAGGGTCTCACGATTGTAGCGCCGTCCCTGGCACACGTCGCAGGTGACATAGATGTCGGGAAGGAAGTGCATCTCGATTCTCGACATACCGTCACCGCCACAGGTCTCACAGCGGCCACCCTTGACGTTGAAAGAGAAGCGGCCGGCCGCGTAGCCCCGCATCCGAGCCTCGGGGGTCTGTGTAAAGATATCGCGAACGTCGGAGAACAGTCCGGTGTAGGTGGCGGCATTCGACCTGGGCGTGCGCCCTATCGGCGACTGGTCGATATCGATAACCTTGTCGACATGTTCAATGCCTTCGAGAGCGTCGAGTTCACCGACCGGCTTCTCGGCGTTGTGAAGCTCGCGGGCAAGACCCGCGTAGAGGGTGTCGATGGCCAGCGAGCTCTTCCCCGACCCCGACACGCCGGTGACGCATACCATACGCCCGAGCGGAAACTCGACATCGAGGTCGCGCAGGTTGTTATGCCGGGCACCCTTGACCACGAGAGCCCGTCCGCTGCCTTTGCGCCGCTTGCGCGGGACGGCGATCGTTTCCCGCCCGGCCAGGAAACTACCGGTGAGCGACATCTCGTCGGCCATAATCTCGGCCGGGCTGCCGACGGCCACCACATCGCCGCCCTCGATTCCAGCGCCCGGCCCCATGTCTACGACATGGTCGGCCGACTTTATCGTCTCGGCATCGTGTTCGACCACGAGCACGGTGTTGCCGGCATCGCTCAACCGCCTCAGACTGCCCAACAAACGCCGGTGGTCACGCGAATGCAGGCCGATAGAGGGTTCGTCGAGAACGTACAGGACCCCAGAGAGCCCTGCGCCGATTTGGGTGGCCAGGCGTACGCGCTGAGCCTCGCCTCCCGACAGGCTCGCCGAGGGCCTCTCCAGGCTCAGGTAGCCCAGTCCGACCTCGGCCATGAACTCGAGCCTTTCGGTTATCTCTTTTAGGACCAACTTGGCGATGGTCTGCTCCCGGCGTGACAGCTTTAGTGCTCTGAGGCTTTCGAGCGCATCGGCTACGGGCATCGAGCAAAGCTGGTCGATTGGGTCATCACCGACAGTAACAGCCAGCGCCTCCGGACGCAGCCGGCGGCCGCCGCAGTTCGTGCAGGGCCGCTCGGTCATAAAACGCTCGAGCTCGCCGTGGACCCATTCGGATTCCGACTCGCGATAGCGGCGCTCGAGTATCGGCAAAATACCGGCAAAGGTCCGGGCGCGCGGCGCGCGCCCAGCGCGCCGCGGCTTTGCCGAAACCAGTTTCTCCTGGTCACTGCCGTGGAGGAACATCTGCCGGGCCCGCGCGGGCAGCTTGCCAAAGGCGGTCCCCGGTGCGGTCCCGGTGGCGTTATAGATTCCCTCAGTGGCCCATTTGTACTTTTCGAGCAGGCGCTTCCCCCAGGGCCTTATCGCGCCGTCCTCGACCGCCTTGCCGAACTCGGTGACCACCAGGTCGGGGTCGAGGCTGCTGCTCTTGCCTACCCCGTTGCACCCCTTGCAGGCCCCTTGCGGGCTGTTGAACGAGAACAGCCGGGGGCTGAGTTCGGGATACGAGGTCCCGCAACGCGAACAGGCAAAGCGGGTACTGTAGACCGACTCTTTAGTCTTGGCCGACTTGCCCGCCCCGGCCGACCGTACGATTACGGTGCCCGAAGCTAGCCCGAGCGCCGTATCGACCGCGTCGAGAAGCCGTTTCTCGGCACCGGGGCGGATGGTCAAACGGTCGATGATAATATCGATGTCGTGGCGCTGATTGCGCGATATCTTTATGTCGGCCGTAAGTTCGGTATCCTCACCGTCTATTCGCGCCCGAGCCCAACGCCGCCGCCATTCGGATATTTCCTTGCGGTATTCGCCCTTGCGGCCGCTGACGACCGGGGCCAACACATCGACACGGGTACGCCGCGGAAGCTTGAGAATCTGCTCGGCTATCTGCGAAGAGCTTTGCGAAGCGATCTCACGGCCGCAATCGATACAGTGCGGGTGCCCCACCGTTGCATATAGCAGGCGCAGAAAATCATAGACCTCGGTGACCGTGCCCACGGTCGAGCGTGGATTACGGCTGGTCGTTCGCTGTTCGATCGAGATAGCCGGGGACAGGCCCTCGATGGAGTCCACATCGGGTTTTTCCATCTGGTCGAGAAACTGGCGCGCATAGGCCGACAATGATTCGACATAACGGCGCTGTCCCTCGGCGTATATCGTATCGAAGGCCAGAGATGACTTGCCCGAACCCGAAAGTCCCGTGATTACGACCAGGGCGTCGCGCGGAATCTCGAGGTCGATGTTCCGGAGGTTGTGCTCGCGCGCACCCCTTATGACGATGCGTTCGCTCACCGTATCGGCTCAGCCTCGCTCGAGCTCGCTCCTCAGACTCGCCAGTTCCTCCTCGACCAAGCTGCGGTACCGCTCGAGGCTGGAGGCTTCGGCGGCCTCGAAACGCATGACCAGGACCGGCTGAGTATTGGAGGCACGCACCAGTCCCCAGCCGTCGTCGAACTTCACGCGCACACCGTCAATATCGATAATGTCATAACCGAGTTCGCGAAAACGCTCGCAGGCCCTATCGGCGAGTTCGAACTTGATCTCGTCGGGACAATCCACCCGAATCTCGGGCGTGGCGTGACATTCGGGCAAATCGGACAGCAATTCTCGCACGCTACTGCCGCTGGAGGCGACAAGCTCAATCATGCGCGCACCGGCATAAATCGCATCGTCAAACCCGAAATACCGGTCGCCGAAAAAGAGGTGGCCGCTCATCTCTCCACCGAGCAAAGCTCCGGTCTCACGCATCTTGGCCTTGAGGAGCGAGTGGCCGGCCTTCCACATCACCGCCTGCCCGCCGCGGGCCTCGATGTCGTCGTAGAGCCGTTGCGAACACTTTACCTCCGAGACCACGGTCGCACCCGGGTTCTTGGCCAGCACGTCACGGGCGAACAGGACCAGGAGCTCGTCTCCCCACACCACCTGGCCCGCCTCGTCGACCACACCGATGCGGTCAGCGTCACCGTCAAAGGCGATGCCGAAGTCGGCCTTGTCGGCGGTGACCGTACGCGAAAGGTCCTCGACGTTCTCGAGGACGGCCGGGTCGGGGTGGTGGTTGGGGAAAGAGCCATCGGGCTCGCTGAACAGGTCGGTGACATCGCAACCGAGCTCGCGATAGAGCTCTGGCGCGACCGCGCCCCCGGTGCCATTGCCCGAGTCGACTATGACGTTGAGCCCTTCGCCGCAGCGTCCTAGCTTTTCGGCCACGTAGCCTTGGTAGGCCGGGATAATAGGATAGGCCTCTTCGCTGCCGCTACCGCCGACGCGTTGGCCCGACTCCATGATTGCGCGCAACTCCTGAATCGCCTCGCCGTAAATGGTGGTCTTGCCGATGCAGATCTTGAAGCCGTTGTGGTCGGGCGGATTGTGGCTGCCGGTGACCTGCACGCCGGCCATGAGGTCGAGGTGATGGACGGCGAAATACATAAGCGGGGTCGGACATTGGCCTATATCGACCACGTCTATCCCGCTCTCGCGCAGAACGGTCTTGAGGGTCTGGTGGTAAACAGGCGAACTCAGCCGGCAATCCCTTGCCACGACGGCCCGCTCGATGCCCTCGGCCCTAAGCTTGACCGCATAGGCACGCCCCAGGCCGGCCACGAAGCTCTCGTCGTAGTCCTGGCCGGCCACCCCACGGATGTCGTACTCGCGGAATATCGATGGATTGACCGTCACTTGCGTCTCCTTGCAGCCGCTTTCCCAGCCATTGCCGCGGCCATTATCAGCGCCTCGGTCATACTCCCAGGGTCCGCCTTACCGCTACCGGCCAGATCATAGGCCGTGCCATGGTCCGGAGAGGTCCTAATCAGCGGCAGCCCCATGGAAACGTTCACGGCCTGGCCAAAATCCAAGAGCTTCAACGGTATGAGGGCCTGGTCGTGGTACATACAAACCACCGCATCGTAGTGGCCGCCCTTGGCTGCCGCAAACAATGTGTCGGCGGCCAAGGGCCCGGTGACGTCCAACCTTGCGCGCCTCAGGGCGGTGACCGCCGGCGCGATAAGTTCGGCCTCCTCGCTCCCAAACATACCCCCCTCTCCGGCGTGCGGGTTGAGCGCGGCCACCGCCACGCGGGGCTTTGCCATCCCCTGATAATCGCGAAGATGGGCCACCGTGGCCCGCGTCGCCTCGATTATCGCTTCCTTGCTGAGCGCGCCGGCCACATCCGCGTGCGCCATATGGGTGGTGACCGGAACAACGCGGAGCTGCTGTCCGGCTAACATCATCGTGGCCCGCCGCCCGGTAAGCTCGGATAGGTATTCGGTATGACCGTCATAATCGTGGCCGGCCCGGCTCATCCACATCTTGTTTATTGGGGCGGTGACCAAGGCATCGAAGCCACCATCGAGAACCAAACGAGCGGCACGGGCGAGGTAATCGAAGGCCGCCTGCCCGCTGCGGCGCGACGGACGCGGCAGCAAGCGCCCGCCCGAACGGCCCAGCCGGGTGACCTCAACAACCTCGGCGACCGCTGAACCGGCCGAGCCCGGAGCGGGGATATCGAGCCGCGAGGCCAGAGCTTCGATGATCGACCGGTCACCAAAGACCGTCACACGGCATGCCCGCGCCACCCGCTTGGCAGCCGCAGCCCGCAACAGGACCTCCGCGCCGATACCGGCGGGGTCGCCCATGCTGACGGCCAGCCGGGCCTTCATTTGGCGGCTAGTCTCTGGACCTCGTCGTACCTGTCGGCAACGTGGTGGCGCTCGTAGAGCTCGTGGCGCACCCAGTTCTCAAAACGGCGTTCGAGCTCTTCATTGTACAAGCGCCGCCGCAAGGAATCGGTGACCTCGGCCAACGGTACCCGCGAGGCTGCCAGCCTGCGAACGAGACGAACGATGTGCCACGCTCCACCGGCCACGAAGGGACGGCTCATCTCGTCCTCATCGAGCCCCTCAATGGCGGTCTCAATGAACTCGGCCAAAGTTCCGGGCGTAAAAGTGCCGAGCGAACCGCCCTCGGCCGCGGCCGGACCGGTGGAATGGGCTCGTGCCGCTTCAGCAAAACCCTCGCGCCGGGCCTGCTTGTAGGCAGCCTCGGCCCGTTCGGCGGCCGCCTCGATATCTTCGGGCGCCGCGCCGGCCGTAAGCGGCATGTAGATATGACCAATCTCGACCCTCTCGGGTAGCTCAAACTTGGACTCGGCCAACCACACGCGCTCGATCTGCTCGTCGGTAATGCTTATGCGCGCGCGTATCTCGCGATTGGCCAATGTGAGCTTCTGCACTTCCTCACGCATGCGTTCGAAATAGTCGCGCCAGGTGAGCCCGGCCTTTTCGAGGGCATCCATTACACTCTCACGCGTGCTCTCGCGCTCGACCAAGACCCTGTCGATGTAGGCGTCGACGTCCTCGTCGTCGGCCTCCATGCCGTAACGCTCGAACTCAAAGCCGTAGAGCCTCCCGACTATCATCACGGCCAGCAGCTTCTTGCGGTCGGCGCTGTCCTCGGGCGGCAACAAACGGCCGCGGCCCTTCTCGTAAGCATCGAGTTCCCGAAGCGTGATGGCCTGGCCGTCTACCGCGGCCACGACCGCGTTGAGTAAGCGGTCGGCAGCGGCCTCGGCCGGGACCAGCGCTGCCGAGCACACCAGCGCCAAGACAAGCACCGAACGTTCAAGCATGTCCTCCCTCACCGATGCGTTGACCCAGCTTTGCCAAAAGCTCCTCAATCTCGTCGATTCGTTCATCCCAGTCCTCGGCCTCCAGGGGCATTGTAAGCACCCCACTCGGTCGGATGCGAAGTCCCCTGCCATCCCGCCCCGGCGAACCTGCCAATGCCACCAGGGCGGCGGGGTCGAGCGGCGAGGCATCATTGAAGCTCATGGTAACGGCGGCGCCCGCGACCTTGAGAGATTCGACCGCCAGACCTTTGAGCGCCGGCCTCAGCGACATCACGCGGGCATATGCAGCAACCGGGGGCGGTGGCATGCCGAAACGGTCGACCAGCTCATGGGTGATATCGGCTACCGCATCGGCGTTCTCGGCGTTGGCCAAGCGCCTATAGACCAACAAACGCTCGCCCACATCCTCAATGTACTCGGACGGTATAAAGGCCTCGCCACCGACCTCGACCTCGGGTTCGACCTGCGGGGAGCGCGGCTGCCCGCGCAGCGCGGCAACCTCTTCCTCGAGCATGCTCATGAACAACTCGAATCCCACCGCCTCGACCTGCCCCGATTGTTCCTTGCCGAGCAGGTTCCCGGCTCCGCGTATCTCCATATCGTGCGCGGCGATCTTAAAACCACTCCCGAGGTCATCGAGAGAACTGAGAATCTCGAGCCGCTTGCGCGCATCTTCGGTCACCAGATGTTCGCCGGGCACCAAGAGGTAGGCGTACGCGCGCCGGAAACTGCGCCCGACCCGACCGCGAATCTGGTAGAGCTGGGCCAGGCCGAAGGTGTCGGCGCGGTTGACGACAATGGTGTTGGCGTTGGGGATATCGAGACCCGACTCGATGATGGATGTGGTGACCAACACGTCGACCCGCTGTTCGAGGAAGTCGAGCATTACACGGTCGAGCTCGCTCTCGCGCATCTGTCCGTGGGCAATGGCCGTTCGCGCCTTGGGCACCAGCGTGGACACAACCCTGCACGCCTCGTCGATGCTCGCCACGCGGTTGTGGACGAAGAAGGCCTGCCCCGAGCGCGCAAGCTCGCGTTCGAGCGCCTGTTTAATGAGCCCTTCGTCGTAGCGTGCCACATAGGTACGTATCGCCAGACGGTCGATCGGGGCGGTCTCGATTAGGCTCAGGTCGCGCACCCCACCCAACGCCATCTGCAAAGTACGCGGTATCGGTGTGGCAGTGAGCGTCAGCACGTCCACCTCGCGCCGCATGCGCTTGATTCTTTCCTTGGCCTTTACGCCGAATCGGTGTTCCTCGTCCACGATGAGAAGCCCGAGGCGGCCGAAGACGACGTCGCTCTGCAGCAAGCGGTGGGTACCGATGACAATATCTATCTTGCCCTCGCGCAGACCGGCTACCACCTCGCGGTTGGCCGCCGGCGTGCCGAGCCGGCTCAACATCCCGACCTCGATCGGATAGCCCTCCATGCGGCTTTTGAAACTTTCGTGGTGCTGGCGAGCGAGAACGGTGGTGGGCACCAGCACCGCCGTTTGTTTGCCTCCCATAGCGGCTAGAAAGGCCGCGCGCATGGCAACCTCGGTCTTTCCGTAGCCGACATCCCCGCAGACCAACCGGTCCATTGGTTTATCGGCGGTCATGTCGGTCACAACCTGGACGATGGCGCCGCTCTGGCCCTTGGTCTCCTCGAACTCGAACTGCGCCTCAAAATCTTCGAACTCGGTGTCGTCGACCGCGAAGGCCGTGCGCGTGCTCGCCGAGCGATAGGCTTCGACCTCGAGCAGTTCGCTAGCCAGGGCCAGGATGGTCTCGCGCGCTTTGTTCTTGCTGCGAGCCCAAGCGGTCCCACCGAGCTTGGCCAGCTTGAGACCGGCGCCGGCACCAACGTGGCGCTCGACAAGATTGATGCGGTCTACCGGAAGGTAGTACCTGTCGCCGCCCGCGTACTCGATGTGAATGAAGTCACCTTCGGTACCACCGGCACGCAGGTGTGTCAGTCCGCGGTAGAGGCCGATGCCGTGGTCAATATGCACCACCGCTTCGCCTTCGACCAGGTCGCCCAATCCACCGGCGCCCCGTCCCCGCCCGCGCCGGCGGTGGCCTGCACCGTGGCGTTTCCTGCCAAAGATCTCTTCATCGCTGATTAGCGCCAGACCGTCGGCGTCCATATGAAAGCCCTCGGCCAACCGCCCCTCGATGATACGCAAGCAGTCGCCTTCTGCGGCGAGCGCTGCCGACAGACCCGGGAACAGGCGGGCCGGCCTGGCGCCGCCCGTCCCCCCCCTGCGGTCCTCTTCTGCCGACTCGACAAGATGGACCAGGCGCGCGGCCTGGGTGGCGTCGCTGGCCACCACCACCGTCCGTGACCTCGTGCGGTGTTCGCCTAGAACGCGTGCCATTGGAGCAAAGCCTGCACGCGCCCGGGCGGCCTTCATGCGTGCGCGCGCCTCGGTAACAGCACCGTTGGCGCCAACCTCGAGATTTATCGTACCGCCCTTGCCCGCGTCCCCTTCGGGGATACGTTCTCTGCGCAGGTCGAGGCCGGAGCGGCTGTCGATAAAGCTGCGGAGCACAGCGGGGTCGAGATAGAGCGCGCCGGCCGGTGGATGGAAGCTGCCGGCATCCTCGGCGGCGGCCCGCCCCTCGGCAAGCCTTTCGTGAAAATCGCGGGCCGCACCCGCAACCGCATCCGGGTCGCACAAGACCACGAGACCCGAAGGCCCCAGATAATCCCCCAGCCAGGCCTGGGCAGCGCCAGTGTAGGGCAAGAGCAGTTCGAGCCCGGGAATGGCCAGCCCGTCGGCCAGCGCGCGGTCCAGCTCGGCGGCCTCCCGGGTCGGCAGCGAAAGCTCGTCGGCGCGCTCGAGCACGGCGCGCCTTGGCCCGGGCTCGGTGAACGCGTCGGTCCTTACCGCCGCCGGCGCCAGCAGCACGGCCTCTTCCACCTGGGCGACCGAACGCTGGTCGACCGGATCGAAGACACGGATGGATTCAACAACGTCGCCGAGAAGTTCGATTCGCTGCGGTAGTTCGTTGCCCGGCGGGTAAACGTCGATGATTCCGCCACGCACCGCATAGTCACCCGGCTCCTCGACCAGACCGGTCGCCCGATAGCCCAACTCGGCCAAACGCGCGGCCAACTGGTCGCGGTCGGACTCCTCACCGACAACCACATAGGCAAGAGAGGCGAGAAGACTGGCAGGCGCCGGAGTGCGCTGCAGGACCGCCTCGGGCGAGGTCACTATCAGCGGCACCTTGGCGGCTGCGAGCTGGTAGAGCGCCGCCATCCGCCCGCTCTCGACCTCGGGAGCGGCCGAGACCATCTCAAGGGGCGGGGCCTCGCGCGCCGGAAAAAGATGAACGCGGCGGTCAAGGAATCCCGACCGGGGGTTTTCACCAAGCAAAGTGCACAGCTCGCCGGCAAGACCTTCGGCACGGACACCATCGGCCGCCAGAAGGAGCAGCGGGCGCGCGGCCACGGGCGTCGCCCCGTCAAGCGCGAGACCGGCCAAGCGGGCCATGAGATAGACGTCGGAACCACCGGCAAGACCGCCGATGGTCCAGCGCACCGGGCTTGCCTGTTCGACCGCCGCGGCCCGTTCGAACGCTGAGCAGAGCTCTTGGGTGGTGGAAAGCGCGGGCAAAGCCCGTCAGTTATCGCCGAGGAGGTCCACCAAAGCACGCAGGCCGAGCAGGTAGCTCGAGGCTCCGAAGCCGAGCACCTGACCGGTCACGACATCGGCCAACAACGAGGTGTGACGAAACTCTTCGCGGCGGTGGATATTGGACAAGTGCACCTCGACCACCGGCACCTTGACCGCAATTACCGCGTCGCGGATTGCCACGCTGGTATGCGTGTATGCAGCCGGGTTGATAAGCAGTCCGGCGTAAGAACTTCGCGCGTCCTGAATGGCCGATACAATCTCCCCCTCGCTGTTGGACTGAAAGCTCTCCAGCCCCACGCCCAGCTCGGCGGCCAAACCCGCAAGAGCGTTATCAATGTCGGCCAGGCTGGCGTCCCCGTAGAGAGAGTTCTCGCGGTCGCCCAGCAAATTGAGGTTGGGCCCATGGACAACCAGGACGCGGGTCTGTTTATCGGGACTCTCGCTCATTGTCTCAAAACTTCCCGCTTAGCTCGGACAGGTCCAGCGGTTGGGTCCGGCACTGACCGATTCCGCCGGCGACGACAAAATTTATCTTATCCCCCTGAGCCTTCTTATCTAAGCCCATGGCCTCGGCCAACGCCGCCCTGTCGAGACCGGCAGGAATCTCGGTCGGCAGGCCCATGGCGGCAACCAGGCCGTCCAGCCTGGCCACATCACCTGCATCACATGCCCCCAGGGAGGCCGACACCCGCATGGCAGCGCTCATCCCGATAGCTACGGCCTCACCGTGGAGGAGCTGCCCGTAACCCGCAGTCCGTTCGAGCCCGTGGCCAACCGTGTGACCGAAGTTGAGTATGGCCCGGTGGCCACTGGTCTCGCACTCGTCACGGGCCACGACCCCGGCCTTCAACCGGCAGCAGCGGGCAACGATGTCGGCCATCAGTTCTTCGTCACGCTCGAGCACGGCATCGCGTTCGTTCTCGAGCAGGGAGAAAAGCTCCGCGTCGAGTATCACACCGTATTTGATGACCTCGGCCAGTCCGGCTTTGAACTCGCGGTCGGGCAGGGTCGCAAGCGCCGCTGTATCGGCCAGCACCAGTGACGGCTGATAGAAGGAGCCGACCAGGTTCTTGCCCTCGGGACGGTTGACCGCCGTCTTACCGCCCACACTTGAATCGACCTGGGCAAGCAAGGTCGTCGGGACCATTACCAGGCCGAGCCCGCGCAAGGCTGTGGCTGCCGCAAAACCGGCGATGTCACCAACCACCCCACCGCCCACTGCAACAACCAGGGTCGAGCGGTCACCGCCGTGGGCCAATACCGCGTCGTAGATGGTCTCGACGGTGGCAAGGGTCTTGGAGGTTTCGCCGTCGGGTATCTCGACCACCGACGCGTCCCGCCCTGAGGCGGACAGCCCGGCGGCTAGCGGGTCGGCGTAGAGCCCGCGGAGCCCCGGGTTGGTGACGACCGTGGCCGCGCCCAGCCCGGCCACGGCGGTTATCATGGAGGCAGCCTCGGAAATCAGGCCGGGCCCGACGCACACATCGTAGGAGCGCGGACCGAGCTCGACCTTGACGGTGCGGTGACCGGCCATCGCCTCAGGCCCCGTCGCCCCTCAGGCGCGGGCCGACCGCAGCCAGTACCCGCCGGGCCGACTGGTCGACCGACAAGCCGTCGGTCTCGACCATGACATCTGCCTGCTTGTAAGCGACCATACGCTCGTTGAACAGGGCCTCCAGGGCCCCGGGGTCCGAGGCCAGCGGGCGCGCCCCGGCAGGGCCGGCCGAGATACGCCGGCGAACCGTTTCCAGGCTTGTGACCAGGCATACCACCACGCCGAGCGCGCCAAGTGCGGCCCGGTTGACCGGGTCTGCGAACGCACCGCCACCGGTCGCTATCACCGATTCTCGTCCGGGTCTTAGCTCGGCTATCACCTGACTCTCCAGCTCGCGGAAGCGGGCCTCACCATGCTCGCCGAAAATGTCGGCGACCGCCATGCCGGCCCGTGCCTCGATAAGCTCATCGGTATCGACGAACTCGCGGGCAAGCTTCTTCGCCAAACGTTTGCCGACCGCGGTCTTACCGACGGCCATGAAGCCTGTCATCACGACGTGCTTCAAGTGGGGCGGTCGGCGACCTGACGCATGTAGCCTTCATAGTTGCGGGTTACCTCGACCAACGAATCGCCACCGAACTTCTCAAGGAACAGCTTGGTCAGCTCGAAGGCAACGACGGCCTCGCAGATGACCGCGGCGGCCGGAACGGCCATCACATCGGAGCGCTCTATGGCAGCGACCGCTTCCTGACCCGAAGCAATGTCTACCGACCGCATCGGCCTCATCAATGTCGAGATGGGCTTGAAGGCGATACGCACGACCAGGGGTTCGCCCGTGGTCATCCCGCCCTCGGTGCCGCCGTAGTTGTTCGAAGCGCGTCCGACCCCGTCATTGGTCTTGACGATCTCGTCGTGAATCTCGGAGCCGCGCACGCGGGCCGCGCCGAAGCCCGCACCCAGCTCGACACCCTTGACCGCCTGCACGGCCAGCAGGGCCCCGGCCAGACGGCCATCGACCTTGCGGTCGTAGTGAACATAACTGCCAAGGCCCGGCGGCAGGCCCGTAACGCAGACCTCGACAACACCGCCCAACGTATCACCGGTCTTCTTGCACTCATCGACCAGGGCGATGACCTTGGCCCCGGCCTCGGCATCGGCCATGCGAACTTCGGAGGCCTCGGCACGCTCGAAGGCCGCCTCGGGCGTGAGCCCGTCGAGACTGGCCTCGATGCCGCCGACCTCGCCGACATAGCCCATGATACTGATACCGAAACGCTCGAGGACCTGACGGCAGAGCGCGCCGGCAGCCACCCTCGAGGTGGTCTCGCGCGCAGAAGCGCGCTCGAGCACGTTGCGGATGTCGTCGTGGTCGTACTTCTGCGAACCCACCAGGTCGGCGTGCCCGGGACGCGGCCGGGTCACGGCCAGGGAGTCGTCGCGGTCGGCGGGGTCCACCGACATCTTCTTTTCCCAATTGGCCCAGTCACGGTTCTCGATTACCAGCGTGACCGGCGAACCCAGGGTCTCCCCCCAGCGTATTCCCGAACGTACCTCGGCCCGGTCCTTCTCTATCTTCATGCGCCCGCCACGGCCGTAGCCCTTCTGGCGGCGGGCCAGGTGGCGGTTAATCTCGTCCATATCCACCGGCCAACCGGCCGGTAGGCCCTCGACGACAACGGTCAGGCATGGACCGTGGGATTCCCCCGCTGTCAGAAAACGAAGCATTTTTCCCAACTTATCACAGCCGACCGCGAAATTAATCCGCGCCGGCCCCGAGAACGGACAGCGTCACCACGACCAGCAGTTCCTCACCGTCACGGCGATGCTCGCGACTGCCGAACAAAGCCCCGAACACAGGCATACGGGCCAGCAGTGGTAGGGCCGGCCCTGCTGCTGCGGTCGGCCGAGCACCAGGGCCTGGCCACTGGCCACGGTGGCCGTACAACTGAGCCGGCGGGCCAGTTCCTCGGGTATGCCGTTGGGGGGTTGGGGGCCCCAAGGGTACTGGAACGGGCAGATACGGCCATACGGACCCTGCCGTCAGCCTCGGCACTAGGCTCGACCTCCAGGGTCACCCACACCGGTATCGACTCGACCGCCCGCCCGCTTGCCGCCGGTCCATTGCGCCCGGTCCGCCCACCAAACCGGTCGTGGACAAGCCCACGAGCACGCGAAAGAAAGGCGCGCGGCATGCCCTGAGATTGCGAAACGCGCGCACCACTCGTCAAGGACCAAGGTGTAATGTCGACAAAGGCCGGCGGGCATGAGAGACCAGCAAGCTCGGATGTCCTTGTGTGCAGAGGTGGTTCCCGTTGGCGGGCCACGGGCGCTCGGCCGCCTGACTTACCTGGTCCCGGACCGCCTTGCCGATACGCTGCGTCCGGGGATACGCGTCCTGGTGCCGCTCGGACGCCGCAAGGTCACCGCAGTCGTGGCCCGGATGCCCGTGGCCCGGCCCGACGGTATCCACCTGCGCGAGATAACCGACTCTCTCGACACCGAACCGGTGGTACCGGCCGACATCATCAGCCTGGCCGATTGGACGGCCGACTACTATCTGTCGGCCCTGCCCGAAACCCTGGCCTTGGCCCTGGGAAAGGGTCTGATGACGACCTCGTCCAAGCTCATACACCTCATCGACCCCGCAGCCGCGCGCAACGACAATGAACGCCGCATCGTCGAACTGCTCGAAAGCTCGGGCGGGTGTGCCGACCAGGCGCTGATCAAACGCCGGTTGACCGCCCAGCAGACGCGGTCGGCGCTACGTTCGCTCGAGAAACGTGGCGCAATCAAGAGCGAGGACACCGTGCGCGGGCCCCGGGTCCGCGAGCGCTACGACACCATCGTCGAGGTCACGGCCGACCCGGGAGAAGAGCTAGAGGCCGAGTTGTTCTCCCGCGCGCCAAAACGCCGGCGGGTCTGGGAACACTTGTCCGGGCTGCCGGGACGGCGCGCGAGCATGGCCGACCTAACTGAGAGCCTCGGCCCCATAAGCACGCAGGTCCGTGAACTCGAGAAGGCCGGCCTCCTGGCAAGGGTGCGCCAGGAGGTCTACCGTGAACTCGACCTGGTTGCCGAACAGGGCTCACGTCCCGAGCTTAGCCCGGAACAGGAACTCTCGGTCGAGACCGTGCGTAACAGCTTGGGCGGGTTCGAGGCCTTCATGCTTCACGGTGTTACTGGTAGCGGCAAGACCGAGGTCTACCTGAGACTGATCGAAGAGACCTTGGACCGCGGCCTGGAGGCAATCGTGCTAGTTCCCGAGATATCGCTCACCCACCAGGTCGTTGGCCGCCTGATGGCGCGCTTCGGACCTACCGTTGCCGTTCTCCACAGTGCACTCGGAGCCGGTGAACGTTGGGACCAGTGGCGCCGGCTGTGCCGCCGCGAGGCAAGGATAGCCGTCGGCGCCCGTTCGGCGGTGATGGCCCCGGTGGCCCAGCTCGGGCTCATGGTCGTAGATGAGGAACACGACCCGGCCTACAAACAGGGCGACGGCGTGCGCTACAACGGCCGCGACCTCGCGGTGGTCCGCGCCCGCCAAGCCGGCTGCCCGGTCGTATTGGCCTCGGCCACACCATCGCTAGAAACCTGGGCCAATGCGCGCTCGGGCCGTTACCACACTCTCGAGCTTCCGCACCGCGTGAGCGGCGGGCAATTGCCGAGGGTCGAGGTCGTGGACCTGCGCGGCCGTGATATCACCGCACTGGGCGGACTGTCCGAGCACCTGGCCAGGGAACTGGAGAGCAACCATGAGTCCGGCGGCCAGAGCCTGCTGTTCCTCAACCGCCGTGGGTGGGCCGGTAGCGTGCAGTGCTATCAATGCGGCAACACGATTGACTGCGACAGCTGCTCGGTGGCCCTCAAGCTGCACAAACACGAGGGCCGCCTACGCTGCCATCATTGCGACCGTAGCCGCCCGCTCCCTGAGCTATGCCCGGACTGCTCGGGCGATAGCCTGCTAGCCACCGGGCTGGGCACTCAACGACTCGAACGCTCGGTGGTAAAGCTCCTGCCCGGGGCAAGGGTGGCCAGACTCGACCGCGACACGGCATCGGCCAAGGGCGGCTCGGCCGAGATACTAGAGGCCTGGCGCAACGGCGACATCGACGTACTGGTCGGCACACAGATGGTGACCAAGGGACACGACGTGGCCGGGGTCACGCTTGTCGGAGTGGTACAGGCCGACTTCCCGCTTTGCATGCCCGACTTCCGCGGAGCCGAGCGCACCTTCCAGCTACTCTGTCAGGTGGCCGGGCGCGCCGGACGCGGCCAGCGGCCCGGACGCGTCATCGTGCAGACCTACCGGCCTGAGCATCCGGCGGTGCGCGCAGCGGTCACGCATGACTACCCTGGTTTCGCCGACGGTGAGCTCGAAGAGCGCCGCGAGCTGGCCTACCCGCCACACGCACGGATGACGGTGGTCCATTTTGAGGGCACCAACGAGCAGGCCGTCTCCGAACTGGCCACCCGTGCCGCTGCCGTGGTCACGCGGGGCTCATCGTCGTGGCCGGACCTGGTGCTGCGTGGCCCGGCGCCTTCGCCTATCGCCAAGCTGAGATCGCGCTATCGCTACCAGCTGCAACTTCGTGATAGCGACCCGGACGCTCCGCGCCAGGCGGCCGCGGCGCTACGTTCGGCGCTAGCGTCGGAGGCCCGCAAAGCCCGTGTGCATGTGCTCATCGATGTCGACCCCTTCGACATGATGTAGGCTCTTGCAGTCCAGGGATTTTTAACATTGACTACCACTTGTGGCTGTCCTCGAGATTCACAAGTTCCCCGCCCGTATTCTGACCAAGCTAGCCGACGAGATTACCAACATCGACGGGCGCATCGCCGGTCTTTTGAACAGCATGGTCGACACTATGTACGCGGCCAAAGGCATCGGATTGGCCGCTCCTCAAATCGGCGCGCTCGAGCGCGCGCTTGTAATGGACATAGACTCCGAGAACCGCGGCAAGAAACTGGTAAAGCTCATCAACCCGGTAGTGGCCGAGTTCTCGGGCGAAATCACTACCGAGGAAGGCTGTCTTAGCGTGGTCAACTATACGGCCGAAGTGACCCGTCCATCGAAGATACTCGTCAAAGCCTGGACCACCGACGACAAGGAAGTCGAACTCGAACTCGAGGACCTCGAAGCGGTGTGCGTGCAACATGAAATCGACCATCTCGACGGCATGCTGTTCATCGACAAGATTTCCAAGCTCAAACGCGAGATGTACCGCAACCGCCTCAAAAAAATGGCTCGGCCCGGCCCCGAGCCGTCCAGGAACGACGTTCCACGGATCTGACATCAACATGAACCCGCGCCTGCGGCTGGTGTTCTTCGGCACACCGGATTTCGCGCTGCCATCTTTGGAAGCGCTCCTGGCCGGTCCGCACGAAGTGCTCGCCGTGGTCACCCGCCCGGCCAGACCGCGCGGGCGCGGCCAGGCCGTCACAGTCTCGCCCACGGCCGCTCTGGCCGGGCGCGAGGGGGTCGAAGTAATCGCCCCCGAGGACCCTTCGGACACCGACTTCCAAGAGCGCATCATCGAACTGCGATCCGACCTCGGCGTGGTGGTGGCTTACGGCCGTATACTGCCGGTGTCTCTGCTCGAACGCTTGCCGCTCGGCTTCATCAATGCGCACGCGTCTCTGCTGCCCCGGCTGCGTGGTGCCGCACCGGTGGAACGCGCGATACTTTCGGGTCTGGAGACGACCGGGGTGACCATCATGCGGCTCGACGAGGGCATGGATACCGGTCCCGTCATGTCGGCACGTGAACACCCAATAACATCCGGCACCGACTCGGGACGTCTGTTCGGCGAACTCTCGCATTTATCGGCCGACCTGCTCGCCGATGCCGTCAGTCGTCTAGCCACAGGCGAGGCGACCTTCGCAGCGCAGGACGAAAAAGCCGCCACCTACGCTGCACCCATCGCTAAAGAGGAGGCGCGCATCGACTGGACCGGGGACGCTGCGGTCACCGAACGACAGATACTGGCGTTCTCACCGGCACCGGGTGCATTCAGCTTCGACAAGGGACGCCGCCTTGTCCTGCTCGAAGCCCGCGCCATGGCCAGCGCCAGCGGGGGAAAACCGGGAGAGGCCGGCACCGACCCGGACGGGAAGCTCCGGGTGGCCTGTGGTAAGGGTCAATTGCTTGTCGCACGCGTCAAACCCGCCGGTGGACGCGCAATGAGCGCCGCCGACTATGTCCGCGGCAGACGCGATAGCGGACCGCTTATTTTCGATGACCAGAACTGAAAGGACCGAACCGGGCGAGGCTCGCCACCTGGCCTTCAACGTACTCCTCGATGTAGAACGCCACGGCGCACATGCCGACCAGCGGCTTGCCAAGGCCCTGGATGCTAGCAACCTCGACGAACGCGACCGGCGACTGGCCACACTGATGGTCTACGGCACCCTGGCCCGCCAACTGACCCTCGACCACAGCCTGGCCATCTACGGCAAAAAACCGCCCGCCCAGCTCGACGCCGAGATACGCCTGTCGCTCAGGCTAGGACTGTTCCAACTGGCCTTTCTCGACCGTGTTCCGGATTGGGCCGCTGTCGATTCGGCGGTCGGTCTGGCCAAGTCCCGGCTCCCGCACGCCGCCGGTTATGTCAACGCCGTGCTACGCAAGGCCGCCGATAAGGGTTTGGCCGCTCCGCCCTCCGAGCCTTCCGGACGCCGTACGGTCGAGTTATCGCACCCGCAGTGGTTGGTCGAGATGTGGTCGGAAGAGCTCGGAGACGAAGAAGCCGACCTCTTGATGGAGACCAATAACGGTGAGGCCGTCACCGTACTTCGCGCACTAGGTCCGCGCGACGAGGAAGTCGCCGCGCTTTGCGCAGAAGGCAGAGGCGCACGGGCCAGCCGTTGGGCCCCGCAGGCGGTCGTGTGCCCCGGTCCGCCGCCCGAACGCCCCGGGCTCATCGCACAGGGAGAGGCCTCACAATTGGCCGTTCTGCTATGCCAGCCCAAACCCGGCGAGCGCATTCTCGACGCTGCCGCCGCACCGGGTGGTAAGACCGCCTACCTGGCCACCCTTGCCGGCCCCACGGGCGAGGTCGTCGCGCTCGACCCGCGCCGGGGCGCGGCCGCCGACCTGCTCGACAGGATTGCAGCGGGTAGCCCTGCCGGCGAGTCGGCCCGTGTGATACCGGCCGAGGGAAGGATCGAGGACATGAGCACGAACCAGCCATTCGACCTCGTACTGGTCGACGCCCCCTGTTCGGGTCTGGGCACGCTCCGCCAGCACCCCGAGATTCGCTGGCGCCTGTCGCGGGCCGACCTCGAGGACCTGGCCGACCGCCAATCCTCGATGCTGGCCGCGGCCTCCCGGCACGTACGGCCGGGGGGCCGCCTGGTCTACGCCACTTGTACGGTCTCACGCAGGGAGAACGAGGAGGTTGCCGAGGCCTTTGTCGAGCAGCACCCCGAGTTCGAAGAACGCGTGGGCGTGCCGGCCGGGCTCGAAACAGCCGCCCCGCTGTTCGACGATAAGGGCCGGTTCAAGAGCCTGCCGCACAGACACGGGACCGACGGTTTCTTTGTGGCCCGCTTTGAGCGAAGCGCGTGAATCCTAGCCGCCGTTTGCGCGTCTGACAGACCGTTCGTATAAGCCGCCGGAGAACCAATGCCACTGGTAGCACCATCGATATTGGCCGCCGACCTCGGACGCCTCGCCGACGAGGTAAAGGCCGTGGAAAGCAGCGGCGCTGACTGGATACACGTCGACGTTATGGACGGGCACTTCGTGCCCAACCTGACCATGGGACCCGAGACCGTCAGCGCGCTCAGCCGTATAACAAAGCTCCCGCTCGACGTGCACCTCATGATCGAGAACCCGGCCGACCACATCGACGCCTTCGCCGACGCTGGGGCCGACCTGATAACCATCCACCGCGAGGTCGTCGACGATGTCGAAGCCTTGTTCGGCAAGATAGAGGACCGTGGCTGCCGCCCGGCGGTCGCCATCAATCCGGAAACACCGGTCGAGACGGTATCGCCGCTGATTTCGCGCGCAGCGATGATACTGGTCATGAGCGTCAACCCGGGCTTCGCCGGCCAGGGCTTCATGGACTCTACGCTCCCAAAGCTATCGGCTTTGGCCGAGCTCAAGGCCCGATGTTCGAGCGATTGCTTGCTCGAGATGGACGGTGGCATCAAGACCACCAATGCCGCCCAAGTTATCGACGCCGGCGTCGATGTAATCGTATCGGGCTCCGGGGTCTTCGGCGCCGGCGACTATGCCGAGGCCATCGCCCTGATGCAGAACAGCACCGGCGGCTGAGACCTCGTGGCTTCGTTTTATACCGGCGTCATGTTATCCAGCCACGCTTCGGCCGTCGTGGCGGGGCGTGGCGCAGCCTGGTAGCGCGCCTGCTTCGGGAGCAGGAAGTCGGAGGTTCAAATCCTCTCGCCCCGACCATGACGGACCTCACCCAAGCTGGGCCGGCTGATGGGATACCGCGGTAACCTCGGCTGTTTGTGGGCGCTGCTCTTGCTGGCGCTTATCGGTGGTTCCCCGCTGCTGGTCGGACTGCTGCGGGTCTTTCTTGCGCTGGCGCTAATCACCACGGTCGCCGGTGCGGTCGGCAGCTGGTGGATTAAACGGCGGGCGGTAGAGTTCTACACCCGCAGTCAGGGCGAGGCGCACAACCGGTTTGTAGAGCTTCTCGTCGTTCTGCTCGTGCGCATGGCCGAGGTCGACGGCACGCTGGACCGCCGTGAGGTCGCCGCGGTCCGCCACTTTTTCGAACGCAACCTCGGCTATCGCGACGAACGCTTGGCCTGGCTGCGCGACCTCATAAAAGCCAGCCGCCACCGTACCGAGAGCACCGAGGAGATCTGCGCTGAGATTGCCAGTAGCTACGGCCTCCAAGAACGGCTCATAGCCATGCGCGTATTGAACGACGTCGCCGAAGCCGACGGCAGCATGGCGCCCGCCGAGATGGAGTTCTTGACGACGGTGGCCGGCCTCCTCGGGCTCGGCGCCTTCGCCGGCGAGTTCGGCCACCGGTCCGGGCCGGCAAAGGTGGACGAGGCGCTAGCCACCCTGGGCTTGGACCGGGAACGTAGTAACGCCGAATCGATCAAAGAGGCCTGGCGACGGCTCTCGATGGAGAACCACCCCGACAGAGCGGCCCATCTCGGTCCCGAGTTCCGCGATGTGGCCGAACGGCAGATGCGCCGGATCAACGGCGCCTACGAGGTCCTCAAGGAAGCCGGAATGGTCGCCTGAGACCTGCCCTAAATCCGGGCAATGCCCCTAAAGTCGGCAGAACCGGGCCGGCAATAGCCGTGGTGGGGCCTGATTTCCCCGGCCTTTCCCTCTCCCGCTCCTGGCACCGGGATTGCAAACGTTCACCCTGCTGGGTCCGTGTACCGAAAGGCCGAATGGGGCCTGCGGGCGCTTTACAGTCCGGCGGCGTTTCTCATAGTATCGCCGCTCGCTGGGGCCCACCTACAAATCGTACGAGGAGGAAGTGTGATGAAGAAAGTTGAGGCGGTCATCAAGCCCTTCAAGCTTGACGAGGTGAAAGAGGCTCTGAGCGGAGCAGGCGTACAAGGCATTACCGTAAGCGAGGTGAAAGGTTTCGGCCGTCAGCGCGGCCACACCGAGCTGTATCGTGGCGCCGAATACGTTGTGGACTTCCTGCCGAAGGTCAAGCTGGAGATCATAATCAAGGACGACCAACTGGACCAGGTCGTCGAAGCCATCGGCAGCGCGGCCAAGACCGGTCGGATTGGCGACGGCAAGATTTTCGTTACCGACGTTAACGAGGTCATCCGCATCCGCACGGGAGAAAAGGGCGAGTCGGCCCTCTAACGGCCGGCCAACAAGCCAGCGTAGTATAAAACAGGAGGACCTAGTCAGTAATGACATCCAAGGAGGCACTTAAGTTCGCCGAGGAAAACGGCGCGGAGATGGTGGACTTCAAGTTCTGCGATTTTCCGGGCACTTGGCAACATTTCACCACGCCCATAAACCAACTCGAGAACGAGGTGTTCGAGGAGGGATTGGGGTTTGACGGCTCGTCCATTCGGGGATGGCAGGCAATCGACCAGTCGGACATGCTGGTCATTCCCGACCCGTCCACCGCAAAGATGGACCCGTTCACCGAGGTCCCGACGCTGTCCTTCCTGTGCGACATACGCGACCCCATAACCGGGGAAGGTTACACGCGTGACCCGCGTAACGTCGCCAAGAAGGCCGCCGAGTATCTCAAGTCGACGGGCCTTGGTGACAACGCGTACTTCGGTCCCGAGCCTGAGTTCTTCATCCTAGACAGCGTGCGCTTTGAGACCAGCGAGAATTCGTCGTTTTACGAGGTCGATTCGGTCGAAGGTGTCTGGAACTCCGGCGAGGACGGTGGCCAGAACCTCGGCCACAAACCCCGGTACAAGGAAGGATACTTTCCCGTGCCGCCGGTCGACAGCTTCCAGGACATCCGCACGGAGATGGTGCAGACCATGGAAAAGGTCGGGCTGATTGTCGAGAAGCACCACCACGAGGTAGCGACCTCGGGACAGGCCGAGATTGATCTGCGGTTCCTACCGTTGCTCGAAATGGCCGACGCTCTGATGTGGTACAAGTACGTCTGCAAGAACGTCGCCCGGCGCAACGGGCGCACGGTGACGTTTATGCCCAAGCCGATCTTCAACGACAACGGATCGGGCATGCACATTCACCAGTCGATCTGGAGCAACGGGACACCGATGTTCGCGGGAGAGGGCTACGGTGGCGTGTCCGAGATGTGCCTGCACTACATAGGTGGCATTCTCGCCCACGCACCTTCGATATGCGCCTTCTCGAACCCGACGACCAACTCCTACCGGCGTTTGGTCCCGGGCTTCGAAGCACCGGTCAACCTCGTCTATTCGAGACGCAACCGCTCGGCGGCGGTACGCATTCCGATGTACTCGCCGGCGCCGAAGGCCAAGCGTATCGAGGTGCGGTTCCCGGACCCGCTGTGCAACGGCTACCTCACCTTCTCGGCCATGCTGATGGCCGGACTCGACGGCATAGAGCGCAAGCTCGATCCGGGCGAGGCCATTGACAAGGACATCTATGCCCTGTCGGCGGAGGAGAAGTCCGGCGTACCGAGTGTTCCGGCCACGCTAGAGGGTTCGCTCGAGGCTCTACGCAACGACCACGAGTTCCTGCTACGCGGCGACGTGTTCACACCGGACGTAATCGACACATGGATTGACTACAAGTACGAGCACGAGATCAACGAGGTGAGGCTCCGGCCCCATCCCCACGAGTTCGAACTCTACTACGACGGCTGAGCCACGAAGAACGCGGCTCTTTAAAGGGCCCGTTCCCGCCAGGGAGCGGGCCCTTTTCTTTTCAGTCGAGCACTAGGATTTCGACCCGGCGGTTGCGGGCCCGGCCGGCCGGGTCGTCGCGCCCGTCGCTGCCCTCGTTGGGGGCCACCGGATATTTCGAGCCATAGCCGGCCGCAGACACTAGCGCCGCTGCAACACCGGCCCGCTTTAGCTCTTGGGCAACAGCGGCCGCGCGCCGACGCGACAGGTCGAGGTTGAAGAGCTCGGCGCCGATGGCATCCGAATGACCCTCGACCATGACCTTTCGGCCACGTCCCTCGCGGCCGAGCACGCCGGCCACCCGTGACAACCGGTCCTTGGCGGTGGGCCGGAGCCCGTCGCTACCGAACTCGAACAGCAGGCCCGCAATCGTGATACGCACCCCCCGCTCCTGGGCCACCGCCATGATTGATGCCGCCTCAAAGGCCACAACCAGCCGGCGGTTACGCCTGAGGGCCCGGCGGGCCCGGCGCTTCTTCTTTTCCTCCAGGCCTGCGGCCTCTTCGGCCAGCGCCTGCTCGGCCGCCGACGGACCCGGTGGTGCCGGCTGGGGGCGGACCGCGCAAGCGGCCAGGACCAGACAGAGCAGTCCTGCGGCCAGCCCGGCGAGAAGACCGGCGCGGTCAGTCTGCTGCTGCACCGGGCCGTTCCCGTAGCGAACTGATGACCAGGGCCACGGCACCTAGAGTGATAAAGCTATCGGCGACGTTAAAGGCGGGCCAGTGCCATGCGCCTACGTACAGGTCGATGAAATCGACGACCTCGCCGAGCATGACCCGGTCCCATGCGTTTCCCAGGGCGCCACCGACAATAGCCGCGGCGGCGGCCGCCTCGGTCTTACCCGGCAGGCGGCCTCGCATGAACACACCGGTGAGCACTGCCACCACGGCCACCGTCACGATGGTAAAGAACACCGACCGCAGTAGCGGGTCGGCACCGGCCAGTATACCGAAAGCCGCGCCGGGGTTACGGACGTGGACCAGCGAGGCCAGCCCCGGCACCAGGCTGATGTTATCGGCCGGCCCCATGGCCTCCATGACCGCCCACTTGCTGGCACGGTCCCCGGCCACGACCGCAGCGATAAAAGAAAAGAACGCCGTCCTGCTCACGAATCCTCGGCCACCACGGCGTAACAACGGCTGCAGACCTCGGGGTGGTCCTTATGGTCGCCCACCGTTTCCCGGTAGTTCCAACAGCGCGAGCATTTCTCCCCCGCGGCCGCTGCCACGCCCACCGATTCTGGGCCGGAACCATCGACGGTCAGCTCGACCTGAGAGACAATGAAAAGAGTCGCCAACTCGTCAGGACCAATCCGGGTAAGCAGTTCGCGGTCATCGCCGGTAGCAGCCAAGCTAACCCGCGCGTCCAGCGAATGGCCGATATCGCCGGCCTTACGCGCCTGTTCTAGACAACGAGTGACCTCTTGGCGTATCTCCCACACCCGCCGCCAGCGCGCCGACAGTTCTTGGTCGATCCATTGATCCGGCGGAGAAGGAAAGTCGCCCAGGAACACACTGTCGCCGGCCGCGCCCGCGCCGATGGATTCCCAGACCTCTTCGGCTGTGAACGGCATGACCGGTGCTATCACGCCCGCCAACACCTTGACGATCTCATGCATGGCCGTCTGGGCACTGCGGCGCTCGCGCGAGGTTCTAGCCGAACAGTAGAGGCGGTCCTTTACGATATCGAAATACAGAGAACTCAACTCGACTCTGCAGAAGTTGTTGAGCGCATGATAAACGGTGTGGAACTCATATGCCTCGTAGGCCTGTCTGCAACGACCTGTAAAATCGGCGAGCTCGGACAGTACCCAGCGGTCGAGCTCTACCATGTCGTCCGTCGCCACGGCGTCGGTTGCCGGGTCAAAATCGCATATGTTCCCGAGCGCGTTGCGTGCGGTGTTGCGGACACGCCGGTAGGAGTCGACAAGCCGGGCCAGGATCTCGTCGGACAGACGGACATCGTCGCGGTAGTCCTCGGAGGCAACCCACAGCCGCAGGATATCGGCGCCGTAGCGTTTTATTATGTCCTGAGGCGCGATGACGTTGCCCCGCGACTTCGACATCTTGCGGCCCTCACCATCGAGCAGAAAACCATGGGTCAGCACCGCCTTGTAAGGAGGACGTCCGCGGGTTGCCGTAGAGACCAGCAAAGCCGAGTGGAACCATCCGCGGTGCTGGTCGCTGCCCTCGAGGTAAAGGTCGGCGACGGTGCCGCTGCCGTGGTCGGCTTCGGTCACGGCCGAGAAGCTCACCCCCGAATCGAACCACACGTCGAGGATGTCGCGGTCGCGCTCGAAGTCCTTCTTCCCGCAGGCCGGGCAAACCAGGCCGTCGGGTAAGAGACCGTCGGGCATCTCTTCGGAGAACCACAGGTCCGAACCTTCCCGGCCGAACAGCTCGGCGGCCGAGGCGGCCAGCTCCTCAGAGACGAACGCCTCACCGCAATCCTTGCAGTGAAGCGCCAGGACCGGGACCCCCCAGGCACGCTGGCGCGACAGGCACCAGTCCGGTCGAGCCTCGATCATCCCACGAATCCGTTCGCGTCCCCATGAGGGTATCCACTCGACCTCGTCGATACCGTCGAGAGCGCGGCGGCGCAGGTCTGCACTCTCCATCGACACGAACCACTGCTCGGTGGCACGAAAGACGATAGGGTTCTTGCACCGCCAACAGTGCGGATAGCTGTGCGAGATGTCCTCGGTGGCCAGCAAACGCCCGGCGCTGTCGAGCATCTCTATGATATCGGGGTCGGCATCGAATACGCGGCGCCCGGCCAGCTCGGGCACTTCCTCGGTGAAACGGCCGGCGTCATCGACCGGGGCATAGACATCGAGCCCGTAACGGCGGCCGACGGCGAAATCGTCATCGCCGTGACCCGGAGCCGTGTGTACGCAGCCGGTCCCGGCCTCGAGCGTCACATGGGCGCCCACAACCACCGGTGAGGCACGATCCAACCAAGGGTGACGTGCGTTGGTACCTTCGAGCTCACTGCCCTTGAAGACCGCAAGTACCCGGCCGAGCGCGAGCCGTTCGGCCAGCCCCTCGACCATGGCAGAAGCCACGACCAGAGGTCTGCCGGGACCCGCGCTCGTTTCGACCAGCGCGTAGTCAAGGCCGGGGTTGAGCGCCACGGCCAGGTTGGCCGGCAGAGTCCAGGGAGTGGTGGTCCAGATAGCTATCCTCGGCTCGAGTCCGGCAAAGCCGGCCAAGGGCCCCGAGGGTTCCTCAATGTCGAAGGCGACGTACACCGAGGTAGTGCTGTGGTCCTCGTACTCGACCTCGGCCTCGGCAAGGGCCGTCCTGCACGACGCACACCAGGAGACCGGCTTGCGCGAGCGATAGAGACCGCCCGTGGCCACCATACGGCCAAACTCGGCCGCCTCTGCCGCCTCATAGGCATAATCGGTCGTGAGGTAGGGTGAGGCCCAGTCGCCGAACACCCCCAGCCTTTGGAACTCTTCGCGCTGTACCCCCACGAAGCGGTTGGCCAGTTCGCGGCACTTGCGGCGGACCTCGACGATGCCCATTTCCAGCTTGGCCTTGCGGCCTACTTTCTTTTCCACCTCCAGCTCGATGGGCAGTCCGTGGCAGTCCCAACCCGGACGGTACGGCGCGCGGTATCCCGCCATATGCCGGTATTTGAGGATGATGTCCTTGAGAACCTTGTTGAGAGCGTGCCCGGCGTGGATGTTGCCGTTGGCATAGGGCGGACCATCGTGGAGGAGGAACAAGGGGGCCGAGGCACGCATCTCGAGCATGCGCTCATAGAGCCCGGACTGGCCCCAGGCCTCTAGACGGGCCGGTTCGCGCTTGGGCAAATTGCCCCGCATCGGAAAGTCCGTGGAGGGAAGGTTTAGGGTGTCCTTGTAGTCCATCGTGCGCAGCCGAAAGGCGCTCATAGCAACGGCCACCCGGGCTGGCAACTACGACGGAGGCGGGTTAGCGTGCCCCGTTGGCCAAGCGCTTACAGGTCCACTTCGGCAAACCCGGTCCCACCATGGTCGATGAGGACGGGCAGCCACGCCCTTGTGCCAGCGGCGTGGGCGAACTCAATGCCGACACCAGCGCCACGCTGGCCAAGCTCGATATCGCCCCCACCGACCCCTGGGGACGACCCTTGGGCGAACGGCCCGCAACCAAGGCTCCCGAGGACAAGTCGTAAAGAGAAGGCCGGCGCCGCTACCCGGCCGCCAATCTACGGGCCGGACGACGGCGTCCGCGGTCGGGCGCATCCCAGTCAAAGGTCATTTCGCGGCGAAGACCCATAAAGTAACAGCACATTGCGCTATCGAGGTCGTTGTTGAAGGTACGCTGTACGCCGTCATCGAACAGCACTCTTACCAAACAAGTGCCACCGGTAATCGTAGAGGTCATCTCCTCGACCACCGCACCCAAACCCCATTCTTCGCGCTGGTCGTGATAGACGCGGTCACCGAGCCTCAAGTACAGGCGCGCCCAGGCCATGATGGGAACGATACACCCGGTTTGTCAGCTTGGCTAGCCTTTTCTGCGGTGCGCGTGGACAAAAAACATGCCAGCGTTAGGGGCCCGACCGACCGCCGGGTCAAAACCCTCAACCACCATTGGGAGCTATCTCGACCCGGTCGCCATCGACCAGAACCGGCACGATACGGCGCCCCCCGGTAAGCTTGAGCAACTCGGGAACGACCTCCGGGGTCTCCTTGACGTTTATCTCGTTGTACTCGGCAGCACGCTCGTCGAGGTCCTCGCGCATTGCTTGACAATACGGACACCCATTTTTGACATAGAAAGTGATCGCCATGGGTCGTCTCCTACTCCAGATAACCGAGGCTACGAAGCCCATCCAACTGATCGGGGGTTGGTCCCTGTCTGGCCTCGTTGTGACGGGCCACAAAATCCTTGACAAAACCCTTTTGAGAAGGCCGGTAACGACGCTCGACCTCGAACGGAAGCTCATAGCTCGACGCCTTTTTTCTGAACCAGGTAACCTTTCTCTGTAGTTGTTCCACACGAGGGCCGTGACGAATAGGGCGCACCTGTGACGGGTCCAATCTCGAATTGAAGTAAGCGACCGAGCATTCGTCACGGCGATTGTCTATCTTGCCCGGGCAGCCCTCGACCAACAGCGACCCGTCGGCACGGTGAACCCCCCAACGCGCCGGCTGGCCCGGCACCACGCGACTGGAAAAAACAACGCGGGTGCGCCGTGGGACCTGCCCGAGCACGGCGCCCTTCAGCGAACGTCCGTCCCATTTGACAGGGCGGCCCAGCCCCAAAAAATCCGCAACGGTGGGCAGCAGATCGACCAACGAAACAGCGGCCCCGTACCGGGGGGGCACCTCGGCGCTTCTCCCGCCGGGCGCCTTTATCACCAGTGGGACCCGCACCGACGGATCGTTGAGGGTCTCTCCGTGGCGGAAGAAGGACCCATGCTCGCCGAGGCTTTCGCCGTGGTCGGCGGTCATCATTATGAGCGCGCGGTCGTATACTCCTTCATCGCGAAGCGCATCGAAGAGCCTCTCGACATGCTCCATGGTGTAGGCAATCTCGCTGTCGTAAGCGTCGACATAATCCTCGATAGTGTCGGCGCCCTCGAGCTTTTGGAAACGCGGCACGCTTCCGGGTTCCATCGGCCGCCCGACCACACTGGTGTAACGTGAACCGTAGTCCCCCGGGGCGCTGTAGGGCCCATGCGGGTCAATCAGGTGAACGAACAGGAACATCTTGCGCGGGGCGTCCTCCAACCACTCGATGGCCGCGTCGACGGTCTGTTCGGCCTTTCGCTCGTAGTTGTCCCGGTTGTCCTCGCGCGACGGCATGATGTCGTCCCACACCTCGAAACCCTGGTCGAGGTCGGATAACCCCGAAATCATGACCGTACTGCTGACGAAGCCGGCCGTGGCGTAACCCTTGGACGCGAGAAGTTCGGCAAGCGTGACGTTCTGTTCCGGAAGCGCCTGGCCGAGGTGTTTGACCCCGTGCCGGTAGGGATAGCGTCCGGTCATCAGCGAGGAGAAGGCAGCCGTGGTCCTTGGCCAGGGCGTGAATGCCCGCAAAAACACCACCGACTCGTTCATATAGCCGGCCACGGCCTTGTCGGCCTCGCGGTGGTATCCGTAACTAGAAAGATGGTCGGCGCGGAGCGCGTCGACCGCGACTATCACGACCGGCGTGGGCCGGCTGCAGGCCGACAACAGCACGACCGCCACTGCGAGTGTGATATGCGCCAGCTGCCGCCAGGCCGGTAACAAACCAGTTACTCCTCCTCGTCGGCGACGGCTCCCAGCGGCGTACCTTCTACCTTGCGCACCGAGCTCTCTAGGACCGTCAGCTCGAGGCCTTCGACAGAACGAATGACGATGGCGTCGCTGTACTCGTTGAGGTGTTGGCGTTTCTGGATGCCGATGACCGCAAAACGGCCGGGGTGGCTCTGATGAACGACCTGGTCCCCTTTCTTAAGCACGATGGTTTCCCTGGTCCTGGACGCCCGGAACCGCCAAAGGCCTACCTCAACCGAGAAAAATTGACGAACGAGCCGCCAGGTAACGCCGCACGAGTATTTGTACGGTACGCCGGACCCGCTTGGTCATCGCATCGAAGTCGAGGGCCGAAGCGCCCTCGAAGCGTTTCTCGCGATAGAGATGAATCCGCTTGCCAAAGGCTATCGTCCACTTGGTGGGCAAAGGCACCAGGCCGGCCGCCCCGAGAAGCGGAAAGAAGGGGGTGACCGGAACGAAGGGTGCACCGATGGCCTTGCCGAGCTGCTCGCTGCGCCCTATCACCGGGTAGATTTCCTCTGCGCCAATTACGGCAAACGGTACAATCGGTACACGGTGGCGCATCGCCAATCGCACGGCCGAAGAGGAAAAAGGCCGTAACTGGTACCTGTCTTCGTAGAGCTTGCCGATGCCATCAACACCCTCGGGAAAATTCACTATCAACTCGCCGCGACCGAGCAGTTCATCGGCAACCGAGTAACGAGCCGGCACGGCACCGCATTTGCGGTAGAGCTCGGCGACCGGGCCTATGGCCTCGACGAAGCGGGCGTATAGCGGACGCGGAACACGGCCATTGCCATGGTCGCTAATCGCATAGGACACCATAGCCCCGTCGAATGGGAGACCGCCCGAATGGTTACCCACCAGGATTGCCGGGCCCTGGCCAGGTACGTTGTCGATACCGACCAGCGAGACGCGCCAGTAAGACTCAAACAGGAATCTGAACAGGGGTGATACCTTGTCCCGAAGACCGAGGTCGAGACCATAGTCACCGACAGCGTCAGGTCCGGGCTCCCCGTCGCGGGGCCGGGTGGCCTCGGCCAGGGCCGCACGGACCTCTCGCTCGACCTCACTGAAGGTGGTGGTCTTCGGTGCCCGGCGCCCGGCCGGTCGTGCCCCCGCCTGCCTGTCCCTTACAGCGTCTCCCATAACGGCGGCGAAGCTAGCAAACCGCTGGCGGCCTCTCAAGGGGTTTGCGGGCCAGCCGGCGAAAAAACCTCCAGCCTGCCGCTATGGCTCCCGCGCCGGCCCGAGAACAAGGCAAGCAGGCCTGCTGTAACTATTCCCAAGGCCAGTACGAGCAACACCACCCCGACACCCAGCAACATGGCCTGGCCGGCCTCATAAAAGGCCCGTAGATTTATGGCCATCGCGGCCAGGGTGACCACCGTCAGAATGGCCGCCGGGACCGCTGTGACCCAGAAGTTCCGTCCCCGCTGATAGAGGTAGACCGTGGCCAGCATGAGCGTGAGGCTG
>JAYGCK010000067.1:0-5547 GCA_046583395.1 Deltaproteobacteria bacterium
CAATATGAGGCTCAAACAACTGGCTCTGGCCACCCGTAACCTGGGCCCCACACTCACTTTGCTCTCCGATCTGCTCAACCTCGGCAGGCCCTTCCGTGACCCTCAGGTGGGGGTGTTCGGGCTGGAAAACGCCGTCTTGCCCATAGGGGACAGCTTCCTTGAGTTGGTCTCTCCCATCGCCAAGGACGCCTCGGCTCGCCGCTTCCTCGACAGCCAGGCCGCCGACGAGGCCGGCTACATGGTCATCTTCGAGAGCGAAGACGTCGAGGCCGACCGCAGGCGGATCGAAGACCTTTCAATACGTATCGTATGGGAAGCCAAGATCGAGGGCGCACAGACCATTCACCTGCACCCAAAGGACGTCGGCGGCGCTATCGTATCATTCGACCACATGACCGAACCGGGCACCTGGTTATGGGCCGGACACGACTGGCCGAACGAGACCAGCACCAAGGTGGCCTCTCTCGTATCAGGAGCAGAAATATCCTCGCTCGACCCCTCTGCTAGCTGCAACCTTTGGCAAGCCATGATCGGCCCAGGCTGCGCTGCGACCGATAGCGGGCAGTCGCTGATACTCGACAACGGAGGACAGCTCTATTTCGTCCAAAACAAGACGACCAATGCGGTCGGCCTAAGCGGGATAGAACTAGAACTGTCAGATCCTGAACTGTTCACAGACAATGCGCACCGTCTCGGCCTAACCACCGATGATCGTGGTGGCGTACGTGCCGGCGGGCTGTGGCTTAGACCCCGGAACCGAGACGCCTAACGGACAATCCGGCCAATGCGGTAGTTGTCAACTCGTAGGCGAAGGCTCCTAGGTTGTAGCTCGAGGTTCCATGTACGAGGAGACCGAAGCCGCGGCCAAACGCTAGCCCACCGCAAATGACCAGAACCAAGATCAGCCCAGAGCGGACCCTCTCTGGTGCTGCAGCCAAGTAAAAGCATAGCAACCCGAAGGCACCTTGTAGGCCACCATACATGGCCACGACCTCCACCGTTCCCGAGACCCCGGAAAGTTCGATGCCGATATAACCAGCCGGCAGCTCGGGATTGAGCAAGCAGGCCACCCCGTAACCAGCAAAGCTGGCCCCGGTCAGAATAAGTACTATGCGACCCAAGAGCATGTTTAGTCTCCCTTTAATGCATCCATATTAATCTGAGGGACTAGCGTCGTCATCGTCGACAACAACCGCCACACCGACCGCAACCGCGCCAAATACGCTAAGGGCCGACCAGCTGGCACGCCCCAGATGTTCACGTGCCCAGTCGGCAAGGTCATCGGCCCGATTAGACCCGCTTGCTTTGGCAGCAGCAGCCTGAGCCGTCGACCTGCCCTCGGCCAACAACAACTCCTTGCCAGCAGTGACCTCGGACACCCCGTCGGGCACGACTGCCGACACCGCACCCGCGTCTACCCGCAAGAGAACCGAAGAACCATCGGATACGACAACTCCTCTTGTAGCGGGCACCAAAACCGCCACGCGCATATCCCCAGATGAGACGATCAAACTATCTTCATCGGGAGCGGTGAACGCGACAAGCCCCTTCTTCAAGTGCACACGTGCAACATCGGATTCCACACTAACGGCTACTTGGGTGTCAGACACGAGCGCAAAAGTCCCAGATCTGCCAAGATCGGCTAGGAGCGATCCCCCAGAATCAGTTCGCAACCTATCGCCGGCCACCAGGGGGCGCGTACGTTCAAGCGGTGACCAGTTCAGATCATCTGACCCGACCCAGACCGGACCTGTCGCTTTGAGCGTGCCGAGGATATTGCTGCCAGCTAGCGCTTCGTCAGCAACAGATGGCGAGGCAAAGGCGCAAGTCGCAGCAAGTGCCATCAATGCCAATGAAAGTGTTCGCATAGTTCCCCTTGATATCAGGCAGCCTCGGCCTTTACACCAAAGTGCCCCATGTATGCTCCGAAACGCGCATGGAGCGACTCGTTAGTAAAGCCAAAATCATCGGCACGATAAATGTGTTCGCCAAACTTCCCGCGCGGGTTGGAGGTGTGCCAGGCAGATACCGCCTGGGTACCCTCCTCACTGAGATCCATCTCAAAATGCGCGTACATATCACGGATAGCCGCCAGCGGATCGCTCACAATCTTCTTGAACGGCAGATCGAAGAACCTCGAAGGGTCCATCTCACTGCGCACCTCCATGGTATGCTCCAGACTCTTGGCCCACAGCTCTAGCTGCCACTGGCCGATCTCTCTCACATCGACGTCAGACTCATAAAGGGCACGCCAGCCGGCGACCAGACTGCAGACCGAGGGCATAATCTTGGCTGGATCGCGGTGTGTCTGAACGAAACAAGCGTCCGGATAGATCTTCAAGAGCGTGCGTAGGTTGCGCATGTGAACCGGGTACTTAAGCACCCAGCGTTTCTCAGGACTCGTAGAACCGATGAGCTTTAGAAGATCACGGTGACGCTCGTAACAATCAGTCATGTCATGGTCAAAGTACCACTCAGAGTAGGAAGGTATCGTAGCGTTACAATCGAAAGTATCGTCGCTGAAGGTCTGCTGGAAGAGATGGCGGCATTCTTCGGGACCCTCCGCGGTCATAAGGTGTATGGCCTTCAGAGATGGGTCCAGATAATAGGTCGTCTTAAGATCTCGGGCCGAACGCTTGAAGTCGGCATGCCCGGCCCACCCTGAGACTGCCGGACGGGCCTGTGGCGCGGCAGCCAGCCAGTACTCAAGAATCTGGATACCCGGATCCTGACCAAGGAGGTGGTGGAGAGCCGTGGTACCGGTCCGCGGAAGACCCAGCACAAATATCGGCCGATTGATCTCGGTGGCTCGTATACCGGGGTCTGCAGCCCAGGCACGCTCGGCGAACAACCGGTTCTTAAGGATACCAAGCAACTGTTGGTCGACCATCATCCGACCAAAGGGTGTCAGCCGTGCCTCCTCGTCGTATGCCCGCATGAGGACATCGAAACCCTGGCGGTAGGAAGGGTCGCCGAAGTCATCGTAGCCGACGGCCGTTGCGGCTGTCTCATGGAGAGCGTCGGCCGAATCGACCAGTCCCGGGACGGAGCCGAAGCGTGCTCCGAGACCCTTGGCCGCGTTGAAGGCGCGCACCATGAGTCTCTGCCTGGCGGAATCGGCCATGTCGTCTCATTAGCCGCATCACCGGCAACTTGCCACTAACCAGAGACAGCGACCCCAAGCGCGGCCATGCGCACCAGTCCGGCCAACGCCGCTGCACGCCCGCTTTCGTAGTCTTGCTTAAGAGAATCCTCGGTCGGATGTGTACGGCCGGTACGCAAAGGCACAGGCGGCGCTATCTCGAGCACATCTACACCTTCGGGCGGGTGCGCAATCAGTTCGACCGAAGCGTTGTATACCGAAGGATGCCGGTAACCGGCCTGTTGTAGCGCGCGCCGTCCGCGCACCTTAAAGGCCACGTAGCGCTCCATGGCGCCCAGCCGGGCCCGAAAATCGGACGGACGGGTTCGTAGTACTATAATTCGGCGGGCGCCACGGGCGATGGCCTCAGCGACCGGAAGCGGTGCGGCCATACTGCCGTCGGCCAGTTCCTGACCGCCGATATCGATAAAGCCGCGATAGTAAACAGGCAAGGCGCTGGTGGCACGAAGACAGTCTATCCAATTCTCAGCCCGCGGTTCAAGATACACGGCCTGGCCCGTCGCGACCGATGTGCAGACGGCCAGGAATTGGCGGCCGGCCAGATGTGCAAGCGCGGCGGCAATGTCGGTCGGCCGTTCGCGTTCCCAGGTCTCGAATGCCCAGTCCATATCTATCCAGTGTCCGCCGAGCAGGAACCGTCGAAAGCTCATGAACTGGGGACTCATGCCGGCCCCGGTCAGTATCGTGAGATTACGGCCGGCCTGGCCCGACAGATAAGACGACAGCGTCAGCGCGCCGGCAGAAACACCTATGTAGAGGCCAAAGGGCCCCACTCCCTTTTCCGCAAAGACGTCGAGCACACCGGCCGTGAAGATCCCGCGCATGCCTCCACCCTCGACCACGAGCGCGGTCCCTGACCGTCCGACCCCCTCCGACATCCACCTCATTTAGCCCGACCCGCCGCCGAGAGTCACGCACGGCTTTGCTCGGCCCCGACCGGCTGATATCCGAGGAAGTGGGGGGGACAGAGATGGCAAAGATACGAGTACCCGACGGAGACGGTTCCGAGAGCGCACGCCTGATGGCGACCGCGCCTGGGATGGCCAAGGGAATCGCGGAGTTCAGCGGCGCGGTATACGCGAACAGCAAACTGCCCGTCCGGGTTCGCGAGTTCGCGCGCATGCGCGTGGCCGAGATTAACCAGTGCCTAGTTTGACTACAGGCCCGGGCCTCGCAGTTGGCGGGGCAAGACGAAGCTGAGAGACTCTACGCATCAGTCGGGAACTGGAAAGACACAGACGGTTATAGCGCCCAGGAGAAACTGGCCATAGAGTTCGCCGAACGCTTCTGCGTTTCGCACGACTCGCTCGACGACGACTTCTTCGAGCGCCTGCGTGCCGAGTTCAGCGAGGAAGAGATACTCGACCTAGTTACTTGCTGTTCAATGTTTCTAGGGCTCGGGCGCATGCTCAGTGTGCTGGGCATAGAAGAAGAGGAACCGGTGCGCATATGAAGACGACGATCAACACAGTTCTCCTGGCCTGGCTCTCCATAGTGCTCATGGGGTCGACGACAGGATGCGGCAAGCACCGAGGTCCCGGCACGATTGAGGGGGCCCAGCGTCCGGCCTCAGTTGTTCGACAGATGGAGCGCACACAGGCCAGTGCAGCTAAGACGGTCGCCAGCAGTGCATCTCTGGAAGCTCCCACCAAACAGATCCTCTTTGGCGACCTGCATGTCCACACGACGTATTCAGCCGACGCCTTCCTGATGAGTCTGCCCATACTGCAGGGAGATGGAGCACACCCGGTGTCGGACGCTTGCGACTACGCCCGATACTGTTCGGCGTTGGACTTCTGGTCCATCAACGACCACGCAGAAGCTTTGACGCCGCGCCGCTGGCAAGAGACCAAAGACACAATAAGGCGCTGCAACGAGATCGCTGGCAACTCGTCGGACCCCGACATGGTAAGTTTCCTCGGCTGGGAGTGGACACAGATTGGTCAGACTCGCGAGGACCACTACGGCCATAAGAATGTGATCCTGCTCGAAACGGACGAAGGGAGCGTCCCTAAGCGGCCCATACATTCAGGCGGTGCCACGCACGCAGCTATGCGAGAGCAACCACCTCTCTCGCAGAGGTTCGGACTGCCAATCCTCGACTCGGGCAACTACCAATACTACCTCGATCTGAACTATTATCAGGCCAAACTCGCAAAGACCGTGGACTGCCCCAAGGGTATCGACACACGCGAGCTCCCAGAGCACTGCACCGAGGGTGCAGAAACGCCCGCCGAACTCTTCGAAAAGCTCTCACAGTGGGGCTTCGAGACCATAGTCATCCCTCACGGTAATGCCTGGGGCATATACACGCCCAGCGGCTCGAACTGGCGTAAACAACTGAGTCCGGCCCAGCATGATCCCAACCTACAGCACATCATTGA
>JAYGCK010000073.1:0-4440 GCA_046583395.1 Deltaproteobacteria bacterium
TTCGAAGGACGCCAGGGCAAGGATGGCCGTACCCACTTGCTGAGCCCGGCCATGGCGGTTGCCGCGGCCATCAGCGGCCACTTCACCGACATCCGCGACTGGGAGTTCAAATAGCCGTGCAATCCTTCAAGAAGCTCGACGCCTTGGTGGCACCGATGGACGCGGCCAATGTCGATACCGACCAAATCATCCCCAAGCAGTTTCTAAAACGCATCGAGAGGACCGGCTACGGTGATGTGCTGTTCTACGACTGGCGCTACCTCGACGGCGGCGAGAAGCTCAACGCCGACTTCGAGATGAACGCCCCTCGCTACGAAGGGGCCGGCATTCTGTTGGCGCGAGACAACTTCGGTTGCGGCTCATCTCGCGAGCACGCCCCCTGGGCGCTCAACGATTACGGCATCCGATGCGTCATCGCACCGTCGTTCGCCGACATCTTTTACAACAACTGCTTCAACAACGGCATGCTGCCCATCGTTCTGGACACCAACACCGTCGGCACGCTCTTCAGCGAGATGCGCGCTACCGAGGGCTATCGTCTGGTGGTCGATGTGAAGGCCGGAACGGTCACCAAGCCCGACGGCACAAGCCTCGCTTTCGAACTCGATGATTTCTTACGCACCCGCCTGCTCGAAGGGCTGGACCAAATAGGCCTCACGCTCCAGCATGAAGACAAGATAACGGCCTTTGAGAAAGCCCGCGGCCTATAGCTGCAACAGATAGAGGCCGACCAGCATCAGGGTGAAATAGCCGGCCAACACGGCCGCGCCCTCATAGTCCTTGGCCAGGCGCTGGCCGAAGAACAACATCAGCAGGGCTGCCATGCCCGCGAGCGCGCCGGTGACGGCCAGCACGCGGCTACCGTAAAAGAGCATCGCTATGACGCCGGCACCCGAGATGAAGCCGGCGGCCAGCTCGACGACGGCCACCGTAGCCAACATGGCCGGAACCAGTCCGGCCAGGGGCGAAGAGGAGAAGTGCTCGGTGAGCCAGCCGATGTTGCCCTGCCAATCGCTGACCTTGTCGATGCCCGACTGCAGGAACAGAACGGCCAGCAAACCCGAGAACATGATGCGCGCCAGGCCCAATGCCGAAAGTGGCGCGTCGCCGCATTCGAGCCCTATGCATAGTATGTCGGTCATAGTGCCTCCTCTTATGTGGCGCGACACGTATTGTGCATGGCGCGCCAGCCAGGAATCGAACCTGGGACCTGCGGCTTAGAAGGCCGCTGCTCTATCCAACTGAGCTACTGGCGCACATGCGTCCGGTGCCGGCCACGCCGGTGATAATAATGGTCGGGGTGAAAGGATTCGAACCTTCGACCCCCTGCTCCCAAAGCAGGTGCGCTACCAGACTGCGCCACACCCCGTTTTCGTGATTCTCACCCCGCCCGCCCCTGCTTGCAAGAAAGCAGGGGCAACAACTCGCGCACGGCGGCCGCACGGTGGCTGCGTGCGTTCTTTTCCTCGGCCGAGACTTCCCCAAAGGTCCGCTGGAGGTCATCGCGATAGAACACCGCATCGTATCCAAAACCGTTGGCGCCGCGCTCCTGGTCTATCACCCGACCCTCACAGCGGCCTTCGCTGCAAAGCTCGCCTCCGTCGGGCCAGGCCAGCACCAAAGAACAGACGAAGGCGGCACGGCGGTCTTCATGGCCGGCCAAACGGGCGATGAGCTTCAGGTTGTTGGCATGGTCATCGCATTCGAGCCCGGCATACCGCGCTGAGATAACTCCGGGCTCCTCACCAAGCGCGTAAGCGATTATACCCGAGTCGTCGGCCAAGGAGGCCAACCCCGTAGCAGCCACCGAGGCCCGCGCTTTCAAGCGGGCGTTATCGAGGAAGGTCTGGCCGGTCTCCTCCACATCGAGGCTTACACCGTGGTCCTCGGGCAACTCTATGGTGATTCCCGAACCGGCAAACAGCAGACGGAAATCGGCCAGCTTGCCCCGGTTCGAGCTTGCCAGGACCAACCGCTCAGGACGCCCGTTCAAGGACACCCCGTTGGGCCTCGAGAAGTTCCTGGATGCCGGCCCAGGCCAGGTCAGTCAGGGTGTCGAGCATCTGTTTGGGAAACGGTGTGCCTTCGGCCGTGCCCTGTACCTCGATGAAATGTCCGGCCGAGGTCATGACCACGTTCATGTCCACATCGGCACGTGAGTCCTCTTCGTAACAAAGGTCCAGCAGCGGCAGGCCATCGACTATTCCCACGCTGGTCGCCGCCACGCCTTGGCCGAGCGGATCGCGCTCTATGGTCCCGGCGTCGAGCAGTCCGCGGCAGGCAAGTGCCAGGGCGACCCATGCGCCGGTTATGGCCGCGGTGCGTGTGCCGCCGTCGGCCTGAATGACATCGCAATCTATTTTGACCGTGCGCTCGCCGAGGGCCTCCATATCGACCACGTCGCGTAAGCTGCGTCCGATGAGCCGTTGTATCTCCATCGTCCGGCCACCGACCTTGCCACGGGCGGCCTCTCGGTCGCTGCGGGTGTCGGTCGCGCGTGGCAGCATCCCGTACTCGGCCGTCACCCATCCGCGGCCCTGGTCGGCCATGAAGCGCGGCACGCCATCTTCTACCGAAGCCGTGCAGATGACCTTTGTACGCCCGGTCTCCATCAAGACCGAGCCTTCGGCATTCTCGATGAAGCCGGGAACTATCGAGATACCGCGCAGTTCGGCCGGACCACGGCCGTCGTTCCGTTTCATATCAGTGTCTCCATGGCGGCCACGCTCAGTCGCTGCCCGCTAGGTAAGGATTCAATCTGGGGTCGTTGTAGGCTTTGAACTGACGGTAGACCTTATAGTAACGCCGGCCGGCCATACAGTCGGCCATAAGGGAGTCGAGACATCGGCCAAGATCGTCACGCTGCTGGCGCAACACCTCAAGCTTGCCGGCGCACTCGCGGGCCACTTCGCCTTCCCCCTTGGCCAGTGCGCTCATATTGCCCACCTTGAGCGCGAGGATGGAAAGGCGGTCTATCATCATACCGGCCGACTCGGAGTGCTGGGTAGCCGAGTTCGCGGGGGGCGGAAAAAGCGCGAGCAGCCCTTCATCGATGGTCTCGATGAGGTCGTTCCGGCGTTGGTTCCATTCGTCGATACCACGTTTGACTGTGGCGATATGCGAGTCGTCGACGTCGCGGCGGCGCGCCTCGTCCTCGAGTCCCCACAGCGTGAAGTTGCAAAAGTGCTGCGAGGTAATCACCCCTATCAATCCATCGGCGTTATCGACAGGTTCGGGTCCGGCTTTGGCCCAGATCTCCAGCGCGCGATCGTGAGCGGCGGTCACCCCGGCCGCTTCCGGTAAGGCGGCGGTGCTATCGTCCTTGCTCATCTTTCTCTAGACGCCCCGTACCGAGAAGCTCGCGCACGGCCGCCAGGGCCTCCTCTACGCTCACCTCTGTCACGGTTTCTTTGGATTGCCGGCCCGGCCGCCGCCCCTCAACAAAATAACGACTAGCGCATAACGCTCGCCAAGGCACGGGCTCCAGCGGTGCGATGGTCCGCACCGGCTTGGGGCCGCTGAAGAACACACACGGCACTCCCTGCATCCAAGACATGTGCAGGGCCGCGGTGTCGGCCCCGACATAGCATTCGAACAGGCCCAGCATCGCTGTCATCTGTCCAAGCGTTGTGGGCGGGGCCAGTTCGGCACCCGAACCGTCGGCTATCTCGGCGACAAGCCGTTGCTCCTCGGGCCCCCAGAACACCACCGCCCGGACGCCCTCCCCCATGAGGCGGGCCAACAGGGCAATCCACTTGTTCGAAGGCCAGCGCTGCCCGGCTCGCCCGGCGCTGGTCCCCGGATAGACAGCCAGGCGGGGACGCCCGGCAGCCTCATACCAATCGCGCGCGGTATCGAGGTCGGCGGCCTCGGGCGCGAGGCCCTCATGGATGGGAGCCCCATCGGCGCCGATACCTATGAGTTCGAGCGGGCGCAGAAAGCGCAGCACACGGCTTTCCCATGTATCTTCGAGACTTACATGCAGATTGGTGAACAGATGGTTCCCTTCGCTGGTGTCCTTTCGCGCGTAACCGATACGCCAACGCGCACCGCTAAGCCGTGTGACCACACCGCTCTTTAACCTGCCGTGCAGGTCGAGGGCGACCTCGTAGCCTTCGGCCCGCAGTTCGGCCGTCAGCCGTGTTATCTCGGCTAGGGCCCGGCGTGGACCCGACCTTAGCTCGCCGCGATTGAGGGTATGGAAGCGGTCGACGGCCGTGCAGCCCGTAAGCGCCCCCTGTACCCAGTCCTCGACCACCCAGCCTATCTTGGCCTCGGGCCGCTGCCGCCTGAGTTGACCAACGGCAGGGAGGGCGCGCAGACAATCGCCAATGGCACCCAGGCGGACGACCAGAAAACTCGATGCAGTCTCGGGACCGGCGTTGGCCATCGACGCGCTGCCTAGCCCATGGCCGCGGCACGCACAATCAACCGGTTGGA
>JAYGCK010000003.1:0-36730 GCA_046583395.1 Deltaproteobacteria bacterium
CGCGCGCACGACCCCGAGGCCATGGATACCGCGCGCGCGGTGTTCGGCGACCGGATCTCCTACCACCGTACCGGTTACGATGCCCTCGAAGGGGCCGATGCCATGTTGGTGGTCACCGAATGGAACGAGTTCCGCAGGCCCGATTTCGAGCGAGTCAAGGGCCTACTAAAGGAACCTGTCATCTTCGATGGCCGTAACCTCTGGGAACCGGAGCAAATGCGCAAGAAGGGATTCAGTTACTTTCCTATCGGCCGTCCGGCCGTCACGCCCTAAGGAGCAACGGTGGCAAGAGTATTGGTGACCGGCGGTGCGGGCTTCATAGGGTCGCACCTGTGTGAGCGCTTTCTGGAGCGTGGCGACGAGGTCATCTGTGTCGACAATCTGTTGACCGGTGACCGTGACAACATCGCGCATCTGTTCGGCGACCGTAACTTCAGTTTTCACGACCAGAACATCACCGAATACATCTACGTAAGCGGGGAGTTGGACTTCATCCTCCACTTCGCTTCGCCAGCAAGCCCGGTCGATTACCTCGAGCTTCCCATCCAGACCCTCAAGGTCGGTTCGCTCGGCACGCATAAGGCCTTGGGGCTGGCCAAGGAAAAAAAGGCCCGGATATTGGTCGCTTCGACCTCCGAGGTCTACGGCGACCCGTTGGTCCACCCACAGCGAGAGGACTACTGGGGCAACGTGAACCCGATTGGGCCGCGTGGGGTGTACGACGAGGCTAAGCGTTTTCTCGAGGCCATGACCATGGCCTACCGCCGTTCTCACGGGGTCGATACCCGTATCGCGCGCATCTTCAACACCTACGGGCCGCGCATGCGTATGCGCGACGGCCGTGTGGTGCCCAACTTCATCTGCCAGGCGCTACGCGGTGAACCGATGACGGTCTACGGTAAGGGCGATCAGACCCGCAGCTTCTGTTACGTCGACGACCTCGTAGAGGGTGTCGTTCGCTTGCTCGAATCCGACGAGGAAGAACCGGTGAACCTCGGCAACCCGGCCGAGATGACCATCCTCGACTTTGCGGTGCGGATAAAGGAGCTGACCGGCTCGGCGGTCGATATAGTCCACGAGCCCTTGCCGGTCGATGATCCCAAGGTCCGTCAGCCCGACATCAGCAAGGCCAAGGCGAGGCTCGGTTGGGAGCCCCGGGTGGAGCTCGAAGAGGGGCTCGGCAAGGCCATAGAGTACTTCCGCGCCAAGCTCGACGGGGTCAGCGGGCAGGACGGGCAGGGCGCCGCCTAGTGCGCATCCTGGTCACTGGCGGGGCCGGTTTCATCGGTTCCCATGTGGCCGAGGCCTATGTCGGTGCTGGTCACGAGGTCGCGGTCATCGACGACCTCTCGAGCGGCCACCGTGAGAACGTCCCCCAGGGCGCTCGTTTCGAACAGCTCGACATAAGGAGCGAGGCCGCAGCCGAACTGGTCGGGGACCTCGCGCCCGAGGTCATCAACCATCACGCTGCGCAGATGAACGTCCGGGTGTCGGTCGACGACCCGGCCTACGACGCCAGCATCAACATCGCCGGTTTTATCAATCTGCTCGAGGCCGGACGCAGGGCCGGTACAGGCCTTGTGGTGTTCGCCTCGTCGGGCGGAACGGTCTACGGCGAGCCCGAGAGCCTGCCCTGCAAGGAGGCCTCGACACCGACCCGGCCGGTCTGTCCCTACGGTGTGAGCAAGCTGGCCGGCGAGCAATACCTGCACTACTACAGCGAGGTCCACGGGATGACCTCGGTCACCCTTCGTTACGGCAACGTCTACGGCCCGCGCCAGGACCCGCACGGCGAGGCCGGGGTCGTCGCGATATTTGCCAAGATGCTGCTTGCCGGTAGGGACTGCAAGATAAACGGCGATGGACTGCAGACCCGTGATTATGTCTACGTAGGCGACGTGGTTCGCGCCAACCTGTCCTGTCTGGAGACGAGCTTCCGCGGTGCGGTCAACATAGGGACTGGGCAAGAGACCAACGTGGTCGAGCTTTACGAGGCGATAAAGGCGGGGGTCGGGGGCGAGGGCTCGGCGGTCTACGGTCCGGCCAAGGCGGGAGAGTCGCGGCGCAACGTTCTCGATATATCGCTGGCCGCCCAGCAGCTTGCCTGGTCGCCGTCGACGCAGCTGGCCGCGGGCGTGGCCGACACCGTCGAGTTCTTCGCTTCGCACGTCTGAGCGCCGGCCGCCGCGACCGTCAATCCCATGAAGGCCTCCAGAATACGCAACTTCTCCATCATCGCCCATATCGACCACGGCAAGTCGACGCTGGCCGACCGTCTTCTCGAGGCCACCGGTACGGTTTCCGGCCGGCAGATGTCCGAGCAGTTGCTCGATGACATGGAGTTGGAGCGCGAGCGCGGAATCACCATCAAGGCCCGCGCAGTACGTCTGTTCCACGAGGCCGCCGACGGTGAGCGCTATACCCTCAACCTCATCGACACGCCCGGGCACGTGGATTTCTCATACGAGGTCTCGCGCTCGCTGGCCGCCTGCGAGGGGGCGTTGCTGGTCATCGATGCGGCCCAGGGGGTGGAGGCCCAGACCCTGGCCAACGTCTATCTGGCGCTCGACAACGATCTCGAGATCGTTCCGGTCCTCAACAAGATCGACCTTCCGAGCGCCGACGTCGACCGGGTCCGCAGGCAGATAGAAGAGGTGATCGGGCTCGACGCCTCCGAGGCTCTCGAGATAAGCGCCAAGACCGGCGCGGGGATTGCCGGTGTGCTCGACGCGCTCGTGGCCCGGGTACCGGCCCCTGTTACGGGCGAGGGCCGGCCGCTACAGGCCTTGGTGTTCGACAGTTGGTTCGACCCCTATCTCGGAGCCATTGCGATGGTCAGAGTAGTAGAGGGCCGGGTGGCCAAGGGCGACCGCATCAGGCTCATGCGGTCCTCGCGTACATACGAGGTCACCCGTGCCGGGGTTTTCGAACCCGGGCCTACCGAGGTCGAAGCGCTCGGGGCGGGCGAGGTAGGGTGCATTGCCGCCAGCATCAAGGACATCAGCGAGGTGCGCGTCGGCGATACCGTGACCTCGGCGCGCGGTGGGGCAAGCGAGCCGCTGCCCGGTTTTCAGCAGGTAAAGCCGATGGTCTTTGCCGGTATATATCCTACCGACTCGGGCCAGTACGAGGCGCTGCGCGATGCAATCGAAAAGCTCAAGCTCAACGATTCGGCCTTTTCCTATGAGCCCGAGACCTCGGCGGCCCTGGGTTTCGGGTTCCGTTGCGGTTTCCTCGGTCTTCTCCACATCGAAATCACCCAAGAAAGGCTCGAACGTGAGTTCGGCCTCGAACTCATCACCACCGCACCGACGGTCGCCTATATGGTCCACTTCAAGGACGGCACCGAGGTTGAGATAGACAACCCTTCGGCGATGCCTGACCAGATAGGCATCGAGCGGCTCTCCGAGCCCTTCATTGCGGCCACCATCCACGTTCCCGCCGACTATGTCGGCGCGGTCATCAAGCTCTGCGAGGAGAAACGCGGAACACAGAAAGGCTTGGATGTGCAGGGCGACAACCGTGCGGTCATCGTCTACGAGCTGCCGCTCGGCGAGATGGTCTACGACTTCTATGACCGACTTAAATCCGTATCGCGCGGATATGCTTCGCTCGATTACGTTCATACCGAATTCAGGGTCTCGCCTCTGGTCAAGCTCGACCTGCTGCTGAACGGCGAACGGGTCGATGCCCTGTCGCTCATCTGCCACAAGGCCCAGGCCTACGGGCGCGGCCGCGATCTGGCCAAGAAGATGAGCAAGATAATCCCGCGGCAGATGTTTGATGTGGTCATACAGGCCGCCATCGGAAGCCGCGTGGTAGCCAAGGAGCAGGTCAAGGCCCTTCGCAAGAACGTTACCGCCAAGTGCTATGGCGGGGACGTTACCCGCAAACGCAAGTTGCTCGAACGGCAGAAAGAAGGGAAAAAGAGGATGAAACAGGTCGGGAGCGTGGAAGTACCACAAGAGGCGTTCCTGGCCGTCCTCAAGATCGGAGACTGAATTGGCAGGCGGCGACAAAGGAGCCGGGCGGCGCCCGGTATGGCGGGAGTATGCCGAGGCGCTGGCCATGGCTGTGCTGCTCGCGTTGTTCATCCGCGGGTTCGTCGTGCAGGCCTTCAAGATTCCGAGCGGCTCGATGCTGCCCACGCTCGAAATCGGTGACCATCTGCTCGTCAACAAGTTCCTATACGGGATACGGGTGCCGTTTTGGGGAAAGCGCTTGGTCTCCTTTGCCGCGCCCGAGCGTGACGACGTGGTTGTGTTCGTGTATCCGCAGGACCGTTCCAAGGATTTCATCAAGCGTGTCACCGGACTGCCCGGCGAGACCGTCGAGCTGCGCGACCGCGCTCTCCACATAAACGGCGAGCCGGTTGCCGACGCCCACGCGCATCTGGCCGGGGGTGGCAACGGACGCCGGCCGCGTGACAACTTCGGTCCGTTCAAGGTCCCCGATGGGCATGTGTTCGTGCTGGGCGACAACCGCAACCACAGCCACGACAGCCGTTTTTGGGGGACCGTCCCGGTCGAGGACATCCTCGGCAAGGCCTTCATCCTGTATTGGTCCTGGGACGCCGAAAGGATGAGGCCGCGCTGGGGCCGCATCGGCGATCCGGTGCCTTAAGCGACCGGCGGCGTTGACAAGCCGGGACCCGGCCACTATCTAGGTCACAGCGACAAGGAAGTACCTTTTAATTCGGCCCAGCGAGGCCGGCAAGGGTGCCGATGGGACAACACACCGAAAAGAACGGGCCTATGCCCGCCCACATACTGCCTCGATATCGGCGTGTCGGGGTATTTTTTTGTCCCGCACCCGGAGCCCTCGACTGATGGCGACCAAGGAGTTCCTGACCGGCGCCCAGATGCGCAGGGCCATGACCCGGGTTGCCCACGAGATACTCGAGCGTAACGGCGGGGCCGAGGGCCTGGCGCTGGTCGGCATACGCTCGACCGGGGTCCCGCTGGCCGAGCGGCTCGCGGCCCTCATTACCGACATCGAAGGTTCCTCGCCGCCGGTCGGTGCCATCGACGTGACCCTTTACCGCGACGACCACGGTTCTCTCGGGACCGTGGCCAAGCTCGGGCCTACCGACTTGCCCTTCGACCTGACCGGTCTGACGGTGGTGCTGGTCGACGACGTGCTGTTCACCGGCCGGACCATCCGTTCGGCGATGGACGCCCTGATAGACCTGGGCCGGCCCGCCGCCGTGCAGCTGGCGGTCCTTATCGACCGCGGGCACAGGGAACTGCCCATCCGGGCCGACTTCGTGGGTAGGAACATCCCCACCGCGCGCGAACAGAAGGTGGTCGTGTGCTTGGAAGAGATTGACGGCAACGATGCCGTCGTCATCGAGGAGGCGGCCCATGGCTAACACGAGACATTTGCTGGGACTCGAGGGCGTGACGGCCGCCGACATAGAGCTTTTGCTCGATTCGGCCGAATCGATGAACGAGATATCCGAGCGCGATGTCAAGAAGGTTCCCACGCTTCGCGGCAAGACCATCGTCAACCTGTTCTTCGAGGACAGCACGCGGACCCGCATCTCTTTCGAGATCGCGGCCAAGCGTCTATCGGCCGATTCCATCAACATATCGACCAAGGGCTCGAGCCTGTCGAAGGGTGAGACCTTGGTCGATACGGCCCGCAACCTGGCCGCGATGTCGCCCGATGCCATAGTCGTTCGCCATCCCGCGGCCGGTGCCCCGGGCCTGCTGGCCGACATAGCCGAGTGCCCGATCATCAATGCCGGTGACGGCGCTCACGAACATCCCACCCAGGCACTCCTCGACATACTCACCATCCGCCAGCGAAAGCGCGACCTGGCCGGGCTCAAGGTGGCCATAGTCGGCGATATCCTTCATTCGCGGGTGGCTCGTTCGAACGTCTTTGGTCTGAGAACACTCGGCGCCAAGGTGAGGTTGGCAGGACCGCCGAGCCTCTTGCCCGGGCAGTTTGCCGAGCTGGGTTGCGAGTTGCACCACTCGCTGGCACCGGCCGTTGAAGGCGCCGACGTGATTATGATGCTGCGTATCCAGCGCGAACGTCAGGGCAGCAACTACTTTCCCACCCTCGACGAGTACGCCCATTACTTCTGTTTGACCGAAGAGGCCGTCGATCGCGCCGCCGACGACGTCATCATCCTGCACCCGGGGCCGATGAACCGCGGTATCGAGATTGCCAGCGGGGTGGCCGATGGGCCCTACTCGGTGATGATGAACCAGGTCGCCAACGGGGTGGCCATGCGCATGGCCGTTCTTTACCAGCTCATCATCCCGGGGGCCGACGGCATAAGGGGCAGCGAGATTCCCGAACCGCACGTGGAACCCGTTCTGGGCGTGGTGGGAGGCAACTGATGGCCGGCGCGAACGGAAAGACGCTGATATCGGGCGGGCGGGTCATCGACCCGGCCAACGGGCGTGACGAGAAGCTCGATGTCCTCATTGACCAGGGCCTTATCGCGGCCGTCGACCGTCCCGGCAGCATCCCGGGCGACGGTGCCGGCCGCGTTGATGCCTCAGGCATGTGGGTCACGCCCGGATTCGTCGACATGCACGTCCATCTGCGCGAGCCGGGTTACGAGTACAAGGAGACCATCGCCAGCGGTTGCCGGTCGGCGGTGGCCGGCGGCGTGACCTCTGTGGCGTGCATGGCCAACACCAATCCGGTCAACGACAACGGTGCCGTCACCCAACTGATCCTGGCCCGTGCGCGCGCGGCCGGGTTGGCGCGGGTCTATCCCATAGGCGCGCTTTCGGTGGGTCTAGAGGGCGAACACCTGGCCGAGTTCGGCGAGATGTACGAGGCCGGCATCGTCGCCGTTTCCGACGACGGCCGCCCGGTCATGAACTCGGGGCTCATGCGGCGGGCTCTCGAGTACGCCCGGATGTTCGGGTTCCCGGTCATAGCCCACGAGGAGGACCTCTGCCTTTCCGAGGGCGGGGTGATGAACGAGGGCTTTACCTCGATGCGGCTCGGGCTGAGCGGAATACCCGCGGCCGGTGAGGCCGCGATGGTCGGCCGTGACATCGAGCTTGCCCGTTACACCGGCGGACGCCTGCACCTGGCCCATCTCTCGACTGCGCAATCGGTCGAGTTGGTACGGCGGGCCAAGGACGAAGGCCTGGAGGTCAGCGCGGAGGCGGCACCGCACCATTTCATTCTCGATGAGACCGCGGCCGACGGATACAACACCAACGCCAAGATGTATCCGCCGCTACGGACCGCCAAGGACGTCGAGGCGATACGCGCCGGTCTTGCGGACGGGGCCATCGACACCATTGCCACCGACCACGCGCCCCATCACCACGACGAGAAGGTGGGCGAGTTCGACCGCGCCGCTTTCGGGATAGTCGGGCTCGAGACCATGCTGCCTCTGACGATGACGCTGGTCCGCGAGGGGATACTGAGCGCCGAACGTATGGTCGATGCGATGAGCACCGCACCAGCGCGCAACCTCGGACTCGAAGCTGGCACCCTGTCGGTGGGTGTAGCGGCCGACCTCACGGTCCTCGACCCCGAGGCCGAGTGGCGGTTGGAGCCGGCCGCGTTGGAATCGAAGAGCAAAAACACACCGTTCGGTGGTTGGGGCCTCAAGGGCCGGGTGGAGCGGACCATGGTGGGGGGACGGACGGTATGGGAAGCGGCCTGAAGGCCACGCTCGCGCTTGCCGACGGGCGTGTGTTCGCCGGCAGTTCCTTTGGCGCCGAAGGCCGTACGGCCGGCGAGGTCGTTTTCAACACCTCGATGACCGGTTATCAGGAGATACTTACCGACCCCTCCTACGACGGTCAGATAGTCACTATGACCTGCCCCGAGATCGGCAATGTCGGGGTCAACATCGAGGACTCCGAGAGCTTCAAGCCCTGGGTGAAGGGCTTCGTGGTGCGCGAGTACTGGGACAGGCCGAGCAACTGGCGGTCCACCGAGAAGCTCGGCGATTATATGCGCCGCCACGCTATCGTCGGTATTGAAGGCCTCGATACGCGCGCGCTTGTCCGCCATATCCGTGACCACGGCGCGCAACAGGCCGTGTTGGCCAGTGGCGATGTGGATACCGGTGCACTGGTGGCCGAGGCCCAGGCCAGGCCAAGCCTGGAGGGGCAGGACCTGGCCGGGGGCGTGAGCGCGACGGCGCCCTACCGCTGGACCTCGGGGCCCTGGCGTTTGGCCGGTGGATTCGAGAGCGTTTCGGACGAGGGCCCCTTGGTGGTCGCCTTCGACTTCGGCATCAAGGCCAACATCCTTAGAAGCCTGCGCGAGCTAGGCTGCCAGGTCGCCGTGGTCCCGGCCACCACCACGGCCGCCGAGGTTCTCGAACTCGGTCCCGACGGTCTGTTCCTGTCCAACGGTCCCGGCGACCCTGAGGCCGTGTCCGGTGCCATAGAGAACGTCGGTCGGCTGGCCTCCGAACTGCCGACCTTCGGTATATGCCTGGGCCACCAGATACTTTCGCTGGCGTTCGGAGCCCGGACCTTCAAGCTCAAGTTTGGCCACCATGGTGGCAACCACCCGGTCATCGATGTCGATAGCGGGGTTGTCGAGATAACCGCCCAGAACCACGGCTTTGCCGTCGATGCCGGTTCTTTGCCCGGCGACCTTCGGGTCACCCGATTGAATCTCAACGACCGTACCGTCGAGGGTGTCGAACATACCGGCCATCCGGTCTTTTCCGTGCAGTATCATCCCGAAGCCTCGCCCGGGCCGCACGATGCGCATCCTTTGTTCAAGCGCTTCGTCAGTTCGATGGACGGGGCCCGCCGCGGAGCGCGGGCGCTCGAGTTGCCCGTGCGCGACATAGAGGAACTCTGAGAGCTTGCCCAAACGCCAGGACATCAAGACCATCATGCTGATTGGCGCCGGTCCGATCGTCATCGGCCAGGCCTGCGAGTTCGATTATTCGGGGACACAGGCCTGCAAGGCCTTAAAGGAAGAGGGCTACCGGGTGGTGCTGGTCAATTCGAACCCCGCCACCATCATGACCGACCCGGGTTTTGCCGACCGTACCTATATAGAGCCCGTCTGTTTGGAGGCGGCCCAGGCCATCATCGAACGTGAGCGTCCCGATGCCCTGTTGCCGACCATGGGCGGGCAGACCGCGCTCAACCTGGCCATCGAGCTCGACGAGGCAGGAGTCCTCGAGCGCTACGGCGTGGAACTCATCGGTGCGGGCATGGAAGCGGTCAAGAAGGCCGAGGACCGCAACCTCTTCAAGGCCGCCATGGACAAGATTGGGCTGGAGGTTCCCCGGAGCGGTTATGCGACCTCGATGGAGAGCGGACGGTCAATCAAGGATGAGCTGGGGCTGCCGGTCATCATCCGTCCTTCGCGCACGCTGGGCGGAAGCGGCGCCAATATGGCCTACAGCGAAGATGACTTCGAGACGGGGTTGGCCTGGGCGCTGGAATGCTCGCCGGTGGGTGAGGCCTTGGTCGAGCAATCGGTGGAAGGTTGGAAGGAGTTCGAGTTGGAGGTGATGCGCGACCACAAGGACAACGTGGTCATCATTTGCTCCATAGAGAACTTCGACGCCATGGGTGTGCATACCGGTGACTCGATAACCATAGCGCCGGCACAGACGCTGACCGACAAAGAGTATCAGATTATGCGGGACGCCTCGCTGGCGATAATCCGCGAGATAGGGGTGGCCACCGGCGGCTCGAACATACAGTTCGCCGTCGACCCGGCCAGCGGACGCATGGTCGTCATCGAAATGAACCCGAGGGTGTCGCGAAGCTCGGCACTGGCCTCCAAGGCCACCGGGTTCCCCATTGCCAAGATAGCCGCCAAGCTCGCCGTTGGACTGACTCTGGACGAGATACCCAACGACATCACCCGCCAGACCCCGGCCTCGTTCGAGCCCAGCATCGACTATGTGGTTACCAAGATACCGCGCTTTACCTTCGAGAAGTTCGCGGCCACCGACGATACCCTCGACTCGCAGATGAGGTCGGTGGGGGAGGTCATGGCTATCGGCCGGACCTTCAAGGAGAGTCTGCAAAAGGCTCTACGTTCGCTCGAGACCGGAACGGCCGGTCTGGAGCCCAGAAACGACGCGGACCTTCATGACCGGCTGGTCCGGCCCAACCCCGAGCGGTTGTGGTATATCGCCGAGGCGCTTCGCCGCGGCAGTTCGGTCGAAGAGGTCCACAGGCTGACCGGCATAGACCCCTGGTTCCTCGAGAACATCGGGCAATTGGTCGAGTGCGAGACCGGAATTGCCGCGCTCGGCGGCCTGGATGCGCTCGACGACCTCACACTTTTGCGTGCCAAACGGTTCGGTTTCTCCGACCGGCGTCTGGCCGAGCTGCTCGGTGTGGATGAAGCGGCGCTGCGCGAGCGCCGTTACGCCGCCGGCATAGAACCGGCCTTTAAGACCGTCGATACCTGCGCGGCCGAGTTCAGCGCCGACACTCCCTATCTCTATTCCTGTTACGAGGACGAGGACGAGTCGGCGCCGACCGACCGCAAGAAGGTGATGATACTGGGCGGCGGCCCCAATCGCATAGGGCAGGGGATAGAGTTCGACTACTGCTGTGTGCACGCCGCGTTCGGGCTCAAGGAGGCCGGTTACGAGACCATCATGGTCAACTGTAACCCCGAGACGGTCTCTACTGACTACGACACCTCCGACCGTCTCTACTTCGAACCCCTTACCCTCGAGGACGTCATGGCCATCGTCCGCAAGGAACGACCCCTTGGTGTCATCGTGCAGTTCGGAGGTCAGACCCCCTTAAAGCTCGCGCGCGCTTTGGAGGCCGAAGGTGCTCCCATCATCGGCACCAGCCCCGATGCCATAGACCGCGCCGAGGACCGCGAGCGTTTCCGCGAGATGCTCGACAAGCTCGGTCTGCTGCAGCCCCCCAACGCCACCGTGCGCAGTCTGGCCGAGGCCGAGGAGGTCGCCGAGAGGGTCGGCTATCCGGTACTGGTAAGGCCGTCCTATGTGCTCGGTGGCCGTGCCATGGAGATAGTTCACGACATAGAGGCCCTCAGGCGTTACATGAACAATGCGCTTGAAAGCTCCGGAGAACACCCGGTCCTGGTCGACAAGTTCCTCGACCATGCCGTCGAGGTCGATGTCGATGCCGTATCGGACGGCCGGCTTGTGGTCATCGGCGGGATAATGGAGCACATCGAAATGGCCGGGGTCCATTCGGGCGACAGCGCTTGCTCGCTTCCGCCATGGTCGCTGGCCCCGGAGGTTCAGGACGAAATCAGGGTCCAGGTCCGCGCCATGGCCCTGGAGTTGGGCGTTATAGGTCTGATGAACGTGCAGTTTGCGGTGGCCGGCGGTCGCGTTTACGTGCTTGAGGTCAATCCGCGCGCATCGCGAACCGTGCCCTTCGTTTCCAAGGCCACCGGTGTTTCGTTGGCGCAGATCGCCGCCCGTGTGATGGCCGGCGAAAGCCTCGATGCCCTTGGTCTGACCGAAGAGATCGTTCCCGAGCACATCTCTATAAAGGAAGCCGTGTTCCCCTTCATAAAGTTCCCCTCGGTCGACACGGTGCTGGGCCCCGAGATGAAGTCGACCGGCGAGGTGATGGGTATCGCTACGAGCTTCGCGGCTGCCTTCGTTAAAGCGGAACTCGCCGCCGGCAACGCGCTGCCGAGCGAGGGTACCGCGTTGGTAAGTGTTCGCGAGGAGGACCGGGACGCGATCGAACCGGTCGCCCGTGCTCTATCGGAGGCCGGCATCGCGCTCCTTGCCACCAAGGGTACCGCCGCATTCCTCGCTTCGAAGGGCATCGAGTGCCGGGCGGTCAACAAAGTTCGGGAGGGTTCGCCCCACACGGTCGACGCCATCCGTGGCGGCTCGGTGTCGATGGTCATCAACACCACCGGCGGCCCCGCGGACGTAAAGGACTCGTTCACGCTAAGGCGCTCCGCACTAGAGAGCGGCATCCCCTACTTCACCACCGCCTCGGCCGCGACCGCGGCGGCCGAAGGTATCCGTATGTTCTCGCAGGGCAGTCCTGGGGTGTTGGCATTGCAGGACCTGCACGAGAGCGCGTGAAGCTCGACGACCCCGTACAGTTCGTCAAAGGAGTAGGGCCAAGGCGCAGCGAAATGCTCGCCAAGAGCGGCATAGAGACCGTCGAAGACCTTCTCTATCATCTTCCCTTTCGCTACGAGGACAGACGCCGGGTCATAGCGGCCGATGAAGTGTGTGCGGGCCAGGACGCCACGCTGGTCGGGCGCATAAGCGGGGTTCGCCAGCGTCCGCTCAGAGGGCGGGGGCGGGCTATGCTCGAGGCCCGTTTCGAGGACGATGCCGGTTCTCTCTCTCTGGTCTGGTTCCACCAGGCCGCCTACTTCAAAAAGAAGCTCGAGACCGCCGAGCGCTGGCTTTTGTACGGACGGGTAGAGCGTGCCCGCCGTGGCGGTCTGCAACTGGTCCATCCCGAGATAGAGGCCGTGGGGGACGAGGTCGGCGAGGCCGCGCGCATACTACCGGTCTACCAGAAGCCCACCGACCTGCCGGTGGCCGCGATGCGGCGTATCGTTGGTTCGGCGGTCGAGGGGGCGGTCGCCTTGGCCCGCAGCGCCGTGCCCGAAACGGTCCGCCGGAGGCTGGGTCTGCTCGAACCCAACCGCGCGCTCCTCGATGTCCACATGCCTGGCCGCGAGTCCGACCCCGAGGCGCTGCTGCGCTTTGCCACCCAGGGGCACCGAAGTCTTATCTTCGAGGAACTGTTCGCTCTTCAGGTGGGCATGCGGTTGCGCAAGCGTTGGCGTGCCAAGGAACGCGGTGTGGTCATAGCCGAGGGTGAACAAAAGGTCATCGAGTTCCTGGCCGCGCTTCCCTTCGAGCCGACCGGGGCCCAGTCGCGTTCGAGCCGGGAGATCGCCGCCGATCTGACCGGCACGGCCCCCATGAACCGGTTGCTTCACGGGGATGTGGGAAGCGGCAAGACGCTGGTGGCCTTTAGCGCGGTGGTTCGCGCGGCCGCATCTTCCTACCAGTCGGCCGTCATGGCGCCCACCGAGCTGCTGGCCGAACAGCATTACGAGACCATGAGGCCGTGGGCCGAATCTCTCGGAATAAGCATCGCGCTACTCACCGGGAACGTTCCGGCCGCCGAGGCAGCCGCCATTCGCACTGGTCTTGCCGCCGGCGAGATAGACCTGGCTATCGGCACCCACGCGCTGGTTCAGGACTCGACCTCTTTCCGACGCCTGGGTCTGGCCGTGGTCGATGAACAGCACCGCTTCGGGGTCATGCAGAGGGCCGCGCTCGGTGCCGGCGAGGTCAATACCCTGTTGCTCTCGGCCACGCCGATACCAAGGACCCTGTCGCTGGCCATCTATGGTGATGTCGAGGTGTCCTTGCTCGACGAAATGCCCCCCGGGCGGCTTCCCATCGTCACCAAGGTGCTCGACGGCACTAGCCGCGAGCGTCTCTACGACCGCATGGCCGCTGCCATGTCGGAGGGGCGCCGTTGCTACATCGTCTATCCCTTGGTCGAGGAGTCCGAGAAGGTCGACCTGGCCGATGCGACCTCGATGGCCGAGCAGTTGAAAAAGGGCCCCTTCAAGGACTTTCGTGTTGAACTCCTGCACGGCCGCATGAGCGGGGCCGAAAAGGATACGGTCATGCGTTCCTTCAAGGCCGGCGGAGTCGATTGCTTGGTGGCCACCACGGTCATCGAGGTCGGTATCGACGTGCCCGAAGCCACCATCATGGTCGTCGAGCATGCCGAGCGTTTCGGTCTGGCCCAGCTCCATCAACTGCGCGGGCGGGTCGGCCGCGGCGGCATCGAGTCCTTCTGTTGTCTGGTGGCCGGTCCCGAGCGCGGACCCGATGCGATGGAAAGACTTCGCACGCTCGAGCGCACCGGCGACGGCTTCGAGGTTGCCGAGGCCGACCTCCGCATACGCGGTCCAGGCGAGTATCTGGGCACCCGGCAGTCTGGACTGCCGGCCTTTCGCGCCGCCAACCTGGTGCGCGACGGTGAGCTGCTCGAGCTGGCCCGTGTCGAGGCCGAGAACTGGTTGGCCGGTGACGCCGACCTCAGCGGTCCCGACTCGGCAGTGCTCAGGCTGGCCCTCGAACGCCGTTGGGGCGACAAGCTCGGCCTGGCCGAGGTCGGCTGAAGCGAGCCGGTGGCTCCCACCTGGTTGAACCTATGAGGGGTTGAAATATAAGGTCGGCGCTCCCGTTTCTCCTATGAGCGAAGCCCTTCATAGACTGCCACCCTGGGTGGCCGAACGTTCCCGTTCCCTGGCCGCCGGCGATGCCTTGAAGCGCCGCTTGCGCCGTCAGACCCTGGTGACCGTTTGTGAAGAGGCACGCTGCCCCAATCTCGGGGAGTGTTTCTCGCGTGGGACCGCCACCTTCATGCTGCTCGGTGACCGTTGCACCCGGCGTTGCAGCTTCTGTTCGGTCGATACCGGCCGTCCCGCCCCGCCCGATCCCGACGAGCCGCGCCGCGTGGCCGAGGCGGCCGCGGGTCTGGGGCTCGGTTATGTGGTTGTGACCTCGGTGGCGCGTGACGACCTGGCCGACGAGGGCGCCGGCCAGTTCGTGGCCACCATTGCCGCGCTTGGCCAGGCCATCGACGGGGTCGAGGTCGAGGTCCTGGTCCCCGACCTGGGCGGCCGGCCCGAGCTTATTGCCACCGTTGTCGAGGCCCGTCCCGAGGTGTTCGGGCACAACCTGGAGACCGTAGAGAGGCTCACCGGCGAGGTCCGTGGTCGGGCGCGTTACTCGCGTTCGCTCTCTGTGCTCGAGACCGCCGCAGGTCTGCCGGGGGCAAGCCTTATAAAGACCGGCCTCATGGCCGGCCTGGGAGAGACCCGTGCCGAGCTGTCGCGTACCATGGCTGATGCGGCGGCCACGGGCTGCCGCCTGTTGACCGTCGGTCAGTATCTAAGACCCACACGCCGGCACCGCCCGGTAGCGCGTTATCTAGAGCCCGCCGAGTTTGAAGAGATAGCCGCCGAGGCTCGTCAGTTGGGCTTTCAGGAGGTTGCCGCCGGACCGATGGTTCGGTCCTCTTACAGGGCCGAGTCCTTGTATCGCGGCGACGAAGGGACCGGAGCGTCGCTACAGTGAAACGAGAGTTTGCCAGGATAGAGCGTCTGCCGCCCTATGTGTTCAACGAACTCAACGAGCTAAAGATGCAGGCTCGCCGCCGTGGTGAGGACATCGTCGACTTCGGGATGGGCAACCCCGACCAGCCCAGTCCCGCTCACATAGTCGACAAGGCCATCGAGGCCATCCACAAAGGACCAAATCACCGCTACTCGGTCTCGCGGGGCATCTACAAACTGAGACTGGCGGCCACGGCCTGGTACAAGCGCAAGTGGGACGTAGACCTGGACCCCGATGTCGAGATGATCTGTACCATGGGGGCCAAGGAGGGGCTCGGTCATATGGTGCTAGCCGTGACCGGCCCGGGCGATGTGGTCCTGTGCCCCTCGCCGACATATCCCATCCATCAGTACTCGGTCATCATTGCCGGCGGTGACCTGCGCCATGTCCCGCTCATCCCCGGCCAGGATTTCATCGCCGACCTCGAGCAGGCCATCCATGACTCCTGGCCCAAGCCCAAGCTGCTCATCATCAGCTTTCCCTCCAACCCCACCACCGAGGTGGTCGACCTGGCCTTCTTCGAGCGCATCGTCGAGCTGGCCCGTGAACACGATTTCATGGTCATCCACGACAACGCCTATGCCGAGCTGGTCTTTGACGGCTACCAGGCCCCGAGCCTGCTCCAGGTCGAAGGCGCCCGCGAGGTGGGGGTGGAGTGCTATACACTGTCGAAGACCTACGACATGCCCGGATGGCGGGTCGGTTTCGTAGCCGGCAACCGCGACATGATAGCGGCCCTGGCCCGCGTAAAGTCATACTACGACTACGGGATGTTCGCGCCGATACAGATCGCCGCCATCCAGGCTCTCAACGGTCCGCAGGACTGTGTGGAGGATATGAAGGAGCGCTACCGCAAGCGCCGTGATGCGCTGGTTCGCGGCCTTTCGCGGATAGGCTGGGAGGTCAGTCCGCCAAAGGCCACCATGTTCGTGTGGGCAAAGATACCCGAGGCCTTCGCTAATATGGGTTCACTCGAGTTTTCCAAGCAGCTATTGAAGGGTGGCGTGGCGGTATCGCCCGGGGTCGGCTTTGGTGCCCACGGCGACGATCACGTGCGGTTCGCGCTTATTGAGAACGAACACCGGACCAAGCAGGCCGTACGCGGTATCCGTCAGGTGCTTTCCGCGGGGCCACAGGCAGAGTAGGGCAATCGGATGTTAGGGGTAGGCGTCATAGGTTTTGGCACCATCGGCACCGGCGTAGTGCGTCTTTTGCGTGAGCATGCGGGCGGGCTGGGCACACGCGTGGGTGTGCCGCTTCGTTTGGTGCGTGTGGCCGACCTCGATACCCGCAGCAAGCGCGGCATCAAGCTCGCGCGCGGCGTTCTCATCCGTGACGCACACCGGCTCATCGCCGACCCGGCCGTCGATATAGTCGTAGAGCTGGTCGGCGGGATAGAGCCCGCACGTTCTTTTATCCTCGAGGCCATGCGGGCGGGTAAGAGCGTGGTAACGGCCAACAAGGCGTTGCTTTCCGTTCACGGGAGCGAGTTGGCCGCGGCCGCCGAGAAGAACGGTGTGGCCTTCGGTTTCGAGGCCGCCGTGGGTGGCGGCATTCCCATCGTACGAACCCTCAGAGAGAGCTTGGTCGGTGACCGCAACCAGGAGGTCTACGGAATAGTCAACGGCACGGCCAACTACATCCTTTCGGAGATGTCGGCCGGTGCCGGTGAGTTCGCCGAGGTGCTGGCCCGCGCCCAGGAGATGGGCCTGGCCGAGGCCGACCCCAGCTACGATGTCGACGGCATCGACTCTCTCCACAAGCTGGTCATCCTGGTGGCCCTGGCCTTCGGTAAGACGATACGTCCCGATTCGGTTCATGTGGAAGGCATTCGCAAGATAGACGCGGCTGATATCGCCTATGCCGAAGAGTTCGGTTACGCCATCCGTTTGCTGGCCGTAGCCCGCGATACAGCCGCAGGCGTGGAGGCCCGCGTGCATCCCTCGATGGTGCCGCGCTCCCATCTGCTGGCCAATGTGTCGGGGGCCTTCAATGCCATTTGCATACGCGGCAAAGCGCTCGGGACCTCGATTTACTACGGGCAGGGTGCCGGGATGATGCCGACGGCGACCGCGGTGCTGGCCGATATCATGGAGGCTGCCGGCGCCATGCGTGACGATTCGGCCAACCGGGTGCTGCCTTACGGCCAACCGGTAGACCGGCTGCGCCCGGCCCCCGTGGTCCCGATGGGGCGGACCGAGCACGAGTACTACATCCGCTTTCGCGTGGCCGACCGCCCGGGCGTGCTGGCGCGCATATCGCGAATACTCGGCTCAGCCGGCATCAGTATCGCCACCGTGGCCCAGCACGAGGCAAGCCGGCGTGGCTCGGTGCCGGTGGTCATCCGTACATACCGTGCTGGGGAGGCGGCCATGCGAAGGGCGCTGGCCCGCATTGCCAGTCTGAAGGATTCGCGTGCGCAGCCGGTAGTTATCCGTGTTGAAGAGGCCCTGGGCCGGCAGGCCTGAACGCAGATGTACCGACGATGGCCTGGCCGGGAATAATAGACAGCTATCGCGACCGCTTGCCGGTTCCGGCCGCAACCGCGGCGGTCACGCTCCTGGAGGGCAACACTCCGCTAATCGATGCGGGCCGTTTGGCAGACGCGCTCGGACTCGACGCCCGGGTCCTTCTTAAGTACGAGGGGCTCAACCCGACCGGTTCCTTTAAGGACCGTGGCATGACCGTGGCAATGACCATGGCCGTGGCCGAGGGGGCGCGCGCGGTCATCTGTGCCTCGACCGGAAACACTTCGGCCGCCGCGGCGGCATACGCCGCGCGCGCCGAACTGTCGGCTTTTGTCATCGTGCCCGCGGGTAATATCGCCGTCGGCAAGCTCAGCCAGGCCGTCGTCCATGGCGCCAAGGTGCTGTCGGTCGAAGGCAATTTCGACGATGCCTTCCGGGTCGTGCGCGGTGTGTCGGAGGCCAGGCCGGTGACGGTGGTCAACTCGGTCAACCCCTACCGTCTTCAGGGTCAAAAGACCGCGGCCTTCGAGATATGCGACGTGCTCGGCCGTGCTCCCGACTACCACATCCTTCCGGTCGGCAACGCTGGCAATATCACCGCCTATTGGATGGGCTACCGTGAGTATCAAAGCGACGGTATCGTGGACTCGGCGCCGCGCATGATGGGGTTCCAGGCAGCTGGTGCGGCGCCGATAGTCTTGGGCAAACGGGTGGATGAGCCGCAGACCATCGCCTCGGCCATCCGTATCGGTGACCCGGTAAGTTGGAAGGCGGCCGAGGCGGCACGCGACGAGTCGGGCGGGGCGATAGATTCGGTGACCGACGAAGAGATAGTGGAGGCCTACAAGATGCTGGCGGCCACCGAAGGTGTGTTTGCCGAGCCGGCCTCGGCCGTCTCGATAGCCGGGCTCCGTAAACTGGCCGCCGCGGGTGGTATCGAGGCCGGTGCCACCGTGGTCTGCACTTTAACCGGCCACGGTCTCAAGGACCCCGATACCGCGATAGGAAGTTCCGAAGAGCCGGCCAGCATCGCCGCCGATGTCGATGCCGCGCTTGCGGCCATGGGGCTGTGAACGAGTGAAGTACGTCATCATACAGGGAGACGGGATGTCGGACCTTCCCGTCGAATCGCTCGGCGGGCTCACCCCGCTCGAAAAGGCCCATACGCCGAACATGGACATGATTGCCGCCAAGGGCCGCCTCGGCCTGGTCACGACCATCCCAGAGGGTTTTGCCGCCGGTACCGACGTGGGCACCATGAGCATCCTCGGTTACGATCCGGCCCGTTATCACACCGGCCGCTCGCCGATAGAGGCTGCCAGCATGGGTATAGAACTGGGAGACGACGACATCGCCTTTCGGTGCAATCTGGTGACCCTCGAGGAACGCGAAGGCGAGACCGTGATGGCCGACTTTACCGCCGGCCACATAGGGAACGACGAGGCCGGGGAGCTAATCACCGCCATCGGCGCCAAACTTGGCGACGGCGAGGTAGAGTTCCACCCGGGCGTCAGCTACCGGCATCTGATGGTCTGGCATGGCGGCGAGGACTCTATGGAGACCACTCCGCCCCACGACATCACCGACCGCGGTGTTGGCGGCCACCTACCGGCCGGTACCGGCAGCGAGCGGCTGCTCGAACTGTCCGAGGGTGCGCGTGAGATACTCGCGGCCCACCCGGTCAACGAGCGGCGACGGGCGGCAGGGCTGGCGCCGGCCACCGACATCTGGCTTTGGGGCCAGGGACGGCGCTCGAAGGTCCCGACCCTGGCCGAGCGTTTCGGGGTAAGCGGCGGTGTCATCACCGCTGTCGATGTCGTTGCCGGGCTCGGCCGCATGGCCGGTCTCGACCGCGTGGAGGTTCCCGGGATTACCGGTTTCATCGACACCAACTGGCAGGGAAAGGGCGATTATGCGTTGGCGGCCCTAGAGGACCACGACCTCATATTCGTTCATGTCGAGGCCACCGACGAATCCGGCCATATGGGGGATGCGGCGCTCAAGGTCGAGTCCATCGAGAAGCTCGATGACAAGGTGATAGGGACGATACTGGCCGGCATGGACCGTTACGACAGGTGGCGTATCATGGTCTTGCCCGACCACGCCACGCCTGTGTCGCTAAAGACCCATACCGCCGACCCGGTGCCCTTCGCTATACTGGACTCGGCGGGCGGCACTGGAAGCGGGCGGGCCTACAGCGAGCGCGAGGCCGCGGCAACGGGCGAAAGCATAGACGAGGGACATATATTGTTAGAGCAGTTCATGGAGGCGGACGATGCAGCGTAACCTCGCTCTCGAACTTGTTCGCGTGACCGAGGCGGCCGCTCTGGCCGCAGCACGCGAGAACGGAAGGGGAGACGAGATGGCCCCGGAACGGGTCGCCACCGAGGCCATCTTCAAGGCCTTCGGAGCGATGGAGGTCCAAGGTGAGATCGTTGTCGGCGACCCCCAGCAGCACGAGGGCGACCTGCTGGCCACCGGGGCCCGCCTGGGCGAGAGCGGCGAAGAGGTCGATATCGCGGTCGATCCGCTCGAAGGCGCTATAAGCTGCGCCTTGGGCGGTCCCAACGCCATGTCCATCGTCACGCTGGCCGGCAAGGACGGATTCCTGCGCTGTCCGCCCAACACTTACATGGAAAAGATAGCCGGGGCGGCCGATGTCGCCGGTGTCGTCGACCTCGACAAGACATGTGCGGAGAACCTCGGTTCTTTGGCCGAGGCACGCGGGGTCTATGTGGAGGACCTTACCGTGGTCATCCTCGACCGCCCCCGCCACGACGGCTTGATAGAAGAGGTCAGGGCTGCCGGTGCCCGCGCCCGGCTCATTCCCCATGGCGACGTTGCCGCCGCCATGGCCGCCGCACGCGACGGTTCCGGAATAGACCTTTTGCTCGGTACCGGCGGCGCCACCCAGGGGATACTTTCGGCAGCCGCTATCAAATGCATGGGCGGCTTCATCCAGTGTCGTTTCCAGCCGCGCGACCAGAGCGAGGCCAACGGGCTCTACGAGGCCGGCATCAGCGATGTCGATCGCAAGCTCGATGCCAGCGACATGGCCAGCGGCGAACTGTTGTTCGCGGCTACCGGCGTCACCAACGGCGAGTATCTCAACGGAGTGCGGTTCTTAAAAGGCGGCGCCTTGTCCAATTCGGTGGTCATGCGTTCGGCCAGTGGGACGGTGCGCTTGCTCGACACGTTCCACCGCTTCGATTACCGGCCGGTCTACGACTGAGGTCTTCGATGGGGTCCGACCCTATAGCCAAGCGTAACCGCCGGCGCCCCGCGCGCCGCCATGCCACCATCTCGGGCACCGAGCTCGACCCGGTCTACGGCCCCGAGACCGGGGTCAGTGACCCCGGGCGTCCCGGCCAGTACCCCTTCACCCGCGGCGTTTACGAGGACATGTACCGTGGCAAGGGTTGGACCATGCGGCAGTTTGCGGGGTTTGGTACGGCGGCCGATACCAACCAACGCTTCCGCTATCTGCTGTCGGAGGGGATGTCGGGTCTGTCGACGGCATTCGATATGCCGACCCTGATGGGCTTCGACCCAGATGCCGAGCGCGCAATGGGCGAGGTCGGGCGCGAAGGTGTCTCCATTGCCACCGTCGAGGACATGGAAGAGCTATTCGACGGTATACGGCTCGACGAAGTCACCACCTCGATGACCGTCAACTGTACGGCCCCGGTGCTGTTGGCGATGTATCTGGTGGTCGCCGAACGTCAGGGGGTGGCCTGGAAGGACCTGGGCGGGACCCTTCAGAACGACATGTTAAAGGAGTTCATTGCGCAAAAAGAATGGATTTGTCCGCCGCGCCCGTCGCTCAGGGTGGTCACCGACATCATCGAGTTCTGCACCAAAGAGGTCCCGCGCTGGCACCCGGTCTCGGTGTCGGGCTACCACATCAGGGAGGCCGGCTCGACGGCCGCACAGGAACTGGCCTTCACCCTGGCCGACGGTATCGGTTATGTGGAGGCCGCCGTTGCCCGCGGGCTCGACCCCGACGACTTTGGCCGCCGCCTTTCCTTCTTCTTCAACGTCCACAACGATTTTCTCGAAGAGGTTGCCAAGATACGCGCGGCCAGGCGGATGTGGGCCCGTATCATGCGCGAACGCTTCGGTGCCAAGACCGACCGCGCCTGCATGCTGCGCACCCACGCACAGACCTCGGGCGCCGCGCTTACCGCCCAGCAGCCGCTCAACAATGTGGTGCGTGTCACCGTTCAGGCCCTGGCCGCCGTCCTTTCGGGGGTGCAGTCGCTGCACACCAACGCGCTCGACGAGACCTTGGCGCTCCCGACCGAAGAGGCCGCCACCGTGGCATTGCGAACACAGCAGATACTGGCCGAGGAGACCGGCATCACCAACACCGTCGACCCCTTGGGCGGGAGCTACGCCGTGGAGGCCCTGACCGACCGTATGGAAGAAGAGGCCACGGCCTACATCGAACGTATCGACGAGATGGGCGGTATCCTCGAGGCCATCGAGAAGGGCTTCCCGCAGCAGGAAATCGCAGAGGCCGCCTTCGAGTTCCAGGCCGCCAGCGACGCGGGCGACTATATCACCGTCGGCGTTAACGGTTACCAGAGCGGCGAGCATGACCGTGAGGTCGAGATACTCAAGATCGGTCTAGAGATAGAGGACCGCCGCCGCCAAGAGGTCGGCGCACGCAAGCGCGAGCGCGACGCCGGGGCCCTCGAGGCCGCTCTGGACGAGGTTGGCCGGGCCGCCCGTGGCACCGATAATCTGATGCCGGCCATCATCGACGCGGTCCGGGCCTCGGCCAGCGTCGGCGAGATATCCGACGTTTTTCGTGAGGAATTCGGCGTTTATTCGGATCCGGCCTGGCTGTAGTTGCGTTTGGTCCGATCTGAGGCAAATAAAACCGGTCCAATGTTACGCATATTAGTTGCCAAGCCGGGTCTGGACGGACACGACCGTGGGGCCAAGATAATTGCGCGTGCGCTTCGCGATGCCGGTTTCGAGGTCATATACACGGGGCTCCACCAGACCCCCGATATGATCGCCGAGGCGGCGGTCCAAGAGGATGTTGATGCCATAGGGCTTTCGATCCTTTCGGGGGCCCACATGACGCTGTTCCCGGCCATCATGGAAAAGCTCGAGGCCAGCGGGGTCGGGGGTATCCCGGTCTTCGGCGGGGGCATCATCCCCGACGACGATACCGAAGAGCTTTACAAGCTCGGCATCCAGAAGATATTCAAGCCCGGCAGCACGACCCAAGAGATCATCGATTGGATAAAAGATAACGTGGAACCGGCAGAGGAGGACAGCTAGTGCCCGAGGCGGTAATAGTAAGCGCTGCGAGAACGGCGATCGGCACCTTCGGGGGTGCGTTGGCCAACACCAAGAGCACCGAACTGGGTGCGCTGGCCGTCAAGGAGGCCATCGGCCGTGCCGGCATCGAGGCCTCTGATGTCGAAGAGGTCATCCTCGGCAACGTGTTGGCGGCCAACCTCGGGCTCAATCCCGCACGCGTGGCCGCCATCGCCTCGGGGGTTCCCGAGGAAGTGCCTAGTTACGGGGTCAACAAGGCTTGCGGCTCGGGGCTCAAGGCCGTCTCTCTGGCCGAGCAGTCCATCCGTTGCGGCGATGCCGAAGTGGTCGTTGCCGGTGGGATGGAGAACATGAGCATGACCCCCTACATGCTGCCCAAGGCACGCTTCGGTTACCGTATGGGATCCGACAAGATCGTCGATTCGATGATCGCCGATGGGCTCAGCTGTCCAATCACCAACGTCCACATGGGCATTACCGCCGAGAACGTCGCCGACAAGTACGGCATCTCGCGCCAGGCCCAGGACGAGTTCGCAAGCGAGAGCCAGCGTCGGACGGGCGAGGCGCAAAGTTTGGGCGCTTTCGATGAGGAGATATTTGGGGTCGAACTGGTCCAGAAGCGGGGCGACCCCGTGGTCTTCGACAAGGACGAGCACCCGCGTCCGGACACCTCGGCCGAGCGGCTCGGCAAGCTCCGGAGCGCCTTCAAGGACGACGGCACGGTCACGGCCGGCAACGCCGCGGGGGTCAACGACGGTGGCGCGGCGCTGGTCATCATGTCGGCCGAGCGTGCCCGCGCCGAGGGCAAGGAGCCTCTGGCCAAGATCCGTTCTTGCGCATCTGCCGGCGTCGACCCGTCGATAATGGGCATGGGCCCGTGGCCGTCATCCGAAAAGGCTTTGGCCAAGGCTGGTCTTTCCAAGGACGACATCGGTCTTTGGGAACTCAACGAGGCCTTTGCCGCCCAATCGCTCGGGGTCCTGGCCGAACTCAAGCTCGACACCGACAAGGTCAACGTCAACGGCGGTGCCATCGCGCTCGGTCATCCGATAGGCGCAAGCGGAGCGCGTGTCCTGGTCACCCTGCTACACGCCATGGCCAAGCGGGAGGTTCCCCTGGGGCTAGCCTCGCTCTGCATCGGCGGCGGCCAGGGTATCGCGATGGTCGTTGAGCGCGTCTGAGGACAGCCCGCTAGGAATCGCCGCCTTCATCGATGTGGACGGCACGCTGCTGACCGTGCAGTCTGCGCGTCTCTACGTAGATTTTTTACGCCGCAAACGCCTGCTCAGCGCAGGCGACCGGGCCCGCGTGCTTTGGGCCGCCGTCCGTTACCGCTTGGGCCTGATGAACATGCGAAAGTTGGGCGAGATGTCAGCGCGTTTAATCCGTGGCCGTTCCGAGGCCCAAGCGGTCGCGCATTGCCGGGAATGGTACGCGAACGAGTTGCGCCGTCACTTCCGCAGCGAGATGCTCGACAGGATAGAGGCTCACCGAAAGCGCGGAGACGTTCTGGTGCTTCTCACCGGCAGTACCCGCCATATCACCGGACTGATCGCGTCCGAGCTGGGCATCGAGCACATGCTCGTGACCGAGCTGGAGGTCGAGGGCGGCCGGTTTACCGGCAGGGCCTTGGGGCCGGTCTGTTTCGGCGGCGGCAAGGTCACCAAGGCCGAGTCATTCGCCATCGACCACGCCATCGACCTTACCAACAGCTACTTCTATTCGGACTCGATAGCCGACCTTCCGATGTTCGAGAAGGTGGGGAATCCCTATGTGGTCGACCCCGACCCGCGCCTGGGCAACGAAGCCCAACGCCGGGGATGGCCCTCGTTGCCGGCCGGGCGTGCGGCCGCGGTCATCTAGCGCGGCCTTGGCCGGCCCTGGCATAGTCTCGCTGGTCCCGAGCCTGACCGAGGCCATAGTCTCCTTTGGTCTGCTCGACGAGCTGCGGGGCCGTACCCGCTACTGCGAGGAACCGGCCGGGTTGATAGAGGCCGTGCCTAGCTTTGGCGGCACCAAGAATCCCGACGTCGCCGCCATCATCGAGCTTGGACCCGAGCTGGTCATCGTCAACAAAGAGGAGAACCGCATCGAGGACTGCCAGGCCTTCGAAGATGCCGGACTGACCCTCTACGTTACCCATCCGCGCACGGTCGAGGCCGCCATCGCCATGCTAGAAGAGTTGGCCGCCAGCTTGGGGGTCGGTCGTGAACAAGCCGGGTTCATCGCGGCTTGCCGGGATGCTCTCGAACTGGCCGAACGCGAGCTGGCCGAAGCTGGGGCGGGCGGCCGTGAGCCGCTCAGCGGCTTTTGCCCAATCTGGCGAAGGCCTTGGATGACCTTCGCCGACGGCACCTATATCGGCGACGTTCTAAGACTGGCCGGTGTTACCAATGTGTTCGGCGGCCGCGATGACGGGGATTTCTTCAATGTGGAGATTGCAGACCTGCTCGAGCTTGGCCCCGAGCTGGTGGTACTGCCCGACGAGCCCTATGCCTTCGGCCCAGAACACGCCGAGGAACTGCGAGCGGCCGGTCTCGATGCCCGCTTCGTCCATGCCGACGGCAAGCATCTGTCCTGGTATGGGCCACGCATTCCCGCAGCCTTGGCCGGCTTGCGGGCGCTGGTGGCCGACCCTGAGCCCTTGGCTTCGCACACCTCCTGCACAGAACGGGTTTGATTTTGCGACTTCCGCCGGACCTTTTCGACTTTGGACAGGGCAATGGCTGAGCAAGTGCATTTCTCGCGGGTCCCCCCGCACAGTCTCGAGGCCGAGGAGTCGGTCATCGGCGGGATACTCATCGACAACGAGGCCTTCGACCGTATCGGCAGCATGGTCGCTGCGGCCGACTTCTATGTGGAGCGGCACGCACGGGTGTACGGCGCCATGGCGTCGATGGCCGAACAGGGGATGCCGCTCGATGTTGTGACCGTGGCCGAACGTCTGCGCCAACGCGGTGAACTGGAAAAGGTCGGCGGGGCCGCCTATCTGGCCGAGCTTAGCGAGCGGGTTCCCACGGCGGCCAACATCGAGCACTACGCTCGCATCACGCGTGAGAAGGGTGTGCTTCGGCGCCTCATACGGGCCTCGACGCTGATAGCCGAGGAGGCCTATCAGGACAGCGTCGACACCACCGAGTTCGTCGACCAGGCCGAGCAGTCAATCTTCGAGATAGCCGATGCCTCGACCCGCACCGCGCCCGAGCGCATCGATTCATTGATTGCAGCATCGATCTCGCGCATCGACATGCTAATCAAGCGCGAGGACGCCGTTACCGGGGTGGCTAGCGGCTTCCGCGACCTCGACAAACTCACGGCCGGTTTCCAACCCGCAGACCTCATCATCGTGGCCGGGCGTCCGAGCATGGGTAAGACCGCTTTTTGTTTGAACGTCGCCTCATGGACCGCGCAAAAGGCCGAGGCCGGTGTTGTCATATTCTCGCTCGAGATGTCCAAGGACCAGCTCGTGACCCGGCTTCTGTGCGCCCAGGCCGAGCTCAACCTTGCCGATGTCAGGGTGGGACGCCTCAACGACCGGGATTACCGCAACCTCGCTCTCGCGGCGGGCAGCCTCGGCACCGCGCCCATCTATGTCGATGACACGCCGGGGCTGACCGTTATGGAGCTTCGCGCCAAGGCGCGGCGTCTCAAGCGTGATGCCGACGCCGGTCTGGGCTTGGTGATTGTTGATTACCTTCAGCTTATGCACGGTACCGGCCAGGACAGTCGCGAGCAGGAGATATCGGCCATCTCGCGTGCGCTAAAGGCCCTGGCCAAGGAACTCAACCTTCCGGTCATCGCGCTCTCTCAGCTAAATCGCCAGGCCGAGCTGCGCCACGACAAGCGCCCGCTGATGGCCGACCTGAGAGAGTCGGGCGCCTTGGAGCAGGACTCGGACGTTATCGTGTTCATCTACCGCGACGAGGTCTACAACCCCGACACGCCCGACCAGGGTATGGCCGAGTTGATAATCGGCAAGCAGCGTAACGGGCCGATCGGGACCGTAAGGTTGATGTTCGACAAGCAGTTCGCGCGCTTCCGTAACCTGTCGGCTCGTGACGAGCCCGACAGCGGCTACTACGACGACGAAGAGAGAGGCTAAAGGGCCAAATAGCGGCCGACGAGCGCGGCCGGGTCGGCCGCAGTCGCGAACTCGCTGATAACGGCAACCGATGCTGCACCGGCAGCCAGCGCCGTTGGGGCCCGGTCCAGGTTCATTCCCCCTATGGCAACCACCGGTAGCCGGCTGGTGCTGCAGGCCTGGGCCAAGGCATCAATGCCACGGGGTGTTCGTGCGCCGGGCTTGGTCGGACTTTCGAAGACCGGGCCGAATCCCAGATAATCAACCGGCAGGTCTTGGGCTGCCTCGACCTCTTCGAGGCTGTGGGTCGACAGCCCGATGGTCGCACCGGGTCCGAGCAGACGTCGGGCCGCCTCGACCGGCAGGTCCTCGTGTCCTAGATGAACACCGTCGGCACCGGCCGCCAACGCGACATCCGGGCGGTCGTTGACGATAACACGCGTTCTGCCCGCCGCTGTTTTCAACACCGCAGTGACCAGCTCGACCAAGGCCCCGCTGGCAAACGCGTTGGCTCTGAGCTGGATAAGACCGGCGCCGCCATCGACGAGCCTGCCGGCAAGTGCCAGCGCGGCGGCACCGCCGTCCCCGGTGTCAGCGTCGGCGATGGGGTAGACGGGGCCGAGCCCGTTCACGATTCCTGTCGTCGTTTTGGGACCTCGATGGCCAGTTCGGTGAGCTTCTTTCTGAGCGTGTTGCGGTTGATGCCCAGCATGGCGGCGGCCTTTAGCTGATTGCCGCCGGTTCGCTCGAGGACGGCCTCTATCAAGGGCCGCTCGACGACGGCCAGGGTGGTCTCGTGTAGGTCGCCCACCGGCCGGTCGCCCAGGCGACGTACATAATCCTTGATCGTGGCCGATAGGGCCTCGTCGAGGGGGCCCGGGTCGGTGCTGCGTACGGCGCTGCTATTGGAGGCAAGCGGTATGTCGTCGCCCGTGAGCAGGCGTCCGGGAGCGAGCGCGGCGGCACGCAACAGGCAGTTCTCGAGTTCGCGTACGTTGCCGCGCCAATCGTGGGACACTAGCCTGGTCAGCGCGTCGGGGGTGATGCCGTTTACGCTGAACTTATGGGTGGCATTGATGCGCTCGATGAAGAACTCGACTAGCGGCGGGATGTCCTCGGTCCGGTCGCGAAGCGGGGGAAGGGTTATGACGAGTACCTTGAGACGGAAATAAAGGTCCTCACGAAAACGGCCGGAGGCGACCTCTGCCTCCATGTCCTTGTTGGTCGCGGCCAGTACCCGGCAGTCGGCGCGAAGGGTCTCGTGGCCGCCAACCCTGGCGAACTCTCTCTCTTGCAGGACCCGGAGCAGCTTTGCCTGCAGCTCGGGGGGCATGTCGCATATCTCATCGAGAAACAACGTACCGCCGCTGGCCTGTTCGAACCTGCCGATGCGTCGTTCGCCGGCCCCCGTGAACGCTCCCTTCTCGTGCCCGAACATCTCGCTTTCGAGCAGTTCGGTGGGGATGGCGCTGCAGTTGACCCCCACGAAGGGGCCCTGCCAGCGTTCGGAGTAGGCGTGAAGGGCCTTGGCCACCAGCTCCTTGCCGGTTCCGCTCTCGCCCTCGATGAGCACAGTGGCCGGGCTCGAGGCCACGCGTCCGATGAGCTTGTAGACCTCCTGCATCCTGGACGAATTCCCGACTATCTCGACCCCCGGCTCGAACTCGGCCCGGGTGCGTTCGCGCAAGTGTCCGAGCTGGCGGTAGATGCGCTGGCGTTCCATCACTCGTTCGGTAAGCCCGATGAGGTCTTGGATATCGAAGGGTTTGGTGACGTAGTCGTAAGCTCCGCGCCCGGTGGCCTCGATTGCGCTGGCCACGGTGGCGCGCCCGGTGATGATGACTATGGCCGTCTGGCCATCGCCGGCCTGGTAGCGTTCGAGTAGGTCGAACCCGCTCATGCCCGGGAGGTTGATGTCGACGAAGGCCAGGTCGTAGGAGCCGTCCTCGAGCAGTTCGAGGGCCGATTCGGCATCTCCTGCGCCCTCGACCACATGATCGGCCGAAACGAGCGCATCGGTGATTATACGGCGGACGTCATCCTCGTCGTCGACGACGAGGATACTGCCCGCAAGCGGTGCCGTCACCTCAGGCACTTTCCCTCAGTTCGGCGACCGGCAGATGCACGGTGAACCGGGCGCCCTTTCCCGCACGGCCATCGACCTCGATGTTGCCGTTGTGACCGAGCGAGATGTTGCGCGCGATGGTGAGCCCGAGCCCGTGCCCATTGCCATGGCTGGTGAAGAAGGGGTTAAACACCTTTGAGGCGGTTTCCTCGTCCATACCGCCGCCGTTGTCGTTGACATCGACCGCGATATAGCGGCGCCGTTCGGTCCCGGTTTCGATGTAGAAGTTCGTTTCCATGCGCGTGGTCAGATGCACGGCGCCACCGTCGGCGGGGCAAGCCTCGATGGCGTTCTTCACTACGTTCAAGAAAAGCTGCTGCAGCTGTGGCGGGTTGCCGAACACTTCGGGCAGGCTTGGGTCGAACTCGTGTTTCAGTGCGACGCGTTTTGCCGCTGCGGTGCTCTGCTCGAGCAACATCACCTCGTTGAGCACCCGGTGGATATTGACCGGGCGCATCTTGGGTTTGGGGGCTTCGAGCTGAAGAAGGGCCGTGACCAGGTCCGACATGCGGTCGACCTGACGCACTATCATGTCGGTGTACTCGGCCAGTTCGGCCAGTTGCGGCTGCTCGCCGAGCTTCCTACCGAGCAACTGCGCGGCTCCCCGTATGCCCGAAAGTGGGTTGTTCACCTCGTGGGCCATCTGGGCGACCAGTTGGTCCAGCTCCGGTCCTTCGGTGTTGCCGGCCAGCCGGTAATGCCGCGCGGGGTCCTGGAGCACCAGGGCAAGGCCGTCGGGCATGCCTTCGCGGTCACGCACCGGCGTGGCTACGGCAATGATATGGCGCTCCCCCCTGTCGGTGCCCAGTGGTCCATCGGCCCTCAGGGTGGAGTCACTGGTGCCGGGCTTGGCCTCGACCGTAGAACTGGTCCGGGTGTTCATGCGCAGCAACAGTTCGGTCAGCCAGTCGGCGCCCTGGAAGACCAGCGCCGCGCGAGCGCCCAGCAAGGAGCGTCGCGAGCGGCCGAGCATGGACTCGGCGGCCTGGTTGACGAAACACAGGGAGCCTTCGGCGTCCACGACGAATACCGCCTCGGTCAGCGCTGCCAGGATCATCTCGGTATCGGGGGCCAGGGTCTCCGGAACCGCTTTCTTGCTTTGCTCTTGCCCGCCCATGTTCAAATCGGAACGGGGAATGCTAGCATGGGCCGCACCCGCCCGGAAAACAGGCGGGCCGCGTGTGATGAACAGGGTAGGGCAAGGCTACGATATTCACCGGCTGGCCGACGGTCGGTCGCTCAGGCTCGGCTGCGTGGACATCCCGGCAGAGCGCGGGACGGTGGCCCATTCCGACGGGGATGCGCTATGCCACGCTCTTTGCGACGCCATCTTGGGGGCTGCGGGCCTGGGGGATATGGGCAAGTACTTCCCCTCCGACGATCCACAATGGAAGGACCGGGACTCGGCCTACTTTGTGGGTCAGGTGACGGCCATGCTCGAGGAGGCCGGCGGCAGCATCGCCAACGTTGACCTGACCGTTAGCATCGAGTCGCCACGGCTGGGGCCGTTCATAGAGCAGATGCGCCAGAACCTGGCCTCCTTGCTGGGTTGCCAGCCCGGCAAGGTCTCGGTCAAGGCCAAGAGCGCCGATGGGCTCGGGCCGGTCGGTGCGGGGGAGGCCGTCGAGGCCCGCGCCGTAGCCTTGGTCAGTTTCGATAGATAGCCGGATAGAGATGGCCGAGATTAGAACGCGCTTTGCGCCCAGTCCGACGGGCCACTTGCACCTGGGCGGTGCACGCACGGCCCTCTTTAACCGTCTGTTCGCCAAGCGCCACGGTGGTAGTTTCGTTCTTCGTATCGAGGACACCGACCGTGAACGCTCCAAGGATGAGCATGCAGAGGCCATCCTCGATGGATTGGCCTGGTTGGGTATCGACTGGGACGGCCAGCCGGTCTTTCAGAGCCGGCGCAGTGAGCTTTACCGCAAGCGCACCGCCGAGCTGTTCGAGGCAGGGGCCTGTTACTACTGCTTTTGTCCGCCCGAAATGCTCGACGAGAAACGGAAGGCGGCGCAGAAGGCCAGCCGCAAGCCGGTCTACGACCGAACCTGCCGCGAGCTTGGCCGTACTCCCGGCCAGGGGGAGACCGCGGTGGTGCGTCTGCGCGCGCCCACCGAAGGGCAGACCCTTGTCGAGGACCTGGTCCGTGGACGGGTCGAGTTCGACAACGCCGAGCTCGACGACCTGGTGCTTGTACGGTCCGACGGCAGCCCGACCTTCCACTTGGTGGTGGTGGCCGACGACATCGATATGGGCATAAGCCACGTGCTTCGCGGCGAAGACCACCTGACCAACACGCCAAAGCAACTGCACATATTCAGTGCGCTTGGCGCCGAGCCGCCCAAGTACGGTCACCTGCCGCTCATCGTCGGGTCCGACCGTGCGCGTTTGTCCAAACGCCACGGCGCGACCTCGGTCTCGGCCTATCGCGAACAGGGTTTTTTGCCCGTGGCCGTAGCCAATTATCTGGTCCGCCTGGGCTGGTCGCACGGTGACCAGGAGCTGTTCGGTCAGACCGAACTGGAATCTCTCTTCGACATCGAAGGGGTAGGCAAGGCCGCGGCGGCCTTCGACATGGAAAAGTTCACCTGGGTCAACTTCCAACACATGAAAGCGACCGGCGATGGCGAGCTTGCCACTGCCGTCGGTCCTTTCCTCGCAGCTCGCAACGAACCGGCGGTGGACCAGGCTTATCTCGAAAGTGTGGTGGGGCTACTAAAGGAACGGGCAAAGACCTTGGACGAACTTGCCGAGTTCAGCCACTTCTTCGTCAACGACGATATCGCTTACAGCCGGAAGGCGGCGGCCAAGTTCCTAGGACCCGGCCAGCTCGAGCTGCTCGACGAACTGGCCGGCGTTCTGGGAAGCATCGGGGCTTGGACGGCAGATGCGATAGAGGCGGCCTTCACGGGCTTGCTCGAGGCCAAGGAGCTAAAGCTTGGCAAACTGGCCCAGCCGGTCCGCGTGGCGCTGACCGGTGACACGGTCAGTCCCGGAATATTCGAGCTTTGCCAGGTCCTCGGACGCGACCGTACGCTGGCCAGGCTCGCTGCTGTGGTAGAGGCCGGCAGGGCCGGCACGCTTGCGCTGGCCGATTAAAAACGCTGGCGAAGCAGGTTGAGGGCCGAACCGGCCTTGAACCAGGCGATCTGGTCCGTGTTCATGCTGTGGGACAACTCGATGCTGTCCTGGTCGCCGTCGCTGTGATGGAGGGTCGCACTTAGCGCCTTGCCCGGCTGTAGTTCCAGCGCACCGGCAAGGGATATCTCGTCGTTTGCGCGCACGCGCTCGTAATCGGCCGGGTCGCGGAAGACCAGCGCAAGCACGCCCTGTTTTTTGAGGTTGGTCTCGTGGATGCGGGCAAAGCTCCTGGCGATGATTGCTCCGGCGCCGAGATGGCGTGGCGACATGGCCGCGTGTTCGCGGCTCGAGCCTTCCCCGTAGTTCTCATCACCGACCACGACCCAGAGCCGACCGGCGGCCTTGAGTCCGCGCGCGACCTCGGCCACCGCTTGGTCTTCGCGGCCTGTGAGCGGGTCGCGGGTCCGGCCGCGCTCGCCGCTGCCTTCCCGAATGGCCCCGGCGAACATGTTGTCGCTTATGCGGTCGAGGTGTCCGCGGTATCTGAGCCAGGGCCCGGCCGGGCTGATGTGGTCGGTGGTGGTCTTGCCTGCGGTCTTCAGCAGCAAGGGCATGCGCTGGTAGTCCTCTGGTGACGGCGGCACAAAAGGCTCGAGCAAGGACAAGCGTTCGCTTGCCGGACCCACGGTAATCTCGATGCTGCCGGGGTCCTGGCTGGGGGCGGCATAGCCACCTGACGAAGCGCGGAACCCCTCGGGCGGAACTTCCGGGGCCGGTGCGGGCGCGTGGAGACTGAGTGCGCGGCCCTCGCTCTCGATGACATCGGTCTCGGGGTCGAAGTCGAGACGTCCGGCCAGCCCCATTGCTATGACCAGTTCGGGGCTGGCTATGAAGGAAAGCGTTTCCGGGTTGGCATCATTGCGGCCGGGGAAGTTGCGGTTGAAGGAGCTGATGATGACGTTGGTCTGGCCTTTCTCGATGTCGTCGCGGCGCCACTGGCCTATGCAGGGGCCGCGGGCGTTGGCCAGCACCGTGGCGCCGATCTCTTCGAGGACCGCGGACATACCGTCGCGTTCGATGGTCTCTAAGATCATGTCGCTGCCAGGCGTGACCAGCAGTTGGCTCTTCATTGTCAGACCTTCGGCCGCGGCCTGCCCGGCCACGTCGGCGGCGCGGCAGATGTCTTCGTAGGAGGAGTTAGTGCAGCTACCGATGAGCGCGGTAGAGATGGCCGGCGGCCAACCCTCCTTGCGCGCTTCGGCGGCCAGTGCCGAAACCGGACGGGCGCGGTCGGGACTGTGGGGTCCGACTACATGGGGTTCGAGCGTGGAAAGGTCTATCTCGACCACCTTGTCGTAGTGGGCCGCTGGGTCGGCTTCGACCTCGGTGTCGGCAGCAAGAAGCGAGATGTTGGCAGCGGCGATGCCTGCCAGCTCACCGCGTCCGGTGGCCTCGAGATATGTCGCCATCCGACGGTCATAGGGGAAGACCGAACAGGTAGCGCCCAACTCGGCGCCCATATTACATATGGTCGCCTTGCCCGTGGCCGAGATGCTTTCGGTCCCCGGTCCGAAGTACTCGATGACCTTGTTGGTGCCGCCCTTTACGGTCAGCATGCCGCAGAGCTTGAGGATGACGTCCTTGGGCGCGGCCCAGCCCGACAGCGCGCCGGTCAGGCGGACACCCAGGGTTTCGGGCAGCAGCAGTTCCCAGGGCATACCGACCATGACGTCGACCGCGTCGGCCCCACCCACTCCGACCGCACACATGCCCAGGCCGCCGGCGTTTGGGGTGTGCGAGTCGGTGCCTATCATGAGACCGCCCGGAAAGGCGTAGTTTTCGAGAACGACCTGGTGGATTATGCCGGCACCGGGCCGCCAGAAACCGATGCCGTGTTTGGCCGATACCGAGGCCAGAAAATCGTAGACCTCGCTGTTCTCGACCGCAGCCTGTTCGGAATCCGGGCGGGAGCCCTCGTGGGCGCGGATGAGATGGTCACAGTGGACGGTGGCCGGGACCGCAGATTCGGCCCGCCCGGCCTGAATGAACTGCAAGAGCGCCATCTGCGCGGTGGCGTCCTGCATGGCCACACGGTCGGGGCACAGTCCTACATAGCTAGTGCCGCGCTCTAGTTCGGCGGCGGCTGGGTCGTCGAGATGCCCGAGGATTATTTTGTCGGCCAGAGTGAGCGGCCGGCCGGTCCGTTGGCGCACCGTGACCAGCGCTTGCTCGCTTCGTTCGTAGGTCGCCGAGACTACCTCTGCTGTACTTTCGATAACGGGCATCAGGAATACTCTCCCACAAACCTTCCGCCCTGTCAGTCGCTTGCGGCGTTGTTGACCCCGGCCGGAGCGGCGCATAGTTTCCGCCACCTACGGCCCCATCGTCTAGTGGTTAGGACGTTGGCCTCTCACGCCGAAAACACGGGTTCGACTCCCGTTGGGGTCACCACTCCTTATAACCGGGCACCTGCACGCAGTTCTCAGGAAGTGGAGAACACACCTGTGGCATCAAGAGTGATGGCACGGGTCTCGGAGAGGCTGTAGCATGTGAACCAAATGATTGGACCGAAGCTCGGCCGAGTTAGAGAGATGGGCGCACGCATCTCTCTAGTGTCCAACTTTGTTCTCGACCGACGATCGCACAGCGGTGATCAAGTTCCTTCCCTCGACGGGCTGCGCGGGTTAGCCGTCCTGATGGTGGTGTTCGGCCACATGAGCAGAAGTGGAGTGCACCTACACCCGCGCCTCGACCTGGTGGGACTGGGCACACCAGGAGTGTACCTGTTCTTTGTCCTCAGCAGTTTTCTTTTGACGCGGCAGTTGCTTGCCAAGGACAAAGGGGAGCTGATTTCGGCTCGCTCCTGGGCAACCTATCTCCTTAGAAGGGCACTTCGCATATATCCTCTGTTCATTACGGGTTTACTGCTCGCCTTGCTCTTCCCTTTCATCAGGCAGGCCCTTATCGGTCCGCGGGAGGTGGCCTTCTGGCAGCACCTCCTGGTCCTGGAGGGGCAAAAAATATTTTGGGCGATCCCTGTGGAGGTGAAGTTCTATCTAGTGTTGCCCTTTTTAGTTCTAGTGTTTGCTTTTCTTTTGGGGCGTCGTCCGTTGTGGGCACTGGTCGTGACGCTTTCCATGGTCATTGCGAATGACTACCTCTATCCTCCCGCCGAGCAGCTATACCGCTCCATCGCCCTTAGATCCTACCTTTCGATCTTTCTCTGGGGATACCTGGCGGCAATCCTTCATAGTACCTTCATTGATGGCCGGCCATCCCCGACTGTAAGGGTTCTTCTGGATCTGTCCGCCGTGGCTCTCTTTGCGGGAGTTGTAATGGCCACCCCATCGGCCATTCCTTCTCTCAGCGGATGGGTTAGGCCCGCTTTGGGCGAGGCAGGATATGGCCTGGTCTGGGCCTTAGCTTTGCTCGCCTACCTCAAGAGCGACGGGTTAGTCAGCTGGGTGCTAGCCCGTCCAGTCATACGCCTAGTCGGTGTGGTGAGCTTCAGCATCTACATGTGGAACCTGGTCATCATCGAATGGGTTCGCCGTGCATTCTGGGAAGTCGGTGGTCCGGCGAAGGTCACGATCATGCTCGCGGGCATCGCGGTGCTGTCGAGTGTTTCTTACATGGCCATTGAGCGCCCACTGATTCGGTTCGGTGCGCGGGCGTCACGGCACAGAATCTTCGATATTTCGAAATAGGAGCGGGGTTAACCGGGACATACCTTCTGACTCAGAGCAGTTCGAGGACGCGGTCGGCCGGACGTGCGATGATCGCACGTCGACCGTCGGTGACGACCGGCCGCTGCATGACCTCAGGGTGTGCAAGGAGCAGCTCGACCACTTCGGCCGCCGATGCTTCATCGACCAGCTCTAGCCCGGCCTCGGCAAAACGCTTGTCGCTGCTGCGAACCAGTTCGGCCGGCCGACAGTTGAGCAGCGCGAGAAAACGCTCCAGCGTGGCCCGGTCGGGCGGTTGTTTGATGTATTCGATGACGTCGAACTCGACGCCGCGCTCTTTGAGTATGTCGAGCGTCCCGCGAGACTTCCCTCAACCGGGGTTATGGTAGACCGTCAACCCTGCCATCGAGGCCGCTAGTTAGCCGCACACGGCTGGTTGCGCAAGCTTGGAAAGCCCGTCGTTGCACGGTTTGCGTATATGGGGCTGTGGTCTTAGAGTCGGCGGCCAACGCTTCCTAAAGCGGTCTTCCAAAGGGGGAAAGATGAAACAGTTCACCGGTTCGGCCTTTATAGCCATGGTCGCTCTGACCACCATCGCAACGCTGGCCATCGCCACAAGCTCTTCGGCCGCTGGTCGTGACGAGGTCGACCCGGCCCTAGGCATCTACTTCACCTGGCTTGCCGGCAGCGGTGATTTTGACGGCGCTTCGAATGAGTCCTCCAACAGCTATGTGTCGGTCGATGTGCGCCACAACAAGTACCTCGGGGTCGAATTCGGTTATATCGCCCTGGGCGGACCCGGCAACGAAGGTCTGCACCTCGGTCTTAGCCACTACTACGAGGCAAGTGACAAGCTCGACCTTACCGCCAGCCTCGGACACGGGTTCACCGGTGAGTCCG
>JAYGCK010000016.1:0-5100 GCA_046583395.1 Deltaproteobacteria bacterium
AACGAGCCGTTGCTGCATGAGCCCGCGGTCCAGTCGCCGCGCGGCGCCTCACAGGCAGCCTGTGTGGTGAACGAACCGTTGCTGCATGAGCCCGCGGTCCAGTCGCCGCCGCCATCCATGCAGGCGGTCTCGGTGGTCGAGGAGTCGTCGCTGCATGAGTCCGCGGTCCAGGTGGCGAGCGACGTCTCACAGTCGGTCTGTGTGGTATACGACCCGTCGCTGCACGAGCCACAGTCGGCGTCACTGGTGCACACGGCCGTGTTGTCGGCGGTGCATACCTGGCTAAGATTGGCACCACTGGCACAGGTTGCGCAGTGCTCGGTGCTCCCTATTGTGAGGCACTCCTCACGGGTACAGGTGGCACTACACCCATCACCATCAGCAGCGCCTCCATCGTCGCAGGCCTCGCCCCCCTTATGTACATGCCCGTCCCCACACACTGCTGATGCACAGCTAGTCGTACACTCGTCTGTGTCGAAAGGATTGCCGTCATCACAAGCTTCCGCACCGTCCAAACCGGCAGTATCAATTACCCCATCTCCGCATTGAGCCAGATAACAGTCAGTGCGACATGCATCAGCCGTGACATCACTATTGGCAGTGCCGTCATCACATACTTCTTCCCCATCGGCGCCATTGGGGTCGGTGACGCCGTCGCCGCAAAACGCAGGCTGACACGTGGTACGGCAAGCGTCGGGGGTAGTGTCGTCGTTGAAACTCCCGTTGTCACAGGTCTCCAGGCCGTCGACGCCGTTGGGGTCGACAACCCCGTCGCCGCAAGCCGGCATGGTACAGTCGGTGCGGCAAGTGTCAGGCTCACTATCACTATTGCTGGTTCCGCCGTCGCAGGACTCGACCCCGGTGTAGGTGTAGCCGTCGCCGCAAGACGCGGTCACACAGGTCTTGAGGCAAGAATCGGTGTTGGAACCGTTGCCGTCGTCGCACTCCTCGGCCCCATCCTCGCCCGCGGTGTCAACCACCCCGTCGCGGCAGCGCGCGGCCTTGCAGTTCTCACGGCAGGCGTTGACCGCGGTGTTGCTGTTGTCGGCGCCGTTGTCGCAGCTCTCGCCATCGTCGGTCACGCCGTCGCCGCAAGAGGCGAGCTGGCAGTCGGTACGGCAGGCATCAGCGAGCGAATCGTTGTTGGCCGCCCCGTTGTCGCACTCTTCGCCGGCCGTCGTATTGACCACTCCGTCACCGCAACGCGCTGTCGTGCAATCGATGTTGCAGTCGCTTGTGACCTCGCCGCCACTGTCGCACTCTTCGCCGGCCGTCGCGTTGGTCACCCAGTCACCACAACTGACCGCCGTGCAATCACTGTCGCAGGTGGCCGTTTCGCCTTCACCGTCGCAGGTCTCGACCCCATCCCTTATGAGTCCGTCGCCGCATACCGCCGTACGGCAATAGGTGTCGACGGAACCGTCGCCGGTGGTGTCTATGCTGACACAGGCGTCGGTGTTGTCGTCGTTGGCGTCATCGCACTGCTCGGTGTCTGTGCGCGTGTAACCGTCGCCGCAAACGGCATCGAGACAACGGTTGGTGCATTCGTCGAGGTTGGAACTGTTTCCGTCGTCGCACTCCTCGACATCGGCGACCACGGTTCCGTCACCACAGGAGGGTTCGTTGCTGAGTTCCGGGTCAGCGTCGACGGTCCCGCTGGTCGAGGCCGAAACGTCCTGACCGCACCAGTAGTTGTTCTCAGCGGGGATGGAAGCAGAACTGTCGTCGAGCCCGTTCTCGACATCGTTGGCCGCGCCGTCGCTTCCAATATTGCCGCAAATGGTGTTGCCGCCGGGACTGGCCACGGTCTGTCCGTCAATCGTAAGCGACCCCCCACCGAGGTCGACCGAGGCTGTGCTGGCCACTATCACGCCACCGGTGCCACCGTCGGAACCGCTGGTACCCGAGACGCCGTTACTACGGACCGAACTCTGGCGCATACTCAACTTGGCCGAACCCTTTACGAGTATGCCACGGCGCGCACAGTCACTTATGGCGTTGCCCGTAAATACCACCTCGGTCGTTCCCGAACCGGTTACTTTGACCCCCTGGTTGCAATCGCTCACGGTGGTGTCGTTCATGTAGACGACCGTGGTGTCGGAACTCGACAGCGTCGTAAACAGCGGCCCCCGGCAGCTAAAGTCGCTCAAACTGTCGCTGACCTTCATCTCGGAGTCACGAATCAGATAGCGGCCGCCGTTCTGCGCCGTGACCGGCCGGTCGCAGCCATCAAAGACCGCGCCGTCGATGACGGTGTTATAGTAGGCATCGTCTGCCGGATTGCTGACGGCCACCTGGTCTTGGTCGCCATAGAGGCGGGCGCAAGTGCCGCAACCGTTGTTGATGGTCACATCCTTGAAGAGGTTGGCCGAACCGGTGCCATCGTTGATTAAGGACTCTCCGCAGTGGCGCTCGAAGGTGACCGACTCGACGGTGTTGCTGCTGCCCTTGGTCGTTATCCCTTCCTGGAAATAACGGAGGGTTAGGTCGCGCACCGTGCTGCCATCGCCCAGTAGCCGCATGAAACCGTCACCACCATCGCTCGGGCAAACGTCGGAGTCGGCCAGGTCGCTGCTGTCCCCGAAACAGGGCGGGTCAAGTTCGAAGACTATGTTCTGACCGTTCCCGTCGATGGTCAGGCCATCGCAGTCGGTCTTACGGGCCGACCAGTCTCCGGTACTGCTGATGGTGATGGTCTGGTCGCTACAACCGAACACGATTGTCTTGGCGGTCCCGCCACAGCCGGCAAGCGCGGTCTCGAAGGCGGCCTGGGTACACTCGATGCCGCAGGCGTAGGAACCCGCGGTATTGGCGCAGGTCGAATCGCCCGTGCAGTCGTCGGTCCCGGCCGCACATTCGTCAATGTCCACGCAGGCCGTGCCCGCAGAATTGGCCTCATAACCGGAATCGCAGGTCAGTGTGCTGCCTTCACAGGCCGGGCAGATCAGCGTGACATCGATGTTGACGGCCTCCTTGAGGGTGAGCAAAGCATCGGTCACCTTTACAGCACCGCTGTTGTCGACGTCGCAGAGGCAGAGCGTGCACTCGGTATCAATACTGACCGCTTCCTTTAGGACGGTCAGAGCGTCGGTGGTCTTGATGCTGCCGTCGCCGGTCGGGTCGCCGCACAGTGCGGACGCCGGGCGTACCCCGGCGGCGAGCACACACAGGCATGCAAGCGCGAAGGCCGGCAGTATGAGCAGCCGTTTGGTCAACATCTAGCGCCCCGGGACGGGTAGCCGGCGGCTGGCCAAGCAGACCGCTAACGGACACCTATCCAACCGATTCTAGACCGGCCGGCTTGCTTCCGACAAGCCAGAGTCCCGACAGGCCGTCCGCGGATGTGCCCCCGAAGAGCCTAAATCCAGCGCTCGATATTGATTTTCGCCCTTCTTTCGCCTAATTTGTAGTGGTTCGTGTGCTGACCGGAACAGGGGGAAACGGCAATGATGACGCTGACCAAGAGGCAACGGGAGATACTGGACCATATAGAGGAGAGCATAGCCGATGCGGGTTATGCGCCCACCCTGGAGGAGATTGGCCGCCGTTTCGGTCTTCGCTCCATGGCCACGGTCCACAAACACGTGGCCAATCTCGAGGCCAAGGGCTACATACGGCGGCGCTGGAACCACAGCCGCGCCATCGAGCTGGTAGAGCGCAGGAAACGTCCACGCGCGGTCGAGCTGGCGCTGCTCGGATGCGTTGCCGCCGGCAGTCCCATCGAGGCCATAGAGGGAAGCGACACCATCGAGGTACCCGAAAGCCTCGTGCGCCGGCGTGAGACATACGCCCTGCTGGTCAAAGGAGACTCGATGATAGACGAGGGCATTCTCGACGGCGACTATGTGATAGTCGAGGAACGCCCGCAGCCGGACAACGGGCAGATGGTCGTTGCCAGCATAGACGGCAATGCGACCGTGAAACGCTTCCACCGTGAGCCCGGCGGTGCCGTGCGCCTGGAACCGGCCAACCCGGCCTACGAACCGATTATCGTGCAGGACCGTGAGCTGCAGATTCGCGGGGTGGTCGTAGGCGTGGTGCGCAAGTACCACTGAGAAGGCGTGAGCCTCTCGGTCTACATCCACCTACCCTACTGCCTGCACAAGTGCCCTTACTGCGACTTTAACACCTACGCTATTCGCGATTTTCCCGAGCGCCGTTACGCCGAGGCTATCGGGCGGGAGATAAAAGCCGCGGCGGCAAGCCCCGCTTGGGCGGGCCGTGCGGTCTCGACGGTGTTCTTCGGTGGCGGCACGCCGTCACTGTTCCAACCGGCCACCATAGCCGACATGATGGGACAGCTCGCGGCGTTGTTCGGGTTCGCCGACGACCCCGAGATAACGCTGGAGGCCAATCCCGGCACTCTCGAGGGCGGTGGTCTCCAACGGCTCAAGGAACTGCGCGCGGTCGGGGTCAACCGGCTGAGCATCGGTTGCCAGTCCTTCTCGAAAAAGGAACTGGGCACTCTCGGACGGCTGCACACGGCCGAAGATTCGGCACGGGCCATCGAAGCCGCCAGAAGCGCGGGCTTCGATTCGATATCCGGCGACCTTATCTTTGCGGTGCCCGGACAGACCGTGGGCGACTGGGAAGGTGACCTGGAAGCCTTAATCGAACTCGGGCCCGACCACGTCTCGACCTACAACCTGACCTACGAAACCGGCACCCCGATGACCGTTGCAATGACCAAAGGGCAGCTCACAAGGACCGAAGAGGACATCGAGGCCGAGATGTACGAGCTAGCAATCGACCGGCTGGCCGGGGCCGGTTACCGGCACTACGAGATATCCAACTTCGCGCGTCCGGGTCACCCCTCGGTCCACAACATGGCCTACTGGACCTGGCGGGACTATCTCGGGCTCGGTGCCGGCGCACACGGTTTCGGCCGCGAGCGCCCCGGCACGATCGGCGGCGGAACACCGGGCTTCCGTTACTCGAACCTGCGCGGACCCGAGGACTATATGTCGGCGCGTAACGGTGCCTGGGTCGCCGAGTCGGAGCGCCTGGAGCGCGAACAGGCAATGAGCGAATTCGTCATGCTTGGGCTGCGCGTGATCGACGGCTTTATCGAGAAGGACTTCGACACCATCTTCGGTTGCT
>JAYGCK010000046.1:0-7945 GCA_046583395.1 Deltaproteobacteria bacterium
GACCCCGACTACTATGCGGTCTTCTTCGAGGACCCCGACGGGATACGGATAGAGGTGGTGGCCGAGTTTCGCCGCCGCCGGCTCATCCGCGACAACTGGGACAAGCTCGACGAGTTCGAGGACCCGCTCGTCAAGGCCGGCCTTCTCGAAAAGGACTAGCGGCCGTCAGGCCGCGTATGCTCCACAGAGGCGACCAGTTCGGTCGTGCGGGCCAACTCGTCGGCGCTGTCCGAGGTCGGGACCAGAATGATCTCGTCGGCACCGGCCGCGGCGCAGTCGATAATGGCCTGTCGCACGCGCTCGGTGCCGGTGGCCGTACAGGCGCCGGCCATGGCGGCGGCCGCTTTGGCTCCGAACACGCCGAGGTAACGCTTGGCATAGTCGAACAGTTGCTCTTCGGCATCGGGGCCCAACGCATACCAAAAGCCGGTGACCAAACGTGGCCGCCCCGAACGGCCCTCGGCCTGCCATGCGGCCTCGAATCCCTGCATCGACCTTTCGACCTCTGACGGGTCGGGAGCAAAGGACCAACCGCTGATGCCGTCGGCAAAACGTGCCGCGGCCCGTGTCATGCCGGGGTTCATCGCGGCAATCAGAATGGGGGGTCCACCGGCTCGCAGCGGTTTGGGGCCTATCGGGTGCGCGCCCTCGAAGGGCGCTTGGCCGTCCCACAGCGCGCGCATCAGCTCGAGCTGTTTTTCGAGGCGCCGCCGCCTGCCTTCCATCTGCGCACCCACGGCCCGGAAGTCCTCCTCGCGGCCACCTACGGCCAGGGCCACTGCCAGGCGTCCCCCCGAGAGCACATCAATGGTCGCCAACTGCTTGGCCACCATCACCTCGTTGTGCATGGGCAGGACCACCGCGTTGGGCAGCAACTCGACCCGTTCGGTCAAGGCCGCGCAGGCTGCGAGCGTGGTGATCTGTTCGATGTTGTTGTAGGTGGTGCGTTCGCCGACGGCCAGCATCGAGTAGGGGCCCTGGTCGGCCCCGCGCGCCCAGGCCGAGGTGGCCTCACGTCCGCAACCGGCCACCATCGTGGGTATTGTCAGGCCTATCTTCATCGGTGGACTTCGTGGTGCGGCAAGGCCGCCAGGGCTAGAGCCCCTGCCGTCTTATGGATTGGCCTACAGGCCAATCCATACACTCTTGGTCTGGGTGTAGAGGTCGAGGGCGTGGCGGCCCAGCTCCCTTCCGAAACCGCTTTGCTTGTAGCCGCCAAATGGCGAGGCCGCATCGAAGGAGTTGTAGGTGTTGATCCAGACCGTGCCGGCCTTTAGCCGGGCCGCGACCTGGTGGGCCTTGGTCACATCGCTGGTCCATATGCCGGCGGCCAGGCCGTAGTCGGTGTCGTTAGCGGCACGGACCACCTCGTCGATGTCCTTAAAGCTCAGCGCCGAGACTACCGGACCGAAGATTTCCTCGCGCGCGATGGCCATGTCGCCGGTCACCCCATCAAAGATGGTCGGCTCGACGAAGTAACCGCGCTCTGTGGCACGTTTGCCGCCGGTCACCACGCGCGCGCCGGCTTCGCGGCCACCTTCTATGTAACCGAGCACCTTGGTGAACTGCTCCTCGCTGACCTGCGCGCCCATTTGCGTGTCCTCGTCGAGCGGGTCGCCGACCTTGATGGTCTCGGTATGCCCCTTGAACGTTTCTATGAACTCGTCGTGGATGGTCTCGTCGAGGAACAAGCGCGAACCGGCACAACAGACCTCGCCCTGGTTAAAGAAAATGCTGGCCATTGCCGTTTGGGCCGCCACTTCCAGGTCGGCATCGGCAAAGACGATATTGGGCGACTTGCCGCCGAGCTCGAGCGAGACTCGTTTCAGGTTTCCCGCCGCCGCGGTCTGTATGAGGCGGCCGACCTCGGTCGAGCCCGTAAAGGCGACCTTGTCTATGCCGGGATGGGCCGCGATGGCCGCGCCCGCCGTCGGTCCGTAACCCGGCAGGATGTTGACCACACCGTCGGGTATGCCAGCCTCCAGTATCAGCTCGCCCAGGCGAAGGGCCGTGAGCGGGGTCTGTTCGGCGGGCTTTAAGATTACCGTGTTCCCGCAGGCCAGTGCCGGGGCGAGCTTCCAGGCGGCCATGAGCAGAGGAAAGTTCCAAGGGATTATCTGGCCGACCACGCCGACCGGTTCGCGGCGGGTGTAGTTAAAGAAGGGGCCGCTTACGGGGATGGTCTCGCCGTGTATTTTGTCGGCCCAGCCGGCGTAGTACTCGAAGGTTTCTATGGTCTGGGGGACGTCCACATTGGTCGTTTCACTAACCGGTTTGCCGTTATCGAGGGTCTCCAGGCGCGCCAGCTCCTGGCGGTGTTCGTCGATAAGAGCCGCCAAACGCAGCAGCGCCCGTCCGCGGTCGCGCGCGTCCATGGTTCCCCAGGAACCGTCCTCCAGTGCCGTTCGTGCCGCAGCGACGGCCAGGTCCACATCGCCGCTGTCGGCCTCGGCCACCTCTGCCAGGACCTTTTCGGTGGCCGGGTCGACCGTTTGGAAGGTCTTGCCCGAAAGGGCCTCGGTCCAGTTTCCGTCTATTAAGAGACGTCCTGACTCCAGTTTACTTGTGTGGTCCAAAGCGACTGACATGGCGTACCTCCTGGGCTTTGCTGCGCCGCTCCACCTATACCGGGTCCAGGCCCTTGACCAGGCTCGCCGGGCGGGCTGATATGGTCGGGATGAAACGCTTTCTACAATACTCGGCCCTGTGTCTGGCCGGCCTCCTTATGACGTCCTGCGTCGCCCGTCCCAGTATAGGCGGGGGCGGGATTCCCTGGTTTCGGGCCACGCCGATGGTCAACAAGGCCCGGCCCCACCAACCCAAACGGGGAGAGCTTGCCGACGACGCCGTAAAGGCCACGCTCGGTGCCATCGCCAGCACCACCGGGACCGCGACGACCACGAGCTACCGGGTGGGCGAACGTGCATGGGCAAAACGCAGCGAGACGATGTTCACCGTCCGCCGGGTCACCTCGAGCCAGTACGCCGTTGCCGCCGTTGCCCTGCGAGACTTTCGCCAGCCCTGCCGCCGTGTGCCTGACTCGATGAAGGGTGTCGCCCCGGCCGGCGGCAAGGAGCCCAAGCCCGACGATCGTAGCGACAGTTTGGTTTGTCGCAATCGCGTTCTTGCCAGCATGTTCTCCAAGCGTTGCAGTCCGGCCGAACCCGATGCGCCCTTTGACCCGGAGACCGCCCCCGTTGGCGCCGCCAGCGACGACAAGCTGGCCTGCCAGGAACCGCCCTTTAGCGAGGTCCGCGGCCGTCGCGGCCAGAGCTTCAGACTTGCCGGCATGGTCAACGATGGCGCGTCGGCCTTCTATGCTGCCGAGTTGCCCGCGCCCGGCGGTACGGCATACCTTCTAGTGGATGGCAGCGGATACCTTCGCCGTGGCCTATATCTCGGCTGGCTCGACACCGATGCCCCCGGACGCGGCGCGGATGAGACGGCTATCGAGCTTATCCGGCCGCAGGTGAGCTTGGAGTCGGGGCTGCCGATGTTCCGCATGGAGAACGAATCGACGGTGTCGGGCGGTTCCGGCGGCCAGATGCATTTCGAGATCGCCTACAACGGCCTGTCGCGTGACAGCACGGGGACCCACTACCACCTAATTTACAAGGAATACCGGGCCGAGAACCCCGACCAGCCCATCCACATGCGTGACCTTGCCTTCAAGACCGACCAACGGCAGGTCGAGGTCGCCGGCATCGACCTCCAGGTAGACGAGGTCAGCGAGTCACGCATCCTTTATACTGTGGTCGGGGAGTGAGACCCCCCACGGTCCGATGACGACACCGGATAAGACGCTCGAAGGGGTCATCGAGGAGGTGGCGGCAAGCTATGGGGCAGGCCGCCCCATCGATAGTCTCGAAAGTGCCGCTCTTCCAAGCTCGCGCAAGGTCGTTGAGGCCCTCGGCCACCTCCAGCACGTCTGCTACATGGGGTTTTACTCGAGCCGGGGGCTGACCGGCGACAAGCTTCGCCACTACATAGGCGAACACCTGCACGAGGCCTCGACCATCCTTGCCGAGCAGCTTGCCCGGGCCGTCGTTTACCGGCGCGCCGGTGGCGGCCGTCCGCAGGCCGAGGACCTCGAGTGGAGCGAGGGGGCCGTGCTCGCGGCCTTCGCACGGCTGCCGGCCATCCGCGATATGCTTCACGGCGATGTGAGCGCGGCCTACCGTGGCGACCCCGCGGCCAAGAGCATCGAGGAGGTCATCTTCAGCTACCCGGTCATCGAGGCGATAACCGTCTACCGGCTTGCCCACGAGTTCCACACGCTCGAGGCGCCGCTCATCCCGCGCATCATGAGCGAGCACGCTCACAACATCACCGGCATCGACATACACCCGGGCGCGCAGATAGGCCGTAACTTCTTCATCGACCATGGTACCGGGGTGGTCATCGGCGAGACCTCGATTATCGGTGACAACGTCAAGCTCTACCAGGGCGTGACCCTCGGGGCGGTCTCTATCCCGGCCGAGGACGTCGACGAGATACGTAACGAGAAGCGTCACCCTACCCTGGAGGACGACGTCACCGTCTACTCGGGCGCGACCATACTCGGCGGCCAGACCGTCATCGGACGCGGTTCGGTCATAGGCGGCAACGTTTGGCTTACCGAATCGGTGGCTCCCGGCACCAAGATCAGTTACGCGGCCTGACGTGACTTCCCCCTTTGACCCGACCGCGGAGCACGGGATGCTCCGGCAGACCGTACGTCGCCTGACCGAAAGCGAGATAGAGCCACAGGCCAGCGATTTCGACGAACGCGCCGAACTAAACCGCTCTTTGTTGGTCCGCTGCGCCGAACTGGGCCTTCTCGGGCTCACCGTGCCCGAGGCCGATGGCGGGGCCGGCATGGATGCCACCGCCGCCGTCATCGCCCACCACGAGATGGCCCGCTCCGACCCCGGGTTCACGCTGGCCTATTTGGCCCACTTCGTTCTGTTCGTGAACAATTTCTACAACGCCTCCTCGGACGAACAGCGCGGCCGCATACTGCCCCGTGTTCTCGACGGCAGCTGGGTGGGGGCCATGGCGATGACCGAGCCCGGTGGCGGGACCGACGTGTTGGCCATGGAAAGTTCGGCCGAGCGCCGCGGCGACGTCTACGTGCTAAACGGCCGCAAGATGTTCATCACCAACGGACACGAGGCTGATGTGGTGCTCGTCTACGCCAAGATTGACGACCGCATAAGTGCGCTAGTCGTCGAACGTGGGTTTACCGGTTTTTCGTCGGGGCAACCCATCAAAAAGCTCGGCATGCGGGCCTCTACCATGTGCGAGCTTGTCTTTGAGGACTGTGAGGTCCCGGTGGACAATCTGCTCGGTCAGGAAGGGCAAGGGGTCAAGCACATGATGCGCAATCTAGAGCTGGAGCGTCTTTGCCTTGCGGCGATGAGCCTGGGCATCGCCGACCGCTGTCTGTCCGAGATGGTCGCATATGCTGGCCAGCGCGAGGCCTTTGGACGTCCCATCGCCGAGTTCGGGCAGATACAGGAACACATCGCCACCAGCTTTGCCGAGACCGAGGCCGCGCGCCGGCTCGTTTACGGCGAGGCGGCACAGGTCGGGCCCGGAAGCCGTAACCGTCTCGGCACGGATGCGGCCAAGCTGTTTACCGCGCCCGTGGCCAAGCGAGTGGCCGACCGTGCCATTCAGGTGATGGGCGGATACGGCTACAGCTCGGAATACCTGGTCGAACGGTTCTGGCGCGATGCCAAGCTCAACGAGATAGGCGGTGGGACGCTCGAGAGCCACCACAAGAACATTACCCGTGACCTGATGCGCCAGCGTCTGCCGCGGACCTGACCGTGCTGACGTAACGCGTCAACCAATTTGCGGCGTAACAGTGCCTGATAGAAGATTTAGCGCCTGCCCTATGGCAGGCGGCACCTAAAGCTGGGGGTAAGCGCGATGTCCGAGGCCGTTAATTTCTTCAAGACCGACCTTCGCTCGATGGAGTTCACGCTCTACGAGCAGATGAAGGTCCAAGAACTGCTCGAAACCGAGCGCTTCTCGCACATAGGCCGCGAGGACCTTGAGCAGGTCTTTGCCCAGTGCATGCGCTTTTGTAACGAGGTCGTCGGGCCGCTCAACTCGGCCGGCGACCGCGCGGGCTGTCGCTTCGAGGACGGCCAGGTAAAGACTCCCGAAGGTTTCAAGGAAGCCTGGGACACCCTCTACGAGCTCGGCCTGCCCAACTTCGGTGCCGAAATGGAGCACGGCGGTTTCCAGGGGCCCTTTGTCGCCTTCGTTATGATCGGCGGGATGCAGTGCTCGGCCAACATTGCCTTTAACATGTACTCGGACCTCACCCGCGGTGCGGTCGAGCTGATAAACGAATTTGGACTCGAGCAGGACAAGAAGCGTTTCTCCGAGCCCATGACCAACGGCCGCTTTGGGGGGACCATGTGCCTTTCCGAGCCGCAGGCGGGTTCGGATGTCGGCATGATCACTACCAAGGCCACGCACATAGAAGGCAATCGCTACAAAATCACCGGTACCAAGTGCTGGATCTCCGGCGGCGACCAGGACATGAGCGAGAACATCGTCCACATGGTGCTGGCCCGTGTTGAGGGCGCGCCCCCGGGGACCAAGGGCATCTCGCTGTTTATAGTTCCCAAGTACCGGGTGGGCGACGACGGTAGTGTGGGCGAGTCCAACGACGTTGTCACCGCCTCCGTCGAGCACAAGCTCGGCATCAACGCTTCGACCACCGCGGTGCTCTCGCTCGGCGAGAACGGCGGCTGCGAAGGATTTCTGGTCGGTAGCGACGAGAACGTCGGTATGAAGCAGATGTTCACGATGATGAACGGCGCCCGCCTGGGTGTCGGTGTGCAGGGTCTCGGTGTGGCCGCCACGGCCTATCTGAACGCTCTGGCCTATGCGCGCGAGCGCCTGCAGGGTTCCTCCGTCAAGTCGTTCAAGGACCCCGATGCGCCGCGCGTGCCCATCATCGAGCACTCCGATGTCCGCCGCATGCTCATGGAGATGAAGTCGAAGGTCGAGGGGATGCGTACATTGATCGCCAAGATGGCCCTTCACATCGATTGGGCCGCAGCCCTGGCTGGCAAGGAGCCGGACGTGGCCGCCTACCACCAGGGCCAGGTCGACCTTCTTACCCCCATCGTGAAATCCTACTGCACCGACCAGGCCTTCAAGGTCTGCGAGCTGGCCGTGCAGGTCTATGGCGGCGCGGGCTATGTGAAGGACAATCCGGTCGAGCAGTACCTGCGCGACTGCAAGATATTCTCGATCTACGAGGGTACCAACCACATCCAGGCCCTCGACCTGGTCGTGCGCAAACTGCGCGGCCGCCAGGGCCAGGACCTGGCCGACTACTCGGGCGACCTGACCAAGTTCGTCGAGGACAACGAGCACGACCCGGCCGTGGGGGCCGAGGTAAAGGTGCTGCGTCGTGCCTCGGAGGCCCTACAGGCGACCGGCACGGCCATCGTCGAATACATGATGGCGGGCAAGCTCGACCAGTTCACGCTGTGCGCCAGCCCCTTCCTGACGGCCATGGCGCATGTGACCATTGCCCATCTCTTGCTCGAAGGGGCCCTTATCGCCGAGGAGGCCCGTACCCAGGACGATGACCAGAGCCAAGAGGAGTTCGATTTCTACGCCGGCAAGGTGATGTCGGCGAAGTTCTTCTGTAATTTCATCCTGCCCGAGGTCTTTGCGTTATGTGAGACCATCAGTTCGGGTGACCGCAGCGCGCTCGACGTTCCCAATCACGGCTTTTCTACCGCGTGGTAGGTCAGTCGTTATGGGATGTAGTATGACCCCGTAGCGATGAACATCTCGTCCTCCGTGGTGACTCCGCCGCGGAGATTGCAGGCGTCACACTCCGAGAGCGGACAGTTGAGGTCATCGCCGCCGCACAATTGGCCCTGGTTCGGACCACCCATGCACTTAACCTCTTCATCCGAGCAGGGGC
>JAYGCK010000091.1:0-3188 GCA_046583395.1 Deltaproteobacteria bacterium
CAACGCGGCAAAGGGCCAACAGTTGCTCCGCCATATGCCGGCCTGTCCCTTGATGCACGGCACCGGGCTGCTCACCGCGCTCAACGCCCTGATGATAGGCGGCAGCATCGTCACCGTCGGTTCCCACACGCTGGATGCGCACGCGCTGTGGCGTGCCGTGGCCGAAAAGAAGGTCAATTCGATAGCGATAGTCGGCGACGTGTTCGCTCGGCCCATGGTCGAGGCGCTCGGCGAGCAGAGTTACGATCTGACAAGTCTCTTCCTCATAGTCTCGTCGGGGGTCATGTGGTCGCCCGAGACCAAGAAGGCGTTGCTTGACCACCACCCCGACATGGTGCTTGTCGACTCCTTGGGTTCTTCGGAAGCCACCGGTTTCGGCAACTCCATCACCACGGCCAACGAGACCTACAACGTGGGCACCTTCAAGATCGGCGACCGGGTCAAGGTGTTCACCGACGACGACCGCGAGGTCGAACCGGGCAGCCAGGAGCGCGGCCGCATCGCACGCGCGGGCGCAATACCGGTCGGTTATTACAAGGACCCCGAAAAGACCGCCCGCACCTTCCCGACCATAGGCGGAGTGCGCTACTCGATCCCGGGCGACTATGCCCAGGTCGAGACCGACGGGACCCTGATACTGCTGGGGCGGGGCTCGGGATGCATCAATACCGGTGGTGAGAAGGTCTTCCCTGAGGAGATCGAAGAGATACTCAAGCGCCACGATGCAGTCGAAGATGCGGCCGTGGTCGGACTGCCCGACGAGAAGTGGGGGCAAGCGGTCACCGCCTTAGTCACCCCGGCCGGCGGCAACGACCCGAACGAGACCGCGCTGCGCGACCACGTGCGCGGGACCCTTGCCGGTTACAAGGTTCCAAAGCGCATCTTCACGGTCACCAGCCTGGGCCGCTCGCCTTCGGGCAAGATGGACTACAAAGGGGTGACCGCCAAGGCCAAGGAACTCACCGGCCAGGCCGGAACTTAGCCGCCCTCGGCGACAGCGGCGCGCGCGCCCTTGGTCACGCTCCTTATCTCATAGGCGAGTATCTCGGGCTCGATATGTGGGACCTCGTGACCGAGGTCACGGATATTGCGAACCCGCAAAAGACCGAAAAAGGAATCCGACAACCGGATAGCGCTCTTGCGGACACCTTCGGAATCCACCGAACCGAGGACGATTGTCAGCGGTAGGTCGAGCGCCGAATAATGGCGCGATATGCGGTCCAGCTCGGCCGGCAAACGGTCGAGCTCGTAGGCCCGCTGGTAGAGATTTAGGGGACGGGCCACAAAGATGGCGAACATCTCCTCATAACCTTCGGGGATGGGATGGGGCGCGAAGGCCTCGGTAAGCTCGTCGTGAATCACCCGACCGGCCATCGCACCGCCGAGCGTCCAATTGAACACCGGCCCGATAACCCGGCGCGCGCCCACCGTCTCGACCGGCTCGGGAGTAAAGGCGTCGCTGTAGGCCGGTGCGCCCACGATAACCGCCGCCTCGATCGACCGGGGCTGCTCGACCGCCATGGCCAGCGTAAGCGAACCGCCGTAGCTGTGGCCGACCACGGTGGCCGGCGCCGCTCCAATCTTTTCTAGGAACCCGGCCACAAGCTCGGCCTGGCGCAGGAGTCCCGTGCCCTTGCCGCCGTCGAGTCCGCTCCAGCCATGCCCGGGCCGGTCGATGGCGATGACACGGTGGTCACGCGAGAGGTCCTGGTAGAGGCTCAATCTTTGCTCGCCATCTTCGGGATCGGGCGGCGGCACGACCTTGAAGTCCCGCGTAAGACCGGGAGAGCCATGGATGAGAAGCACCGGTTTGCCGCGCCCGGCCTCTTCGTAGTGCAAGCTTACGCCGTCGACCTCGACGAAACGTCCCTCGGCCGGATAACGGGCGGCGGCCAAGCCCGTGCGGCGGCCCTGGCCAAGCCCCATCACGCCAAGCGCGAACAGAAGGAGGACGAAGAAGGAAAGGACGTATACGGCCGGTTTGGACACACTTGCCTCCACTCAGGCAAAGGGAGCATGATGTTACGTCAACAATGGCAACGACGGAAGAGTGGACACCCGACAAGGCTTGGCTGGAGGCGGTCGCACAGGAAGAACTGGACGAGGTCCTTCAGATGCAGGACTGGCGCTCGTGGCTCTCACTGTTCATTAACTGGGGCTTGGTCGCCGCGGCAATGGCGCTGGTCGCGGTACGGCCCAACCCGCTGACCATTATCGTTTCACTCTTCATCATCGGAGCACGCCAGCTCGGACTGACGGTACTCATGCACGAGGCCGCCCACTGGTCGCTGCTCAGCGACAAAGGGACCAACGACTGGGTCGCCAACTGGTTATGCGCCTACCCGGCCTGGGCCGACCTGCGTCCCTACCGGGCCTACCATCTCCAGCACCACGCCAAGAACTGGACCGAGGACGACCCCGATATCGCGCTGGCCTCGCCCTTCCCCATCACCCGCGCGAGCATGCGCCGCAAGGTCTGGCGTGACCTTTCGGGACAGACCGGATGGAAGCGGGCCAAGGTCACGCTACGTCGCGACCTCGGTGACGCGGGCAAGCAGGGCGGCCGGCTATCGATGAGCGAGATGAGCCGCCGCCAAGGCGACGGAGCCAGCGCGCTGGTCGGCATGCTGGTGACCAACTCGGTACTGTTCCTGATACTTGCGGCCCTGGGACATCCGACACTTTACCTGTTGTGGGCCGGTGCATGGATAACCACCTATAGCCTGGTCATGCGCATTCGCGCCATCGCCGAACACTCGATGCCCCGCGACCGGGCCGACCACATGACCAACACCCGAACCACCGTTGCCTCGTGGTGGGAACGGCTGTTCCTGGCGCCCAACCGGGTAAACTATCACCTCGAACACCACCTCTTGGTGGCCGTGCCTCACTACAAGCTCCCGGCCATGCACCGCATGCTCGGGCGCGCCGGTCTCTTGGAGAACGCATCGGTGGCACCGGGTTATTTCGATGTGTTGCGTCTGGCCTCGTCGAAGACCTGAACGCTAGCGCCTAGTCACTGGTCAACCTTTCGGGAACCAGCCCGTCACCGCGCCGCTGCTTGAGCCGAATCTCCTCCACCGTACGTTCCAATGCCACCGCGCGCTCGGAAGTGGCCGGGTGGCTGGCAAGAAAGCCGCCGCCGCTTATCGACGAGGGATGTTCGGCCGCCATGCGCCGCCACATGA
>JAYGCK010000099.1:0-37582 GCA_046583395.1 Deltaproteobacteria bacterium
CAGCGGCGTGAACGTTGCTCTTGGGGACCTCGGCGGCGATTCCAAACACTGGGTGTTGGTCACCGGGCCGGTATCGGGGCCTGCGCGGGTCCGTGCCTATCAGTACACCGTAAGTAACGGGTTCCAGCTCTTTGACATCGACTCGGAAACGGATGGGGTGCAGGAACTCGATTTCACGGCCTTCTCCAGTTGCGTCGGTGGTTCAAAGGAGGGTGCCTGCTGCACCGCGGATGCGGATTGTTCCGGCGGCGGCTCCTGTCAGGGCGACGACGATTACGACGCCGGTGTCGAGGTCGCAGTGGCCGACGTGGACGCCGACGGCAAGAACGAGATACTCGTCGCCCCTTCAGGGCAGAGCGACGAAACCCGCATCCTTGCCTACGAGGCCGACGGCACCTGCGTCGAATCGTGGACGGTGTTACGACCTTTCGGGCCCGGGGCCGGCTACGGTGTGAGCTTGGCGGCTACGAGCCGGTTCTTCCAGCGCGGGGCGGGGTCACGCGCAACGACCTCTAGTACAAAGAGGAAAGGTCGCAAGCACAGGTGACTTCGACCGGGGTGCCACGCGAGATCGTCTACGTCATCGCTTCGATGATCACGGGCGGCACGCAGACCCATCTATTACAGCTGTTCCGTTTTCTGGACCGTAGCCGCTACCGGCCGCATCTGTTCTGTCTGCGCGACGGCGGTGATCTCGTCGGCGTTGCTCGCGAGCTCGATGTTCCCGTGCGCAGTTTCGCCATGCGCGGCACCCTGCGCGACGTTCGCGATACCCGAGGTCTGGCGCGCATGGTGTCGGCGATGCGCGCTATCGGTCCGGCCGTGGCCCACAGTTACCTGCTGCGCGGCAACTTCTACGCTTCCATAGCGGCACGGCTGTCCGGGGCGGGGGCCGTGGTGACCAGCAAGAGGGGACTGCACGAGCCGGTCGGGGTCTCGGAGCGCCTCGCTGTCCGGGTCTCCAACCGTCTTTCGGACCGTATTCTCGGCAACTCGCCCGCGGTCCTGGATTTTACGGAGGCGGTGGAGGGCGTCGATCGGCGCCGCATGGTGATGATACCGAGCGGCGTCGATACCAACCGTTTCCGCCCGGCCAAGGACGCGGCCGGTCTCGGGGAGGGTCCGGTCATAGGCGCCGTTACGACATTCAAACCGAAGAAGGGGCTTGCCATGTTGCTCGAGACGGTCGCCAAGGTGCGCGAGACGTTCCCGCGGGTGAGGCTGGCCGTGGCGGGTGAAGAGCGTATGGACGGCGAGGCCGCTCGTCTGGCAAGCAGTCTTGGTATAATTGACTCTATTACCCTCCTTGGCAGAAGGAGGGATATGCCGAAGGTTCTCTCCACGTTCGATGTGTTCATTTTGCCCTCCGAGAGCGAGGGGATGTCGAACGCGTTGCTGGAGGCCATGGCCATGGAGCTACCGTCGGTCGCAACCGCCGTTGGCGGCAATACGACGGTTATCGAGGACGGAGTGTCGGGAGTTTTGGTGGAAAGCGGGGATTCGCGCTCGATGGCCGACAGCGTCGTTGCTATATTGCAAGACGCCTCCCTGGCCGCGCGCTTGGGGGAGGCGGGCCGGCGGCGAGTGGTGGACGTCTACTCGGCCGCCAGCATGGCTGGCCAGATGGAGGAGCTCTACGACGGGCTCCTGGAGGGCGCTGCCAGGTGAAGCCGAACTTCGTCGTTCTCATCCTCGACTGCACCAGGGCCGATCACCTGTCCTGCTACGGTTACGAGCGGGAGACCAGCCCGTTCCTGGACTCGCTAGCCGCGCGCGGAACCCGGTTCGCAAACATGGTCTCGGCGGCACCGTGGACCCTGCCGTCCCATGGGGCGCTCTTTACGGGCACCTACTCGGCCGCCCACGGGGCTACAGACGAACATCGCTACCTGCGCACCGACCTGCTGACCTTGCCGGAAGTTCTCAAGGGGGCCGGTTACGCGACCGGGGCCTTCTGCTGCAATCCCTGGGTGAGCCCCGAGACCGGTTTCGACCGAGGCATCGACCACTTCTACACGGGCCGCCCCTCGCACGCCGCCGCCCGCCCGGTGATGATTGCCAAGAAGGCCATCGACGTTCTACTTCGCCGCCGCGATTCAGGTTCTTTCCACACCAACCGTGCCTTTGGTTCCTGGGTCGCGCGCACGCCCGCAGACCAGCCCTTTTTTGCCTTCGTGCATTACAATGAAACACACCTGCACTTTCATCCGCCAAAGAAATACCGCGAGATGTTCGCCGAGGCCGGCGACACGGCAGCGCGGATTAGCCGGCTCAATCAGGATTGTAACGCCTATATCGCCGGTGCCGTCGATATGACCGACGATGATTTCCGCCTGCTCACGGCGCTCTACGATGCCGAACTCCGTTATGCCGACTGGCGCGTCGAACGAATGGCCGAGGAGCTTGATAGGACGGGCCGGCTAGAAGACACCGTTTTCGTGATTACCGCCGACCACGGCGAGAACCTCGGTGACCACGGCATGATGAGCCACAAGTTCTGCGTCTACGAGACCCTTTTGCGCGTGCCTCTGGTGATGGCCGGCCCGGGGGTGCCGCAAGGCGCGGTCTGCGAGGCGCAGGTCCAGAACGTCGATATAATGCCTACCTTGGCCGCCTTGGCCGGCACCACTATTCCGGCCACCGGCCAGGTGGAAGGACGCTCGCTCATCACCGATGGTGTCCTTGGCGACGGCCACGACTACGTGTTCGCCGAACGTTACCGGCCCAATCTGGGTTCTTTCCGCCAGCGCTTTCCGGACTTTGACACGACCCTGGTCGACGTCCGCAAGCGTTCGGTCAGCGACGGCCGCTGGAAGTTCATATGGCACTCCGACGGACGCCATGAGCTTTACGACCTTGGCGGTGACCCGGGCGAAGGCCGCAATGTGTTGGCCGAACATGGCGACGAGGCCCAGCGGCTTGAACGCATACTCTACGACTGGCTGGCCCGTGTGGAGCACAAGGGCGGCGGTGACGGCGAGGACGCCGAGTTTGACGAGGCCACCCGCCGACAGCTCGAGGGGCTGGGGTACATAGACTGAACCGGACGCCCGGCCTTATCCCATGAGCAAAGTCGCCATCCTCGGGCTCGATTCAGCCGCCCCCGCTCTCCTGCAAAAGTGGGGTGACAGTCTCCCCAACCTCACGGGTTTGATGGCCAACGGCGCTTACGGACAATTGCGCAGCACGCATCCGCCCATCACCGTGCCGGCCTGGACCTCGATGACCTCGAGCCGCGACCCGGGGCAGCTCGGCTTTTACGGCTTCAGGAACCGCAAGGACCATTCCTATGACGGCTACCAGTTTGCGACCTCGGGTCTGGTCAAGGTGCCGCGGCTCTGGGACCTGATCGGACAGGCCGGCAAGAGGAGCATTGTTCTCGGGGTTCCTCAGACCTATCCCCCTTCACCCTTTGAGGGTGAAATGGTCACCTGTTTCCTTACGCCCAACAGCGAGGCCCGTTACACGCATCCCCCGGAGCTCAAGGAAGAGGTCGAGCGGGTCACCGGGGGGTATGTGTTCGATGTCGATGATTTCAGGACGCCCGACAAGGCCGCCCTGCTGAAGCGCTGTTACCATAAGACCGACACCCATCTGGGTCTGGCCAAACACATGCTCAAGACCAGGGACTGGGATTTTTTCATGATGGTCGAGATGGGAGTGGACAGGATGCACCATGGGTTCTGGAGCTACATGGACCCGGACCATCACAAGTACGAGGCCGGCAACCCCTTCGAGGACGCCATCCTCGAGTACTACAAACATGTTGACGGCGAGGTCGGCAGGATGCTTGAGATGATGCCGGCCGGTACGCTCGTCCTGGTCGTTTCCGACCACGGGGCCAGGCCGATGGCCGGCGGGATATGTTTCAACGAATGGCTGATCTCGCAGGGATATCTGACGCTCAAGAGCACCCCCGAACGGCCGACACCTATCGGGCGGGCCGAGATAGACTGGACCCGCACCCAGGCCTGGGGTGACGGCGGGTACTATGGTCGCCTGTTCATGAACGTAAAAGGCAGAGAGCCGTCGGGGGTCATAGAAGCGGCGGATTACGAAAAGGTCAGGGACGAACTGGTCGGCCGTATCGAGGGCATAGAGGACCCCGACGGCCGCTGTATAGGTTCCAAGGCCTACCGGCCCGAGGAACTGTTTCGCGAGACCAACGGCGTGGCACCCGACCTCATCGTCTATTTCGGCGACCTGGCCTGGCGCTCGGTCGGTTCGGTGGGCATGGGGTCCTTGCACACCTTTGAGAACGACACCGGCCCCGACGAGGCCAACCACGATTGGCTGGGCGTAGTGATGTTGGGAACCAGCGACGGTTCACCGGCGCCTCTGGCGGGCGACCTCGGGGAGGTCTCCATCTATGATATCGCCCCGACGGTGTTGGAACTTATGGGGCTCGACGTGCCGTCACAGATGATTGGGAAGTCCATTTTGCCGGGAGGATAACGATATGAGCGATGAAAAGAACGGCGAGAACGACAAAGAGAAGAAGGAAGAACAAACCGGTGGAGAGAGCGAGGAGAGCAGCGAGGATGTCACCGACGACTACAACGCCGAAGAAGAGGCCGAGATACAAAAACGCCTCGAAGACCTCGGTTATATCTGAGCTGGCGCGGAACGCCGTACTGACCGGTGCTCTGGTGCTGTGTGCCGTTCTAACGGCGTGCAGCGGTTCGTCGAGTGCGCCCGAGGCCGAAGCGCCGGCGAGCCGGGTGGTCGTGCTGGGCTTCGACGGTGTCGACCCCGATTTTATCCTACGCTGGGCCGATGAGTTGCCGCACATTCGCGGACTCATGGAGACCGGGACCTTCCGGCGGCTGACGACCACGACCCCGCCGGCTTCGTGCACTGCGTGGACCTCGTTCGCTACCGGGACCAACCCCGGCCAGCATGGTATCTTCGATTTCATTTACCGTGACCCCAAGACCTACTTGCCCGACCGTAGCGGCTCGGTAAGCCACAAGGCCGAATATCTCTGGGGCCTGTTCCGTACCCGGGGCGAGACCTTCACCACCACCATGACCGGCCAGCCCTTCTGGGGGCTGCTCGACGGCAAGGGCTTGCGTACTACCGTGCTCAGGGTTCCCTGTCTGTTCCCGCTCGAGGTGGCCGAGCGTGGCCGCTATCAGGCCGGGCTCGGCGCACCCGACCTACGCGGCACCGAAGGCACCTTTCATTACTTCAGTTCGGCGCTCACACCGCGCGAGGCCTCCGACCCGAGCCTCGGGGGTAAGGTGGTGTCGGTTCCCCGCAGCCCCGAGTTTGAGACCGTCATTGAGGGTCCGGCCGACCCGCTCTCGGAGGATTTCGCGCGACTGACCGTACCCATGAAGGTCAAGGTCGTCGACCGCGAGACGGTAGAGGTCGAGATTGATGGCCACCGCGAGACCCTCAAGGTGGGCCATTGGAGCGACTGGGTGCGGATGGATTTCAAGGTCACGGCCTTGTCGAGCATCGCCGGTCTGGCTCGCATGCGCCTGGTATCGGTGGACCCGGACCTGGCCATCTACCTGTCGCCGATAAACCACGACCCTGCCGACCCGGCCATTCGCGTCACCGAACCGTACGATTATGCGACCGACCTGCACGCAGAGCTGGGCGACTTCAAGACCGTGGGTTGGAACCACGAGACCTGGGGGCTCAACGAGGAACGCATCGATGAGGACGCCTTCATGGCCGATGTCTTCGCAACGATGCGCAAGACCGAGGAGATAACCTTGCACGAGCTCGAGGCCCGTCCGGCCGAACTGTTCGTGTCGGTGTTCGTCGAAACCGACCGCACCTCGCATATGATGTACCGCCTTATCGACGAGGGGCATCCTCGCTACGACGCCGAACTGGCGGCAAAGCACGGGGACGCCATCCTCCAGACCTACCGGCGCATGGACGAGATTATAGGTAAGCTCATGGGCAGGCTGGGCCCGGATGACACGCTTTTCATCCTCAGCGATCACGGGTTCCACAGCTGGCGGCGTGGATTCAACGTCAACAGCTGGCTTGTTCGCGAGGGATATATGCGGCTCAAGAACGGGGCCGATTCGACCGAGCGCAAGTTCCTGCTCGATGTGGACTGGTCGAAGACCCAAGCCTATGCGATCGGCGTGGGCGCTATCTATCTGAACGTACGCGGGCGTGAGGGGAGGGGCATCGTGGCTCCCGGCCCACCAGCCAGACGCTTGGCCGAGGAGATTGCCGGCAAACTGCGCCAACTCCGTGATCCGGTAGGCGATAAGCCGGTCGTGTCAGAGGTCTATCTTGCCGGCGACACTTGGGTGGGGCCGCGCGTGCCCGAGGCCCAAGACCTGCAGCTCGGGCTGGCCAGCGGCTACCGGGTTTCCTCGGCCACTCCGCTCGGTGGTGTTCCCGAAGGCTTGTTCGAGGACAACATGAAGAAATGGAGCGGAGACCATGCCACCAGCGACACTTCGGTGACCGAGGGTGTTTTCCTCAGTAACCGGCCGGTGGAGGACAAGGACGTATCGATAATCGATCTGGCGCCCACTATACTCGAGCTTCTCGGTGTCCGGCCGCCCGGGCATTATGACGGCAATGCATTGACCTTTACCGACGGGAGGACCCCCTAAGTTTCATGCGAGTGTTCCGGGATGTCTTAACGGGGTTGCTTGGGGGTGCCGTCGGTGGCGCGCGGGCCGGGCTCGGCGAGGCGTCCTTAATCGCCGGCGGAGCCTCCCTGGACGAGTACTGGGTCTTCCCTTTCGCGCTGGTCTGCTACGGGTTCTTCGGTGCGGCAGGCGGGGCCGCTTGGGGCTTGTTGTTGTCGGTGGCCTCCACAGTCCGGCGTGCCGGGCCGGCCGCGCCCTTTGCATCCTCGGTCGCACTTCCGGCCGCCGGCCTGCTCATGCTCGTGGTCCGTTTCAGGGTCGTTCGCGACGTCTTTGCCGAGAACTTGCCGGTCTTTAGCCCGGCCGGGCTTGCCGTCCACGCGGGAATAGTGGCCGGAGCCGCGCTCCTGGCGTTCCTGCTCTGGCGTGGAGCCGCCCGGGCCGAAGCGGGTTACGGCGGCCCGGTATCGGCCGCGGCATCATTGGCCCTGATGGGCGCGATAGCTTTGCTGGTGGCCCTCGTTCTGGGTTCGGCGCCCGAGCAAGGTAGTGCGACAGCGTTATCCGGGGCGGCCGGGGACCGCCCCAACGTGGTTCTCGTCATTGCCGACACGCTTCGTGCCGACCACATCGGGCCCTACGGTTCCAAGGAGGTTGCGACCCCCAACATCGACGGCCTGGCCGCCGATGGCATCGTTTTCGAGAACGCGTTCGCCCAGTCCTCGTGGACGCGCCCATCAATCGCCACCACCCTGACCTCGCTGTACGCCGGCTCGCACAAGGTGATGTACAAGACCGACCTCCTGCCCGACGAGGTCACCACGGTGGCCGAGGTGTTCAGCGATGCCGGCTATCGCAGCTCGGGATTTGTCACCAACATCAACGTCGCACCTTCCTTCAACTTCGAACAGGGATTCGGCCGCTACAGTTACCTAGCGCCGGACTTTTTCTTCGGCGCGACGGATTCGGGGGCCAAGCTGGCGCTCTATAACGGACTGAGGTTGGTGCGCGAACGGTTCCTGTCGAACACCAAGAAGGTGAACAACTACTACCAGGATGCCGATGTGGTCAACGCGGCGGCCCTCCCGTGGCTCGAGGAGCAGGCCGGAGAACCCTTCTTCTCTTTGATCCACTACATGGATGCCCACGACCCCTACATGGAGATTCCGTACAACGGTTACGGCGTGGCGCGGGTCAACACCCCGCATCCGGCTGCTTCCGAGGCGGCCGAACTGAGACGTCTCTATATTTCGAACGTCGAATATCTTGACGGCTTTCTCGGTGGACTGGTTGCCGCGCTGAAAGGGGCGGGGGTCTATGACCGCACCGTCATCGTGCTTACGGCCGACCACGGCGAAGAGTTCTACGAGCACGAGGGCTGGTGGCACGGCACGACCCTTTATGATGAACAGATTCACATCCCGCTCATCCTCAAGCTCGCCGCCAACGAACGGGCCGGAAGCCGGGCCATCGGACTGGCCCGTTTGCTGGACGTGGCCCCCACGCTTGCCGCTGCAGCCGGGGTCGAACCCGGAACGGCTTGGCAGGGACGCGACCTATTGGGGTCGACCCCTGTTCCCACGGCGGTTTACGCAGAGGAGGACCATGAGGGTAACGTTCTCGAAGCTCTGCGCAGTCTCGGTTGGAAGCTGGTCCTGGCCAATGCGGACAATCCGCGGGGTCTCGAAGAGGTCGAGCTGTACGACTTGGCCAAAGACCCCGGCGAGACCCGTAACCTCGCCGGCGCCATGCCCGACCGGGTAGCCGCCCTGCGCGCCGACCTGGAGGCCTTGCGCGTGGCAGCGCGTGCAGCTGCGGTCGATGCCGTAGAGGGCGAAATCGACGAGGCTTCGCGCGAACGGCTACGGGCGCTGGGCTACATACAGTGACATGATTCTGGTGGTCGGCTGGGACGGGGCCTGTTTCGACCTCGTCGATCCCTGGTTGGCCCGAGGCGAGTTGCCCTGCCTCGGGCGCTTGCTCGGCTCGGGCGCCCGGCGCGAACTCAACTCGACCCGGCCGGCCTCGACCTTCCCCGCTTGGACCAGCTTCATGACCGCGGCCGGTCCGGGGCGCCATGGAATAGTCGATTTCACCGTTCCCAGCGACGGCTACGGGCTGCGCTTCGTCAACGCCAGTTACCGGAGCTTGCCCACAATATGGCGGCTGGCCAGCGACGCCGGTCTCCGTGTCGGTGTCTACGGCTTTCCGGCCACCTATCCGGCCGAGGAACTCAACGGTATTCAGGTCTGCGGTTTCGACACCCCCCTCGGCTCCAGCCAGGCCCCGGGGTGGAGCCACCCGCCCGGCCTGGCCGGACAGCTACGGGCCCGTTACGGGGACTTGGCCGTTTCGGGGCCCGCCCAGTCGCGCATCGGTCCGGGCTGGCACGACCAGGCGCTGGCCGCGATGAAGAGCGACATCGCCGTACGCGGGTGTATCGTGGCCGACCTTATCGGAGAGGGCGGCTACGATATCTTTGCCGTCCATTTCATGGAGTCCGACACCGTCGCCCACCATTTCTGGCAGTTCGCCGACAAGAGTTCTCCCCGTCATGTTGCCGGAGGCCTTGCCGACGGACTGCTCGAAGTCTATCGCGCGCTCGACCGCGAGCTCGGACGGCTTGTCAAGGCCGCCGGTCCCGATACCACGGTCGTGCTTCTTTCCGACCATGGAAGCGGCCCGACCGGTGACCGGGGTATCGCCTGGAACAGTTGGTTGGCCGGGCGCGGGTGGCTGGGCTTCGACGATGGCCCCCAGGCGCGATTGCGTGCGGCCGGGGCCGGCATGCTGCGGCGCGCTGCGCTGGCCGGCCTGCCGGGGGGATTGCAGGCCAAACTGTTCGGCCGCGCGCGTGCGGGGGTGGGCGCGGTGGAGGCCTCACGCCGGTTCACGTGCATCGACTGGCGGTGCACGCGGGCCTACAGCGAAGAACTGTCCTATCACCCGTCCATACGGCTCAACATCGCGGGGCGTGAGCCTTGCGGCGTGGTTCCGGCTGCCGGGCGTGACCGGGTTATCGCCGAACTGACCGAGGACCTGCTGGCGATGCGCGACCCCGTCGACGATGGGCCGGTGGTGCTGGCCGCTGATGCGCGCGAATGCATCTACGACGGACCCTATGTCGAGCTGATGCCCGACCTGCTTCTTACCCTGCGAGAGCCCGATGGGGCCAGCTACGCCTGTCTGCCGAGCCGGGGCGGCCGGGAGAGGGCTGCCGTGCGGCGTATGAGGCCCGACGAGATGACCGGTGCCAGGGGCACCAGCATGCCGGGTTCTCATCGGGCGACCGGGATGCTCGCCGTAAGCGGCCCGCCGGTGCGTGCGGGTTCTTATCCGGCGGCCGAACTATCCGGTGCCGGTGCGACCGTCCTGGCCCTGGCCGGCCTCGGGACCGCCCGCGGCATGGACGGACGTCCCTTGGCCGACATGTTGGACCCCGACCTGCTCGCACGGCCGCCCGACGAACCCGTATCCCCGGTTCCGGCCTCTGGTCCGGCCCAATACGGTGATAGAGAAGAGGCTGCGGTGGCCGAGAGGCTCCGCAACCTCGGGTATATAGCTTAGCGATGCGCATTGTCTTGGTCGCAGCTTGTCCTTTTCCATCACCGCAGGGTTCGCAGGTGTTCGTGCGTGAGATGGTCGAGCACTTGGCGGCCGCCGGCCACGAGGTCCATTTGCTCACCTACGGCCAGGGCGCGGCCTTCGAACGGCCGGGCATCAGACATCATCGTACCGGCCGTGTGCCGGGCGACGGTTCGATGCGGTCGGGGCCGAGCCTGGCCAAACCCTTTCTCGACCTGTTGCTGTTCTTCCGCTTGAGGGCCGTGACCAAGCGCCACCGTATCGAGCTTGTGCATGCGCACAACTACGAGGCCGCGGTCGTTGCGCTTGCCGCCCGCGCTCTGACCGGAGTGCCGGTGGTCTACCACAGTCACAACCTCATGGCCGACGAGCTTCCCCATTACTTCTCCGGTGGCCGCGCCCGGCGTCTGGCCGCCATGGCCGGGCGGACGCTTGACCGTCAGATACCGCGGCGTGCCGACCATGTCGTTGCGCTCTGCGATTGGAGTTCGGCCCGGCTGGCCGCGGCCGGGGTCGAGGCCAGCCGTCTGAGCGTCATACCGCCAGCTATCGACGACCCGGGCCTTGCGGACGGGCCGCCCGAGGCCGGACTGATCGGCTACTGTGGGAATCTCGACGCTTATCAGAACATCGAACTCCTCCTCGATGCCTTCGCGCTTTTGCGCCAGGCACGTCCCGGCGTGCGGTTGCTCATCGTCAGTCATCACCAGGACGCTGCTTTCGCGGTACGGGTCGAGGAGGCCGAAGGCGTAGAGTTGCGGCTGGTCCGTGGTTTTGCCGAAGCGCACCGGGTCACATGCGGATGTTCCGTGCTGGTACTGCCGCGCCGGGCGGGGTCGGGCGTTCCAATCAAGCTGCTGAACTATTTGGCCACGGGGCGCCCCGTGGTCGCGGCCGGCTGTGGCGCCAAGCTGCTGGCCGGAGAGGCCGACGCGCTGCTGGTCGCCGACGACGATGCTCCGGCCATGGCCCGCGCTATGGCCAGGCTCTTGGAAGACCCGGACTCGGCCCGTCGTATCGGCGCGGCGGGCAGGATGCGCTATGAAAGGGTTCTGGGCTGGGACGGGGCGCTGGAGGCTTTGTCGGTTGTTTACGGGAGGGCCACAGGGGGACGAAGCGGCTCGGCGCCTTCCACCGGGACAGCGGAGGCTGGGGCTGCTAGACTCGGCCGAGGCCCGACGGGGCTGGGAACGCCAAACGGATGAACGAGAACGGTCACGACAACAGAGAAGATGCTGAGATTACCGTTTCGGTGGTGATTCCGATTTGCAACGAAGAGGAGTCGCTTGCTGCGCTCTCGGAGCGTTTGCTCGCCGTTCTCGAGGGTAGCGGTGAGACCTGGGAGGTCATCTTCGTCAACGACGGTTCGACCGACGGTTCGGCCGACATCATCCGCGGCCTTCACCAGCGCGACCCTCGTTTCAAGTCGGTGGCCTTCTCGAGGAACTTCGGCCATCAGGTCGCGATCTCCTGCGGCCTCGATTATGCCCGTGGGCGTGCCGTAATCGCCATGGACGGCGATCTCCAGGACCCTCCCGAGGTCTTGCCCGACCTTCTGGCGCGCTGGCGTGACGGTTATGAGGTCGTTTATGCGGTCCGCCAGGAGCGCAAGGAGAACATATTCAAGCGCACTGCCTACAAGGGCTTCTACTGGCTGATGAAGAAGATTTCATATCTCGACATCCCGCTCGACTCGGGGGACTTTTCACTCATGGACCGCAAGATTGTCGATCTCTTGCGCGCGATGCCGGAGCGTAACCGTTTCGTGCGGGGCCTCCGTTCCTGGGTGGGCTTTAGGCAGACGGGCTACGAGTACGAGCGCAGCGCGCGTTTTGCCGGGACCTCCAAATACAATTTTGCCCGCTTGATGCGTTTGGCCTTCGATGGGTTGGTCTCGTATTCCTTCGTTCCTTTGCGGCTGGTGAGCAATATTGGATTGCTCGTTTCGGTCTCGGCCCTGGTCTTCATGGCCTATATCATCGTCGTGCGTCTGGCCGGTGACCAGATTATCGAAGGTTGGACCTCGACCGTCGTCATAGTTCTCTTCCTCGGCGGCATACAACTGCTGGCCCTCGGCATCATCGGAGAATACATGGGGCGGGTGTTTGAGGAGGTGAAAGGGCGGCCACGCTATATCGTTGGCGAGGTTCTCGGACTTCCGCGCGACCCCTCGGGCTAGTTTCGAATCATGGGTGGTAGTGACAAATGCGGCGACCTGGTCGCCCGTATAGCTAGCGGCGAGGCCCGTGCGGGGGTCGTCGGGCTTGGCTACGTCGGACTTCCATTGGCCGTTGAGTTCGCCGAGTCGGGGCTGGTGACCACCGGTATCGACGTCGACGCGGGCAAGGTCGAGCAGATCAATGCCGGCCGCTCCTATGTGCTCGACGTTCCTTCCGAGCGTGTGGCCGCCCTGGTGGATGCGGGGTGCCTTGCCGCGACCACCGATTTTTCGGTGGTCGCGGAACTGGACACGATAAACGTTTGCGTGCCGACCCCGCTGCGCAAAACGCGTGAGCCCGATCTCTCCTTCGTGGTTGACGCGTTGGGCCGGATTGCCGAGCACATGCATGCCGGCCAGCTTCTCATACTGGAGAGCACGACCTATCCGGGGACCACTGAGGAGTTGGTCGTTCCGACCTTGCGCGAGGCCGGCTTCGAACCTGGGCGCGACGTCGAGGTGGCGTTTTCTCCGGAACGCACCGACCCCGGCAACGTCGAGTTCACCACCCGCAACATACCCAAGGTCGTTGGCGGGATGACCGAGCGGGCCAATGAAGCGGCCTCGGCATTGTACGGACGCTGCATCGATCGGGTGGTGCCGGTCAGTTCGCCGCGTGTGGCCGAACTGGTCAAGCTGTTGGAGAACACCTTCCGTAACGTCAATATCGCCCTGGTCAACGAGTTGGCGATGATGTGCGGCCAGCTCGATATCGATGTCTGGGAGGTCATCGACGCGGCGGCGACCAAGCCCTTCGGATTCATGCCCTTCTACCCGGGTCCGGGCTTGGGCGGACATTGCATTCCGATCGATCCCCAGTATCTGACCTGGAAGGCGCGGGCCGAGGGGTTCGAGGCCCGCTTAATAGAGCTGGCCAGCCAGATTAACGCCCAGAAGCCGGCCTATATCGTTGAACGTATCGCCGACGCGCTAAACGAACGCGAGATAGCGCTCAAGTCTTCCACGGTGCTGGCGCTGGGCGTGGCCTACAAGCGCGACGTAGACGATGTACGTGAGTCGCCGGCACTCGATGTCATGGAACTGTTGGCCGAGAAGGGGTCCGACGTACGATTTACCGACCCCATGGTTGCGACAGTGCGTGTCGGTGAGCGAGAACTGGCCGCGGTCGAGCTTTCGGAGGATGCGCTCAAGGAGGCCGACGCCACCATACTGCTCACCGACCACAGTGCCTTCGATTATGGCTGGATCGCCGAGACGGCACGTTTGATCATAGATACCCGCAACGCATTCAAGGGTGTTGCCGGGTCCAATATCATTCGCGTCTGAGGGCCGGATGTCGGGCCGCGTTGTAAAACGTCTGGGTCTGGTCATCGGGCAGCTGACCTACGGCGGTGCCGAAGGGCAGCTTTACGAACTCGCCCGCTCGCTCGGTGACAGCCACGAGGTGACCGTCTACTGTCTTTCGGCCGCTCGCGAGCCCTACGGCTCGCGGCTCGAAGCCGCTGGTATCCCGGTCCGCGTGCTCGAGGCCAAACGCAATCTCGATCCTGGCCGTGTTGTCCGGTTGGCCGCCGTGTTGCGCGCCGACCGCATCGACATCGTCCACGCTTTTCTGTACATCGCCAGCGCTTACGCTTATCTTGCCACGCGGCTTGTGCGCAGTACCCGTTTGGTCACCTCGGCACGCAACTGCAAGACCGAACCGAGCCTGGTGCGGCGTATGGTCATGCGGCGAGCCTTTTGCGCCTCCGATGCGGTCATTTGTAACTCCGAACGTATGGCCGAGTTCGCAGAAGAGCACTATGGCCTTCCTGCTAGCCTAGTCCGCGTGGTCTACAATGGCGTCGATACCCGGCGGTTCGGGATTGGTCGCGGGGGCGGCGGTCCACGAATCGGCAGTATTGGACGGCTCGAGCCACAGAAGAACTACTCCTTGTTCCTCGAGGCGGCTTCGCTGCTTCACCGTGAACGCCCCGATGTGCGTTTCGAGATAATCGGCCAGGGGCCCCAGCGCGAACCCCTCGAGGACGAGCTCCGCGGGCTGGGCCTGCAGGGGGTGGTCACAATCAGTGAACCACGCGAGGACATAGCCGGCTTTTTGGCCGGTCTCGACCAGTTCTGGCTCACCTCGGACTGGGAAGGGACCCCCAACGTCGTTCTTGAGGCGATGGCCGCCGGCGTACCTGTGGTCGCGACCTCGGTCGGCGGCACGCCCGAACTGATCGAGGACGGCGTCAATGGTTTTCTCGTAGAACCCGGCAACAGTGATGACCTTGCCGCCCGGGCCGGGGCTCTGCTCGGCAATGCGCGAGTGGCCGGGTCGGTCGGAGAGTGGGCAAGAGCGGCGGCGGTCGGACGTTTCTCGCTAGAGGCCATGACGGAGGCAACCAGGAGGGTGTATGAATCCCTCGGCTCCTGACAGCGGCGGGCAAGAAGGCGGGCTCCCCTTCGTTACCGCGATAATGCCGGTGCGTAACGAGGCGGATTGGCTCGAGCATTCGCTCGGCGCGGTGCTCGGACAGGACTATCCCACGGACCGTTTTGAGCTGTTGGTGGCCGACGGTGATTCGGACGACGGGTCGCGCAAAATGCTTGACGAGTACGCGCGCAAGGACCCCCGGGTCAAGATTATTGCAAACCCGGAGCGCATAGTTGCGACCGGGCTCAATCGCGCCATACGGGCCGCCCGCGGTTCGGTCATAGCCCGTGTCGATGCCCACACCGTTCTGGCCAATGACTATATCCGCTGCGGGGTCGATGCGCTCGAGCGGACGGGGGCCGATAACGTCGGGGGACCCATGGTCACCAGCGGTGGCGGGCCGATCGGCGAGGCGGTGTCACGGGCGATGGGGTCGCGGTTGGGCATTGGCGCCAGTTTTCACTTTGCCGACAACGAGCACGAGAGCGACACGACCTATATGGGCATGTGGCCGCGGGTGGTGTTCGAAAGGGTGGGTCTGTTCGACGAGGAATTGGTTCGCAACCAGGACGATGAACTCAACTATCGTATACGCGCGGCCGGCGGCAGGGTGATAGTGTCCCCGCTGTTGCGCTCCAGGTATCAGAACCGCCAGAGCTGGTCAGCGCTACTGCGACAGTTCTTCGACTATGGGGTGTGGAAGGTGAGGGTTCTTCAAAAGCATCCCCGCCAGATGAGCCTGCGCCATTTCATTCCGCCCGGGTTCGACCTCTTTCTGGTCGCCGCCATCGCCGCTTCCCCCTTTTGCCCCGGCCTGGGTAGGCTCGCAGTCGCGGCCCTGCTCGGCTATTTTCTCGTCATGGGCGCGGTTTCGATAGCGGGAGCCGGAGGCGTGGCCGGGAGATTGCGGCTTTTTGCCGCGTTCGCGGCCATTCATCACGCCTGGGCCATGGGGTTTGTGTTCGGGTTCTTGCGGTTTGCGCCCCGCTGGCTGCGCGCCGAGCCCGGGCCACCGGTGCTCGAAGGTGGGGGTTCATGAGCGGACGCGCGCAACTGTCGGTCCTCATTCCGGCCTACAACGAGGAGGGCACGATACGGAGTGTGATCGAGCGCGTGCGTTCGGTCGAGGTCGAGACCGAGATAATCATTGTCGACGACTGCTCCAGCGACGGGACCCGGGACATCCTGCGGGCGATGGCCGCCGAGGACGCTTCCCTGAAGGTGCGGTTCCACGAGCGCAACCAGGGCAAGGGGGCGGCCATACGAAGCGCCCTGGCCGAGGCCACCGGGGAGATGGTCATTGTCCAGGACGCCGACATGGAGTACGACCCGGCCGAATACCCCCGCCTCATCCAACCCATCCTCGACGACGTTGCCGATGTCGTATACGGCTCGCGGTTTCTCGGTGGACCGCACAGGGTCCTTTTCTTCTGGCACGAGGTCGCCAACAAGTTTCTGACTTTGGTGTCGAATGTATTGACCAATCTCAACCTCACCGACATGGAGACCGGTTTCAAGGTGTTCAGGATGGAGGCTATGCGGTCGATGCGCCTTACCACCGACCGTTTCGGTTTCGAGCCCGAGGTGACCGCGCGTGTTGCGCAGATGCGGCTGCGTATCTACGAGATGTCCATCGCCTATTGGGGCCGCGATTACGAGGCCGGCAAGAAGATAACCTGGAAGGACGGTGTCGCTGCGTTGTGGTACATCTTTAAGTTCAACGTGCTCGACCGTATGTCCTACGCCGCTCCGATAGTGGACGGCGAGACCGAGCCGGCACGGAGCGGGAATGCCGGGGGCGAACAATCCCCCGAAGGCGGCTGACCCCTTGTATCTGGTAACCGGTGGCGCCGGCTTCATCGGGTCTAACATCGTTACCGAACTCGTTCACCGCGGGGTCGAGGTCCGGGCCCTCGACGATTTCAGCAATGGCATGCGCTCGAACCTCGAGACGGTCGCCGAAAACGTCGAGGTCATAGACGGGGACATCCGTGATCCCGGGGCCGTTCGGCGAGCGGCACAAGGGGCCGACGTCGTTCTTCACTTGGCCGCCTTGGGTTCGGTGCCGCGTTCGGTCAAAGACCCCAAGACCAGCAACGACGTTAACGTTGGCGGAACGCTCAACGTCTTAATCGCGGCGCGCGACGCCGGGGTCGGGCGGGTCGTGTATTCGTCGTCGTCGTCGGTCTACGGCGATAACCCCGCGCTCCCCAAGCAAGAGGACATGGCAACGCGGCCGGTCTCCCCGTATGCCGCGAGCAAACTGGCCGGTGAGAACTACACCCGCGCCTTTGCCGAGGTCTACGGCATGGAGACGGTGTCGTTGCGTTACTTCAATGTTTTCGGGCCGCGCCAGCGTCCCGACTCACCTTATGCGGCCGTCATTCCCTTGTTCATGAACTGGGCGGCCTCGTCCGAGCCCCTGGTGGTTCACGGCGACGGTCTGCAGTCGCGCGATTTTACCTATGTCGATAATGTCGTCTCTGCCAACCTTTTGGCGGCGACAGCCGGTGGGGTGAGTGGGCGCGTCTTCAATACCGCCTGCGGCACTCGCTACTCGCTTCTCGATATCGTCGCCAGTCTTGGGTCGGCGGCCGGGCGTGAACTGGAGACCAAACACGTCGATGCCCGTCCCGGCGACGTAAAGCACAGCGAGGCCGACATAAGTGCTGCCCGCGACGCGTTGGGCTACGAGGTCGTGGTCGATTTTAGCGAAGGGCTGGCCCGCACCTGGGATGCCTATCTGGCCGATTGGCAGAGCTGAAGCGGTCCGAGGGTCACGATATTGCCGCCCGTGCCGGGCGCCCGGTAGCTGAGCGAGACCCCGAGCGCGCCCGCATAGGCGGCGATCGCTCTCAGTCCCAGGCCTTGCGCCGGTGTTCCCGCTGTCCGAGTAGGGGATGAGACTAGCAGGTCGATCTGGTCTTGCTCGAGCTGCGGCCCGCGGTCGCTCACGCCGACCGATACTGTGCCGGCCTGTTGGCGGCAGCTGACCGTGACCGGACCGCTGCCGTGTTCGAGCGCGTTGCCTATCAGGCCTCCGAGCAGCGCGCCGAGAAGGGCGGGGTCGCTACTGACCGTGGCTCCTTCGCCCGGGCCGGGCCAGCTAAGGCGCTCCGTTGTGTGAGCGAAACGCTCCCCGGCCAAACCTTCGAACAGGCCGTTGAGTTCGATGGGTTCGAGCTTGGCGCACAAACGGCCGTCGGTGATTCGTTCAGTGTCGAGCAGACCCGTTAGCGAGCGCGACATCGAGGCAAGGCTCCGGCTCACGCTGCCGAGCTCGCGAGCGGTATCGGCATGACCGGCGGCCTCTTCGTTTTCTGTCAGCAATGCCAGCCGGGCCTCGGCCAGGGCCAGCGGCGAGCGAAGCTCGTGTGCCGCCATGGCCACATAACGTTGGGTATCAACGCCGGCCCCGGTTGGGGCCTCGGGTTGCGCGACCAATCGCCGGTTTGCGAAGTAGCTGCCCGCCAGTGCCGCCAGGAAGCGCAAGAAAGAGATTTCCTTGGCGCCCACGCGTTGTGAGGGCAGGGTCATCTCGAGGGCTCCACGGCGGCCGTCACCGGCCTCGAAGGGAAATGCGCCCAAGGTTGTCTCCGAATGACGGCGGAGTTCGGGCCGGCCGCTTTTGATGGCAAGCGCGGCCAGGCCGGCCGCGTGTCCGCTGCCCGGCTCGCCGTGGCCGGCAAGGTCACGAAGTTCACCGTCGGCGCTTGCCACCGATATGCCGACGCTGTCGGTGTCGAGCATCACCGACATCGTGGTGGCTATACGGTGGCCGAGCTCTTCCTCGTCGCTGGCCTCGGTCCACTGGCGTTCGAGGTCGAGGAACTGCTCTAGCCTGAGATAAACGCGTTCGGGGTGTGCCTGCACGGTTCGGACGCAGTTAGGTAGCCACGCTGGGGATTAGTCAAGCCGCAGCGCGTGATAAGACTCATGAATTGACTTCCGTGTCCGGGCTACCTAGCCTCCGGCCCCGTTGTGATGAGCTTTGCATTGCTTTCCGCCGCCGCGGCTCCGCACGAGATGTCGGCCTGGGACCAGTTCGTGTCCATCATAGGCAAGCCCGACAATATGCCGGTGGCCGGTGCGCTCTTGTTGGTGGGCTTCTTCACCTGGGTGGCAATGCGCCAGGCCCTTCGCAACGACCGCCTGATACGCGACGGCCGCAAGGACGACATTCTCGACGACATGCAGTCCTGAACCCCGCTCAGGGGCAGACTAAAACGCGGGGCCGGTGTGTGTTCGAACATGCCCCGGCTCTGCTGTGGGCAGGCCGGCGTGGCAACCACAAAGGAGTGATAATGGGGCCGGCGGGCTAGATGACCTTGTTGAGGGGGTACTCGACGATGCCTTCAGCGCCGGCGGCGACAAGTTGGGGGATGAGGTCGCGGACCGTGGTTTCGGCGATAACGGTCTCGACCGAGAACCAGTCGGTGCCGTAGAGCGGGGCCACCGTGGGCGCCGTTATGCTGGGCAACAGCTTGGTAATCTTCTTGATGGCCGTCTCGCGGACGTTCATTTTCAGTCCGACCTGGGATTCGGCCTTCAGGGCGCCCTGGAACATGAGCGCTATCTGTTCAATCTTGGCGCGCTTGCGGGGGTTCTTGATGCTCTTCGGGTTGGCGATGAGCTGGGGGTTGGACTCCATCAGCGAACGGACGATACGCAGGCCGTTGGCACGCAGCGTGCTGCCGGTTTCGGTCACCTCAACGATAGCGTCGCACAGTCCGGCGGCAATCTTGGCCTCGGTGGCGCCCCAGGAGAACTCGACATCGACGTCAATCTTGCGGTCGGCGAAGTAGCGGGTCGTGAACCCGACCAGTTCAGTGGCGATACGCTTGCCTTTGAGGTCGGCAAGCTTTCTGACGGGGGAGTCGCCGGCGACGGCCAGCACCCATTTTACGGTCCGGCCAAAGGACTTGGCGTAGACTAGGTCGCAGACGACTTCGACGTCGGAGCCGTTCTCTGCGGTCCAGTCCATTCCGGTAATTCCGCAGTCGAGTGCTCCGAGCTCGACGTAGCGCGACATCTCTTGGGCCCGGACCAGGGAGCAGTCGAGTTCGGGGTCGTCGATGCTCGGAAAATAGCTCCGCGAGCCGACCGAGACCCGCCAGCCGGCCTTGTTCATCATCTCTATTGTCATTTGCTCGAGGCTGCCTTTGGGCAGGCCGAGCTTGAGAGCGCTCATTCCCCGTACACCTCTTCCGGATCAAATATTCTTTCAGCGATTACTTCGAGCTTGCCGCCGACAGCGCGCCTGAAAAAGCAGGAGCGATAACCCTCATGGCAGGCCGCGCCGCCGGTCTGGCGGACCTTGAGGAGCACCGTGTCGTTGTCGCAGTCCACCAGCAGCTCTTCGACCTCTTGGACGTTGCCAGAGCTCTCTCCCTTCACCCAAAGCGAGTTCCGCGAACGGCTCCAGTAGGTGGCCCGTCCGGTCTCAAGGGTCTTGTCGAGCGCTTCGGCGTTCATATAGGCGACCATCAGCACGGTCCCGTCACCGGCGTCCTGGACGACGACGGGCACCAACCCGTCCTGTTTTTCGAAGTCCAGCTCTACGGTCATTGGCCCAGGGGCGACACGGTGGGTCGAACCGGGATGCTTACGCGATACCTTTTTAAAGGCAATTGGTCGTGCCGGGTGGCGACCTTGTTCCCGGCAGGGGCCTGGGGTAGACGGTGCGCGTGCTGATCGAGGACCTCGCGCGCGAGCTTGATGCCCGTGTCGAGGGCGATTGCGATACCGATATCAACGGGGTCGCGCCCCTCGACGAGGCCGGTCCCGGCCAGCTCGGATTTCTTGCCCACCCCAAGTACCGCTCGCTGCTTACGACCACACGGGCTTCAGCCGTTATCGTCGGAGAGGACGAGAAGGCCACCGGCTCGGCGGCGCTCTTGCGGGTCGCCGACCCCTACCTGGCCTTGGTAAAGGCCGCCGCGTTCTTCGACGCACGTCCACGGCCGGCCGCTGGCATACATCCGACGGCGGTCATCGACCCTTCGGCCAGCCTGGGCCAGGGAGCCTCTGTGGGTGCCTACGCGGTAGTCGGTGCCGGCACGGTCATCGGTGGAGATGCCACCTTGCACCCCCACGTCACCGTCTATCCCGGTGTCCGTATCGGCGAGCGATTCACCGCGCATGCCGGTGCGGTGGTCCGCGAATGCGTGGTAATCGGAGACGACGTGACCCTACAGCCGGGTTCGGTGGTGGGAGGCGACGGGTTCGGCTTTGTTCCGGCAGGCAAGGAACTGCCGGTGGCGATACCTCAGATAGGCGGGGTCGAGCTGGCCGACCACGTCGATGTCGGGGCCAACAGTACCATCGACCGTGCTGCGGTCGGTCTGACCCGGGTCGGGGCAGGGACCAAGCTCGACAACCTAGTCATGGTCGCGCACGGATGCCGCTTGGGCGACGGCGTGATGATGGCCGGGCAAAGCGGCCTGGCCGGTAGTGTCCGGGTGGGTGACCGGACCATGATAGGCGGCCAGTCGGGCGTCTCCGGGCATGTCTCGGTGGGCAGCGATGTTCAGGTCGCCAGCAAATCGGCCGTGCTGTCGGACCTCGAAACGGGTTCTATCGTGGCCGGTATCCCGGCCGTGGCCATCGCGGTGTGGCGGAGGTACGCCCTGCTATTGTCCCGGCTTCCGGAGCTGTTTCGCCGTTCGGGGCGCCCCGAGGACTGAGCCGGAGCCAGGCTGCGTTGCCTTGAGCCGCTGACGGTTATAGCCTCGTCCGGCTTTGGCGCCGGGCAAGTGAAGGTCAGGATACCGGACCTGGGCGAGGAGCCCCGGCGGCTCGATTTCAGCGAGCTTGCCGATGCCTTGGTCGTGCCCGACCCCAAGGCCCCCAGGGCCAACGACCAGAGGCTCGAGAGGAAGTTCAACGTGAACGCGGAGATATACCGGTCCGGTCAGGACGTTCACTTCACCGGCCACATAGCCGGGCGGGTGCTTTCGACCTGTCCGCGCTGCCTGGACGATTTCGGTTATCCGCTCGAGCGTGACTTCAGGTTCCTTCTGATGCGCGAGAGCGCCCACGGCCACGTCGAACCCGACCAGGGCGTGGATAGCTACAACGGCGAGGAGGTCGATTTGTCACCGCTGGTGCGTGAACAGGCCCTGCTGGCGCTCGACAGCGCCACGCTATGCTCGGAGGCCTGCAGGGGGCTGTGTGCCGGTTGCGGCGCCAACCTCAATCATGAAGCCTGTGTGTGCCAGAGGAGGGAAGGTTAGATGGCTGTCCCCAAAAGAAGGACTTCGAAATCCAAGAAGAACAAACGCCGTTCGCATGACGCGCTCGATGCCCCCGATGCCGGGCGCTGCACCAACTGCGGCCGGCCGGTCGTGTCACATCGGGCCTGCCCGTCTTGCGGCCAGTACCGGGGCCGGCAGGTCATAGAAGCTACCGAGGAGTAGGTCCCTGGCCGGAACCTCCGAGCTGGCGGGCCGGGTGGCCCTGGTCACCGGCGGTACCCGTGGTATCGGCGCGGCCGTCAGCCGGGTCCTCGTCGAGGCCGGTGCCCGTGTCTTCAGCGTCTACCGCGACGACGAAGCGGCTGCCGGCGCATTGCTGGATGTTGTCGGGGCCGGCGAGCGCTTGACCGCCCTGCGGTCGGACGTCACCGTTGTGGCCGACCTAGACGCTCTGTTTGAACGCGTCGATTCCGATGCCGGCGGTCTCGACATTCTCGTCAATGTTGCCGGTCAGGCCTCCGACGGGCTTTTGCTGCGGGCCGGTCCGGACAAGGTCAGAGCGGCGTTGGCCATCAATCTCGAGGCCACGGTCTCGTGTTGCCGTTTGGCGCTCGTGCCGATGCTCGAGGCCGGGCGTGGCCGCATCGTCAATATCAGTTCGGTGGTGGCGGCGATGGGTAACAGCGGGCAGAGCGTGTATGCGGCGGCCAAGGCCGGGGTGGAAGGCTTTACCCGGTCGCTGGCGCGCGAGGTGGGCGCTAAGGGCGTGACCGTTAACTGTGTTTCGCCGGGGCTTATCGACACCAAAATGACCAACGGGATGGAGCCCGAGCTGCGCCGGCGCGCCATCGATGCCACCGCGCTGGGCCGTGAGGGAACGCCGGCCGAGGTAGCCGGGGCCGTGGCATACCTGGTCAGCGACGCGGCCGCTTACGTCACCGGGGCAGTGTTGCAAGTCAACGGTGGCATGTATATGTAGGGCGCCGCCTGGCCACCCTACTGACGGAGGTTCTTGATGTCGTCCACAGCCGACAAGGTCATCGATTTGATTTGCGAACGCCTGACCTTGGAGAGGTCCCAGGTCACCGCCGAGTCCTCCTTTCTGGAAGACCTGGGCGCGGATTCTCTTGATATCGTGCAGTTGATTATGGATCTCGAGAACCAGTACGACATGGAAATCTCCGACGAAGACGCCGAGAAGATCCGCACCGTCCAGGACATCGTCACCTATATAGACAACAGCTCCTAGCGTGGCACGCGAGGAGGAGAGCACGGCCCCGGTGAGCGACAGGGTCGTCGTAGGCTCGGACCACGCGGCCGTGGACGGCAAGCGGGCCGTTGTTGACGTCTTGGCCGGGCTGGGCATCGAGGTCGAGGACCTCGGAACCGACGGCAGCGAGTCGGTCGATTATCCGGACTACGCACTGCGTGTGGCCGAGGCGGTCGCCGGTGGCCAGGCCGCGCGCGGGGTGTTGCTTTGCGGCACGGGGATTGGGATGTCGATAGCGGCCAACAAGGTCGCCGGGGTTCGTGCGGCGCTCGTCCACGATGTAGCCGGCGCGCGTATGTCGAGACTCCACAACGACGCTAATATCCTGGTGATGGGCGGGCGGGTGCTTGACGAGGCCGCCATCCGGGAGATCGTTCGGGTGTGGCTCGAGACCGGGTTCGAGGGCGGCCGTCACGCCCGACGGGTCGGCAAGATATCGGAGATAGAGGCCAGGGGGCCCCGTGGCGAGGACTAGGACGATGGAACTGCACAAGACCGACCCCGACATAGCCGCCGCCGTCCAGGCCGAAGGGCGGCGCCAGGAGCTCCATCTCGAGCTTATCGCGTCAGAGAACGTGGTGAGCGAGGCGGTTCTCGAGGCCATGGGTTCGGTGCTGACCAACAAGTACGCTGAAGGGTACCCGGGACGCCGTTATTACGGCGGCTGCGAGTTCGTAGATGTGTGCGAGCAGCTTGCCATCGACCGTGCCAAGCAGTTGTTCGGTGCCGAACACGTCAACGTGCAGCCCCATTCCGGGTCGCAGGCCAATATGGCGGTGTACTTCTCGCAGCTCGAGCCGGGCGACACGATGCTTGCCATGGACCTGGCCCACGGCGGCCATCTCACCCATGGGGCCAAAGTTAACTTCTCGGGCAAGTTCTTCGACGTGGCCTCCTACGGGGTGGGTGAGGGTGACGGGCGAATCGATTTTGACCAGGTCCGCGAACAGGCCAAGCGCCACGGTCCCAAGATGATAGTGGCCGGTCACAGCGCCTATCCCCGCCAACTCGACTTTGAATCCTTCCGTTCAATCGCAGACGAGGTAGGCGCCCTGTTGATGGCCGACATCGCGCACGTGGCCGGTCTGGTAGCGGCAGGCCTGCACCCCTCGCCCGTGCCTTGGTGCGATTTTGTCACCACGACTACCCACAAGACCCTCAGGGGCCCGCGCGGGGGGGTGATTATGTGTAGGTCGGAGTACGCCAAGGCTATCGATTCGTCGATATTTCCGGGCAATCAGGGCGGTCCCTTGATGCACGTGATAGCAGCCAAGGCCGTGGCCTTTCTCGAGGCGCTCGGCCCCGGCTTCAAGGAGTATCAGGCCTCGGTCATCGCCAACGCGGATGCGCTTGCCCGAGGCTTGGCCGGCCACGGCCTGAGGATGGTCTCGGGCGGCACCGACAACCACCTCATGCTGATTGACCTGCGTGAGGGCGAGCTGACCGGCCGCGACGCCCAGACAACTCTTGAGGCTGCCAACATCACTACCAATCGCAACGCCGTGCCCTTCGACCAGCGCTCGCCCTTTGTGACCTCGGGCCTCAGGCTGGGCACCCCGGCCGTGACCTCTCGCGGTATGGGTGAGGCCGAGATGGAGGCAATTGCCTCGTTCATTGCCCGGGCACTGGCCGAACCCGCCGACGAGGCCGGCCTGGCCTCGATGGCTGAGGCCGTGACCGGGATGTGCCGGCGGTTTCCCATCTATCCGGCCCGGGGTTACGCTTCCTGACCGTCCGCCCGAACAGGCGAAGAGGCCCGGGCAGCCCATCCCATGAAGTGCCCATTTTGCCAACACCCTGAAAACAAGGTCGTCGATTCGCGCGACACGCGTGACGGTGACCAGGTAAGACGCCGCCGCGAGTGCCTGGGGTGCACGCGCAGGTTCACGACCTACGAACGGGTCGATGTTGTCATGCCGATGGTCGTCAAGAAGGACGGGCGTCGCGAGGCATGGAACCGCGACAAGGTCAGCTCCGGGCTGTTGAAGGCCTCGGAGAAACGTCCGGTCCCGGTCGACGCCCTCGAAGAGGCTGTGGCCCGTGTCGAGCGGGCGGTTCAGGACGCCGGTACCCGCGAGGTCAGCTCCGAGGCCGTGGGCGAGGCCGTAATGAACTGCCTCAAGGACCTCGACGATGTGGCCTATGTCAGGTTTGCGTCCGTGTACCGTTCGTTCCGCGACATCGACGAGTTCATGGCCGCGCTCGAGTCCCTGGTCAAGGAACGCGGCGGGCTCGGACGCAGTTAAATGGCCAAGCGGTCGCGCAACAAGGACGAACGGGACCAGGCCTGGATGGACCTGGCCCTCGAGCAGGCCGATGCCGGCAGGGGCCGTACTTCGCCCAATCCCGCAGTCGGATGTGTGCTCGTGCGCGGTGCCTGCGAGGTCGGCCGTGGCCATCACGCCCGATTCGGCGGACCGCATGCCGAGGCCGTAGCGCTCGGGGCCGCCGCTAAACGTGCGCGTGGAGCGACCGCCTACGTAACCCTCGAGCCCTGCTGTATCAGCGCCAAGACTCCGCCCTGTACGCGCGCGCTGATAGAGGCCGGGGTAGACCGGGTGGTGGTCGGTTGCCGTGACCCGAACCCCGAGGTGGCCGGACGCGGGTTGGCCGAGCTGCGCCGTGCCGGCATCGAGGTGACCTTTGGGGTGCTCGGGGACGAGTGCAAGGGGGTGATAGCCGGTTTTGAGAGTTGGGTGACCCGGCGCCGTCCGCGCGTCCACCTGAAACTTGCCACCACTCTTGACGGCCGGATTGCCACACGCACGGGGGCTTCCCAGTGGATAAGCGGGGCCGGGTCGCGACGGTTGGTGCAGGATATGCGCCGGTGCGCCGATGCGGTCTTGGTCGGGGTCGGTACGGTGCAGGCCGATGACCCACGGCTTAGCTGCCGATTGCCCGGAGCCAGACAGCCGCTGCGAGTCATCTTGGACTCGGCGCTGCGCACGCCCGCCGGTGCGCGGGCGATCAGCGGGCCCGGCGACTGTTTGCTCGTCGGCGCGTCCACCGCACCGGCCACCAAGGCCAGGCGGCTCGAGGCTGCCGGTGCCGAGGTCCTGCTTTTTGGCAAGGGCGGGGCCAAAGGGAAGCGTGGCTGGGGCCGCGTGTTGACCGAGTTGGGCCGTCGCGGCGTGCTCGAACTTCTCATCGAAGGTGGTGCCGAGGTGGCGGCATCGGCGCTGCGTGCGGGCGTGGTCAATGATATGACCATCTTCTATAATCCCCGGTTCATCGGTGGTGACGGGGTGCCTATGTTGGCGGCATTGGGCGTGCGCGACCCTAGAGAAGGTTTGCGGCCGACCAATGTGTCCTGGGCCGAGAGTGACGGTGACCTGGTATGGCGGGGCAGTTTTAAGTGAGACATGATTCGACAAGAGCAGTGGAACTGGCCAAAGCCGTGTCCGAGCTAAAGGCCGGGCGCGTCGTATTGCTCTACGACGACCTGCACCCCGACCACGGCGTATACATGTGTTCGAGCGCCGAGCGGATAACGGTCGAGCAGGTCAACCTCATGGTCACCGAGGGCCGCGGGCTCACCTGTTTGGCCATGACCGAAGAACGGATGCGGCAGTTGGGTATCCCGATGCTGGCCGGCGATTTTGCCGCACCCGAACGTCCGGCCTTCGGGACCTCGATAGAGGCGGCAACCGGGGTATCGACCGGCATATCGGTCGCCGACCGGGCCCGGACCATACAGGAGGCCGGGCGGCCCGATGCCTTGGCCTCCGACATCGTCATGCCCGGACACGTCTTCCCCTTGCGGGCGCGGGTGGGCGGTGTGTTGGCCAAAGCCGCGATACCCGAGGCCGCCTGTGACCTGGTGGCCATGGCTGGCGACGAATCGGCGGCGGCCTTGGTGGCGGTGCTCGACGAGGACGGCGAGATGGCCGGGCGCGATTCCGTGGCGATGCTCGCGGAGCGTCACACAATGGCCGCCGTTACTGTTGCTGCGGTCGTAGCCGACCGTTTGTGCGGCGAACTGGTGGTGCGCAGGGTCGCAGAGCGCACTATCGAGAGTGGCCTCGGAGGCGAGTTCAAGGCCATCGTCTATCAGAACGACCTTGATGACCACGAGCACATGGCGCTTCTGGCCGGGACCGTCGAGCCGGACCGTCCGGTGACCGTTCGCGTGCACTCGCAATGTCTTACCGGCGACGTCCTTGGTTCTACCCGTTGCGATTGCGGTGAACAGTTAGAACTGGCCATGGACCTTATCCGCCGCGAGGGCCGCGGCGTGGTCGTCTATATGCACCAGGAGGGTCGCGGTATCGGCCTGGCCAACAAGGTCCGTGCATACGCACTTCAGGACGAAGGCCGTGATACGGTCGAGGCTAACCTCGAGCTCGGTTTCGAGGAGGACCTGCGCGATTACGGTCTTACCTGCCAGATACTCAAGGACCTCGGAATCCGTAAAGTGAGGCTTCTGACCAACAATCCGCAGAAGGTCGAGGGGCTCGAGCGTTACGGTATCGAGGTCGTCGAGCGTAGGCCGCTCGAGATCCAACCCCATGAGAACAACCTCGGTTACCTCAAGACCAAGCGCGAGAAGCTCGGCCATCTCATCGGCGGGGGCGGGCAGAACTGACCATGCCTGGGGCGCGTAGAATCGCGGTGGTCGTGAGCCGCTTCAACCGTGCTGTGACCGACAGCCTGCTCGAAGGTGCGCGAGAGGCTGCCGCGCGTCACGGCATAGAACTCGGTGACGCCGACATCTACTCGGTGCCCGGTGCCTTCGAGCTTCCGCTTGCCGCCCAAAGGCTTGCGCGGTCGAAGGTGTACGACGGCATCGCCTGTCTCGGTGCGGTCATTCAGGGAGATACTCCGCACTTCGACTACGTGTGCCAGGGAGCCGTGGCCGGGATACAACGCGTCTCTCTCGACGCCGACATTCCCGTGGCCTTCGGCGTACTGACCACCGACAGTGTCGAGCAGGCCCTGGCCCGGGCCGGGGGTGAGGCCGGCAATAAGGGCTACGACGCGGTGGTGACCGTGGTCGAGACGCTCAACGAGCTCGAACGGGTACCGTAGGGCCTGGCCGGGTGTCCAATGGAGAACGCAGGAAAGGCCGTGAGGCCGCGCTTCAGCTGCTCTATCAGATTGAGCTGTCGGGCGATGAGCTGACCGCCGTTCTTGACGGCTTTTGGCGCTCGGCACCGGCTGCCAGCGACGACGTGCGTGCTTTTGCGGGGGGGCTGGCCGCCGACGTTCTCGACCGCCGTGACGAGATTGACTCGTTGATTGACGGCGCGGCCGATAATTGGAAACTCGACCGAATCTCGAAGGTGGAGCTCAGCCTGTTGAGGCTCGCGGTGGGCGAGCTGACGGCCGGCACCGCAACACCGGTTCCGGTCGTCCTCAACGAAGCGGTGGATCTGGCCAAACGCTTTTCCGGCGATAGCGCGCCGGCCTTCATCAACGGGGTCCTCGACCGTATCGCCCACCAGAACCTGGCACCGTCCACGCGGCGGGCCGCCGATGGGTACGATCCGGCCTCGGTCGAGGCACGCTGGCAGGCCAGGTGGCTAGAGCGTGGCAATGGCGGCCGGCCCGGCCCCGACAAGGGGCCGTTCTATCTTCTGGAGATGTTCCCGTATCCGTCGGGCCGCATCCACATGGGGCATGTGCGCAACTACACGATTGGCGACGTCATGGCCCGCTTCCTGCGCTCGTCGGGGCACGAGGTTCTCCACCCCATGGGTTGGGACAGCTTCGGGCTGCCGGCCGAGACCGCCGCGATAGAACGGGGTGTGCAGCCCGCCGACTGGACCCGTGACAACATCGACACGATGCGCGAGCAGCTTCGCGCGATGGGATTTAGCTACGATTGGGACCGTGAGTTGGCCACCTGTGACCCGGATTACTATCGCTGGGAGCAACTGTTCTTTCTGCAGATGCTCGAGCGCGGGATAGCCTACCGCAAGAAGGCCGAGGTCAACTGGTGCGACGCCTGCGGAACGGTGCTGGCCAACGAGCAGGTCGAGGGGGATGCCTGTTGGCGCGGGCACAGTCCGGTGGGGCGCAAGGAGTTGGACCAATGGTTCTTGCGCATCACCGATTATGCCGACCAGTTGCTCGACGGACTCGAAGGGCTCGACGGCTGGCCCGACCGGGTCCTGACGATGCAGCGCAACTGGATAGGGCGCAGCTACGGGCTTGAGATCGAGTTCGACCTGGATCAGTGCGACGGGGCTCTCGAGGTCTTCACGACGCGCGCCGACACCCTTTTCGGGGCAACTTTCGTGAGCGTGGCGGTCGAGCATCCGCGTGCGGCCGAACTCGGCAAGGCCGGCGGAAAGAGCGAGGAAGTAGGGGCCTTCATCGACCGCATCCGCCGCCAGGACCCCGAGGCACGTGCGAGCGGAAAGGAGGGGGTGTTCACGGGTTGTACGGCGACCAATCCGGTCAACGGCGAGCGTCTGCCCGTATATCTGGCCAACTTCGTTCTCATGGACTACGGGACCGGCGCAATTATGGCCGTTCCGGCCCACGACCAGCGCGACTTCGAGTTCGCCAGTGCCCAGGACCTGCCCGTTCGCGAGGTGGTTAGGCCGGCAGACGCGGCGGAGCTTGACCGGCCGGTGGTCATGGATGCGGCCTACGAAGATGACGGGGTGCTTCTTGACAGTGGTGAGTTTGACGGCTTGGCCAGCGCTGCGGCGCGCGACGCGGTTTCCGAAAAGCTCGAAGATGCGGGCAAGGGCCGGCGGGTGACCAACTACCGGCTGCGTGATTGGGGAATTTCGCGGCAACGCTACTGGGGAGCGCCCATACCGGTGGTCTACTGTGACAGTTGCGGTACCGTCCCGGTTCCCGAGGCCGAGCTTCCGGTTGAGCTGCCTACCGACGTCGAACTCTTGGCCGGCGGCGGCTCTCCGTTGCCGGGACTCGACAGTTTCCGGGCAACCGACTGTCCGGCCTGCGGTGGCCAGGCACGCCGCGAGACCGACACGATGGACACCTTCGTGGAGTCGTCCTGGTATTTTCTGCGGTTCCTATCTTCCGGCAATGACGACAAGCCCTTCGACCGTGAGGAGGCCTCCCGCTGGCTACCGGTGGCCCAGTACATAGGCGGGGTCGAACACGCGGTGCTCCATCTTCTCTATGCACGCTTCTTTACGCGCGTGTTGCGCGACCTGGGTTGGACGGATGTAACCGAACCCTTCGAGCGATTGCTCACCCAGGGGATGGTCATCAAGGACGGCGCCAAGATGAGCAAGTCCAAGGGGAACGTCGTCGACCCCGACGAACTGGTCTCCCGTTACGGAGCCGATACTGCGCGGTTGTTCTCTATGTTCGCGGCCCCACCGGAAAAAGACCTCGATTGGAGCGGGCATGGGGTTGATGGTGCCTACCGGTTTCTTGGCCGCGTGTGGCGCTTGTTGGCCTCTTTGACCACCGATGGTGGTCTTGTGTGGGAGGACCCGGGCCAGGACGGGCTCGATGCCGACGAGCAAGAGCTGCGGTCCGCGGTTCACGAGTGCGTCGCGCGTGTGACCCGTGACATCGGGGAGAGGATGCACTTCAACACCGCCATTGCGGCGGTCATGGAATTGGTCAACGCTATCCAAGACCTGCGTACCAAGCCGGACAGCAGCGGAGGTGCGGTTCTCTCGTTTGCCGGCGCGACCGTGCTGCGTCTGCTGTTCCCCTTCGTCCCGCACATGACCAGCGAACTGTGGAGCCTGCATGTTGGCGGGCCCGACCTCGACGAAATGCCGTGGCCGTCGTTCGACGAGGCTGCGCTTGCAAAAGAGACGGCCGAGATAGCCGTTCAGATAAACGGAAAGGTCCGTTCGCGAATCACGGTGGCCGCCGGGTCGTCCAAGGACGAGATTGAACAGGCCGCGCTAGCCGACGAGCGCATCGTAAAACTGCTCGAGGGCCGTTCCCTGGCACGCACCGTCGTGGTGCCCGGCCGCTTGGTAAATATCGTGCTCGCATGAAGGGCGTTGGTGACAGGCGGTGGCGTTACGTTCTGCTGACGATCTGGCCGGTGGTTACGCTTTTGTCCTTGTTGAGCACCGGGTGCGGATACTCCGTGGTCCGCCCCCAGGCTCCCGTGCCGGACGCAATCAGCCGTTTGCATGTCGCCGCGATAGAGGCCGGAAGCGGCGACCCGGTCTTTGCCGACCGGCTGCGCCGCGGCCTGCGAACACTGATCAGACGGCAGGGGCGCTTCACGCTCACTGCCGGGGCCGAAGAAGCGGAGGTGATTTTGAGGGTCGACCTCGACGAGCCTTTCACGCGCCCGGTTTCGTTTGACGAATACGACGAGGTGCTCGACTACGAGACCACCGTGGTCGCCAACGTGCGGCTCGAGGGGCGCGACGGCGAAGAACTGTGGGGGGCCGAGCGAATCTCATCGACTAGGGGGCACGCGGCGGTGTCCGCGGCAGTGGTGACCAGCAGCGCTCAGTTCGTTGGGGGAGGTTCCGCGCTGGCCTCAGATCTCGAAGAGATGGATGCGGTCCAACTCGGCGAGGCACGCCGTGCCGTGGCCTCCGAGACCCTGGCCGACGATCTGGCACGCGCGATACACGCACGCCTTATGGGTGGGTTCTAACGGGCGGAACCGGACTTAAGCGAGCTTGGCGACCTTGCGTGCGAGCCGTGAGCTGCGCCGGGACGCGTTGGAGGGATGGACGATGCCTTTTGCCGCACCCTTGGCCAGCGCACGGGTGGCGGTGCCGAGCGCTTCGCGGGCAGCTTCGCCGTCACCACGCCCAATCGCCTCGTTGACCTTGCGGACGAGGCTACGGATGGTGGTCCGGGAGCCGCGGTTGGAAACCCGCTTCTTCTCGGAAAGTCTATGACGCTTCTTTGCCGACGGATGGTTCGCCATCTGCTAACCTCGTAACCCGTGGACGCTAGCAACGAGGCGGGCGGCGGTCAAACCGCGGGTTTCAGCGCCGCCCGCCGCGGTATAGCCGAGGCAGCCGGTTCGCTGGGCGGGCTGACCCTGCTCAGCCGTATCACCGGGCTCCTTCGTGATGTTGTCATCGCGGCCTTTTTCGGGGCTGGCAGTGGTGCCGACGCTTTCTTCGTCGCCTTCAGGATTCCCAACCTCTTCCGCCGTATCGTTGCCGAGGGAGCGGCGAGCGCGGCTTTCGTTCCGGTCTTTACCGAACGTCTCATCCGGGGCGGCAGACAGGCCGCGCTCGGTGCGGCCGGAGCAGTGGGGTCGGTCTCCTTCGCCCTGCTCACCGCAATCACGGTGGCCGGGGTTGTATGGGCCGACGAGCTTGTCGGCCTTCTCTCGCCTGGTTTCGGTTCCGAGCCGGGCAAGTTGGCGCTTGCCGGACGTCTGACGGCGATGATGTTCCCTTACCTGGTCCTGGTCGGGTCGGCGGCATGGGCGATGGGCACCTTGCACACCTTTCGCCGGTTCACTGCGCCGGCGCTCGGGCCGATATTGCTCAACCTTTCCATCATCTGCGCGGCCGCCCTCATCGCGCCCCGGCTTGCGGTGCCGGTCTACGGCCTGGCCGTCGGCGTTCTGGCGGGCGGGATTCTGCAGGTCCTCGTACAGGTGCCCTCGCTCGGTGCCGAGGGTTTGCGCCCGAGCATGCTGGCCGGGTCCGGCGACGGGGCGGTAGGGCGGGTGGGCGCTCTGTTGGTGCCGACCTTGTTCGGCGGCGCTGTCTATCAACTGAGCGTTCTGGTGGCGACTTTGTTCGCTTCTCTTCTGCCCGCCGGAAGTGTTTCCTGGCTTTGGTATGCCGACCGCCTCTTCGAGTTCCCCTTGGGCATAGTCGCGGTCGCGGTCGGTACCGCCGCTCTCCCCACGCTGGCACGTCAGGCAAAGAGCGGACGCGTCGAGGAGATGGCCGATAGCCTCGGGTATTCTCTGCGTCTGGTCTGGTCCCTGGCCCTGCCCGCGGCCGTGGCACTATGGATGTTGGCGCCCTTGGTGGTCTCGGCGCTCTTTGAGCGGGGAAGCTTCGGCAGTTCGGACGCCGAGATGACCACCCTGGCCTTGCGCGCCTACACGCCGGGGCTTCTCGCGGTGGCCTCGGTGCGCGTTCTGGTCGCACCGTTCTATGCGCTCGAGCGTCCGCGGATACCGGTCATCGTGGCAACCGTGGCGCTTGGCGCCAATGTGCTCTTTGACCTTGCGCTGATGGGACCGACCGACCCCGGGGCCGCTTGGTGGGGCGCGGCCTGGGTCGCCCGTGCCGGAGACGCGTTACGGGTGGCTGACATGCGGCACGCCGGCCTGGCCGCGGGTACCGCGATGGCCGCAACGCTCAATGCGGTCTGTCTCTATCTGCTTGTCCGCCGCCACCTGCCCTTGGCCGCAAGCGGGCGCTTGGGGCAATGTTTTTTGCGACACGGAACGGCTACCGCGGTGATGGCCCTGTCCTTGTGGCTGTGGGGGCTTGGCGCCGACCGGCTGTTGGGCGGCGTTCCGGTCTATTTCGAGCTCGGTGGTGCGGTTGCGTTGGGTGGCCTGGTCTATCTCGTTGCCGGCCGTGCGCTGGGCAGTAGCGAGCTTGGCGACCTGTTCTCGGTACTCGGCCGCTCGTCCCGGGATTAGGCCTGGGCCTCCTTGACCCTGCTCCAGAGCCGGTCGAGTTCGTCGGCCCCTAGGTCGTGGATATCGCGCCCCGAGTCTTCGATGACCGTTTCCATGGCCTCGAAGCGCGTCCGGAAGCGCTCGATAGCGGCCTGGAGAAGGCCCTCTGAGTTGAGCCCCGACAAGCGCGCGTAACTGCTGACCGCGAAAAGGAGGTCGCCGATTTCGTCGGCCACCGAACCGTGGCCACCGACGGCGTGGTCGAGCTCGGCCAGCTCTTCGGTAATCTTGCGGCGCGCGCCTTCGGCGTCGGGCCAGTCAAAGCCGGCACTGGAGGCCTTCTCGGAGCTTCGGTGAGCCCTCAGTAGTGCCGGCAGCGCTTTTGGAACCCCGGCCAGAACCGAGGCGCCGCCGTTTGTATCGGACTTTGCCCGTTCCTGGTGTTTGATGCGTGACCAGTTGCTGACGACCTCGCCGGCCGACTTGGCGACGACGTTCTCGAACACGTGCGGATGACGGCGGACAAGCTTGTCGGACAGCCGCTCGACAACATCGTCAATCGTGAAGGCACCGCGTTCGGTAGCTAGTTCGGAGTGGAACACGACCTGCAGGAGCACGTCGCCCAGTTCTTCGCACAGCGCCTCGTCACCCGAGCGTTCTAGGGCCTCGATTACCTCGTAGCACTCCTCGATCAGGTAGGGGACGAGCGAGTCGTGGGTCTGTTCGGCGTCCCATGGGCAGCCACCCGGTGCGCGCAACCGGTGCATGAGCGCGACCAGCCGGGCAAAGCTTTCCGAGCCGTCCATGGGCGCTAGACTATGGGGTCGGGGGAAGCCGCTATCAAGCTTATGCTTGGCCCACGCTTTGGCCTGCGACAAACGAACGTTCGGCCGTCTAATTAGCTTGACCGGTCCAACAGCGGGGCCGTATGCTCGCATGCACAAACGGAGGTCGTAAGATGTCATTAGATGCACACAGTCGTCCGGTCGCCGATGACGAGCTATTCCCCCGTCGCGCGGAGTTCCACCTCGAGAATCGCGAGCTCATGCTGGCCGTTCTCGAAGAGGCGTTGCTCGAGTACGAAAAGGGCGTGGCCTCGCCGCGGGCCGAGGACCGAATGCGTTTTCACGAGGTCGACCGTTGGGTGAGCAGCCAGGACGCCGATTGGCCCTTCGCCTTCGAGAACGTCTGTTACGTCCTCGAACTCGACCCCGCGCACATCCGCGAGCAGTTGGCCCGAATCAAGCGCCGGGCCCTTTCCGACGGTCGCAGACCGGCGGGGGCCAGCCGCCGAAGGCGCCGTATCCACCGGCGCGCGACCCGCAGCAAGCCCCTATAGACGACAACACCGGACCCGCCGCCCGTCTCTCTGTCGTGATTCCGGCCCTAGATGAGGCCGCTTGCGTGGAGACTGCCGTGGCATCGGCCGCCGAGGCCTTCGAGGTCCTGGTGGTTGACGGAGGCAGTCGTGACCGGACCGTGGAACTGGCCCGTGCGGCCGGGGCCACGGTGCTCAAGGCCGGGCGCGGGCGTGCCCGGCAGATGAACGCCGGCGCAGGTCTGGCCCGCGGCGAGGTGCTGCTGTTCCTACATGCCGACAGCCGTCTGCCCGAGGGTTTCGCGCGTGAGGTGTTGCGGCTTACCGGCGACGGCTCACACGGATGGGGCCGCTTCGACCTTGAGCTTGACGGTGGCGGTTGCATGCTTTCGATGGTGGCGTGGGCGGTCTCTTTGCGTTCGCGCCTTACCCGCACCCCGGGCGGTGACCAGGCAATCTTTGTTCGCCGCGACCTCTTCGAACGGGTCGGCGGCTACCCGGACCAGCCCTTGTTCGAGGACATGGAACTGGCGCGGCGTCTGAGGCGGCTCGGGCCGATGGCGGTTCCGCCCGGCCGGGTGACAAGCTCGGCAAGGCGCTGGCAAAGCGCCGGCCTGTGGCCGACCATTGCGAGAATGTGGATGTTGCGCCTTTTGTATCTGGCCGGAGTATCGGCCGAACGTTTGGCGCGATTCTACCCCGACCTGCGCCGGCCGGACGTCTAGGCGCCGGCCTTGTTGCCGGTCAGCGTTACTGTGGTCCTGAAGTGGACCTTGGCCACGCCCGCAAGCGCCTCTTGGCCGTGTCGCTCTATGAAATCGCGACCCGAGGCCAGGGTCGGCTCGCCGGCGCCTGGGTGCAGGCTGATTCCGCACTGTTCGGATAGACGCTCGAGCTCGTCAACAAAGCGTGCACGGGCCAGCATCGAGGCTGCGGCCACAGCGGTGTCGGACTCTCCACGGACCTTCTCTTCTATCTTGAGCGCCGAGCCCTTTTCCATCAGCGCGGCGGCCAGCACTCCGCCCTTTGCGAAACGGTCGACCACGGCTCGCCGGCAGTCCTGTTCGAGGAGGAGGTCCTCGATGGCACGGGCATGGGCCCAGGCCAGTAAGTGGTTGAGGTTGCCGATCTTGGCGTAGAGTTCGTTGTAGCGTTCAGGACCGATGACGACCATGCTGTGCGGTCGCTCGGCCATTATCATATCGGCCAAGCGCGCCGTGCGGTCGTCGCTTACTGTTTTGGAGTCACGCACTCCGGCCTCGGCCAATGTGAGAGCGGAGCTTTCATCGACATGTACGGCCGCGACCACCAGCGGTCCGAAATAGTCGCCCTTGCCGGACTCGTCGCTTCCTATCCAGTTGTCTTGGCCCGTGCTCATCGCTGTTCTGACAACGGCCGCTCAGCCCTTGTTCCCCGGCGGCAGGGCCGGCAGGGCAGGACTGACAAGTGCCTCGGTCCCGGGTTCGGGGGCGCCGGCGATGGTGACCTTGCGGCCGGCGACCTCGACGCGGCCCTCGGCAAAAAGCTGGAGGGCCCAGGGGTAGATGCGGTGCTCTTGGGCCAGGATGCGTCGGCGCAACAGCTCAGCATCTTCGCCGGGCAGAGCCGGGACGGCGGCCTGGACGACAATGGGGCCGTGGTCGAGTTCTTCATCGACGATATGGACCGTTGCTCCGGCCAGGCGTACGCCGTGGGCGGCCGCTTGCCCCTGTGCGTCCTCGCCGCGGAAGGCCGGCAGTAGGGCGGGGTGGATGTTGACCAGCCGGTCCCGGAACGCCGTTATCAGCACTGCGGTCACAATCCGGTCGAACCCGGTCATGGCGACCAATTCGACTCCGGCTCCGGCCAAGCGGCCGGCCATCTCACGGTCGAAGGCCTCGCGGTCGGCAAACCCGCTGTGCTCTATGACAGCCGTCTCGATGCCGCGTGCCGATGCCTTGTCGAGGACCGCCGCGTCCGGACGGTTGCAGACCACAAGGCGAATATCGGCCGCCAGACGCCCGCCGTCTATAGCGTCGGCGATGGCCTCTAAGTTGCTGCCCGTCCCCGAGGCCAACACCCCCAGGCCCAGTTTCTTTGTCAAAGGTCCCGACATCGGTGTCAGCGGTAAGCAACCCGCCGTGTGCCGGCGACCACCTGCCCGATGATTGAGGCCGGAAAGCGGCGGCGCCTGAGAAAGGTGCACAGCTCGGCGGCCTGACGCTTGGGCACGACCATGGTGTAGCCGACGCCGCAGTTGAAGGCGCGGTCCATCTCAGCGCGTGCGATGCCGCCGGCTCCCTCTATCAGACCGAAGATGGGGAGGCTCGGGAGGCTTTCTCGTTCGATTACCGCGCCACAACCCTTGGGTAAGGTCCTGGCAAGGTTCCCGGGTAGACCGCCGCCGGTTATGTGCGCCATGGCCTTTACGCGAAAACGTTCGAGCGCAGCCAGGACCGGGCGAACGTAGATGCGGGTAGGGCGTAATAGTTCTTGGCCAAGGTCGCCGGAGAGCGCGGCCGGGCGGCGTCTTAGCGAGGCGCGGGTG
>JAYGCK010000107.1:0-25000 GCA_046583395.1 Deltaproteobacteria bacterium
GCCCGGTCGGACCCGGCTGCCGTCTATCAGCCGGCTTCGCTCGCCGACGCCGACACAGAAGCCGGCAAGATCGTAGGCCCCATCGGGATAGAAGCCCGGCATCTCGGCCGTCTCCCCGCCAACCAGGCTGGCCCCGGCCTGCCGGCAGCCCTCGGCCATCCCACGGACCAGCCCGACAGCGTCGATACCGGCCAGACGGCCGGTGGATAGATAATCGAGGAAGAACAGCGGGCGGGCTCCCGAAGTGATGAGGTCGTTGACGTTCATCGCTACGAGGTCGATGCCGACGGTGTCGTGCCGGTTGGCCAGCCGGGCGATGTCGAGCTTGGTGCCGACCCCGTCGGCCGAGGCGAGCAGAACGGGTCGTTTGATGGTGGCAGGTAGGCCTATAGCGGCGGCGAACGGCCCGATGCCGTCGAGCACCTCGGGGCCGTGCGTGCCCGCGGCAATCCGCGAGATGGAGCGCACTAGCCGGTCGGCGGCGTCTATATCGACACCGGCACGCTTGTAGCTCAGTCCACGCCGACCACGCGCCGTCACTTGCTGCGCGTAACCCAGCACTTGCAGGATGTCAATGTAGCCGCGCGCGCGCAGCACCAGCGCCGATACCGTCGGAGCTCCGGTGCGCTCCAGGGCCCTGGCGGCCGCAGCTATGGTGGCCCCGGTCGTTACCACATCATCATCGACCAGTAAGATTCGGGCGCCGTCCAGGAGCTAACCGGGGCAGTCGAATGCGCCGGCCAGATTTTGATGACGCATGGCCCGCCCCAACTCGGTCTGTGGCCGTGTCGGGTGCCGGCGCCGTAACTCTCCGAGCGGGCAGGGCAGGCCGAGGCTACGGGCAACGGCCAGCCACGCGGCCTGGCCGTTGCCCCGTTCTCTAAGCCGCCAGCGGTGCAGCGGGACCGGGACCACGAGGTCGAAGGGGTCGGGCAGGCCGAGGGCCTTGGCGCCCATGAGCGCGGCCACCGGACTGGTCCCGGCCGTGCTATGGTAGTCGGCCAGATACCAAAGTTTGGTCAGGGGCAGGGGCGGATCGGGCAGTTGGTGTGCAGGGCCAAGCGCACGGCTGATTCGCAAACATGCAGGGCAGAACACTGCCTGCGTGGCTCTGTGGCAGGCCGGACAGGGCCTAAACAAGGCCTTTCGGAGGCCGTTTTGCAGCGAGCCCAACAGGGGCGGCAGGGCACGGCGCACATGGTTGACTTACATCGAGTATTAGCGTGCCCACAATAGCTTTTATGTAATGAGAACGGACACTAATGGGCGGTCAAAAGTTTGACGACGATTCGGGTTTGTATTACCTGTTTTTTGCTCGTCTAGAGGGCGCAACGCCGTGTCCGACGACAGAGAGGGGGAAAGCGAAAGGGGCGGAAGGCAGGGGGAGGAGGTCATCAGGGAGGTTGAGGCCGAGCTCGAGGGCTTGGCCGCTGAAATAGCCGCCCGTATCGACGCCAGTCCTGCCGCAGACCGTGGAGCCCTTCACGATTACGCTGTCAGTCTGGTCCGCGAACGGTTGCCAGTGGCCGGTGAGGCCACGCTCTCTCCTGAGGGGGAGAGTGGAGATGACGAGTCGGCCGACGGTGCCAAGGGCGCGCGGTCGGGAGGAGCTGGGGCGCTGGGTTTCAGCGTTCTTCTGTTCCTGGTCGGTTTCTTGTTGGTGCCGGTATTCGCTCCGGTCGGTCTGATGCTGCTGGGGACCTCGGGGGCCTTGATGCTCTGGGGCTTGGTGGCGGCTTTGCTGACAAAGGTGCGCGGTGTCGGGGAAGAGGAGACGAGCTGAAACGGGCAGACGGGAGTTATGGCTGACAAGATAGTAACACCGAGCGTTTGGTCGCGTCGCGATTTCTTTGGCCGCCTGGGCTGGGCCGGTTTCGGCCTGGTATCGCTGGCCACTGTGCTGGCTGGAATGCGTTCGGCGTTCCCGCGGGTGCTTTTCACCCCCGACCTCAGCTTCAAGGCCGGCCGCATCGATGATTTTGCCATCGGCGAGGTCAGCGAGAAGTACAAGAAAGACTTCCGCGTGTGGATTATCCGCGAGGCCAACGGCGTGTACGCTCTGTTCGCCAAGTGCACACATCTGGGCTGTACGCCGCGCTGGCTCAAGACCGAGAACAAGTTCAAATGCCCCTGCCACGGCAGCGGCTTCTACAAGTCGGGCGTTCACTTCGAGGGCCCGGCCCCGCGCCCGCTCGAGCGGGTTCGCGTCGCCATGGCCGAGGACGGTCAGTTAGTCGTTGATATTGGCATCAAGTACCGCCACGAGAGGGGCGAATGGGAAAGGGCTGGCGCCTTCTTGCGCACCTAACTCGTTCACTGACAGGCAATGAGCAAACTAGACGAACTCAAAGAACAAATAGTCGAGAGTCCGATATGGCGGTCGATGTTCCGGCACGGCTATGAGGACACGCCGCGCAACCGCGTGTTGATGGTGTCGGGCAATATCTGGCTCCACCTTCATCCATCCAAGGTCCGCAAGCATGGCATGCGTCTCAAGTTCACATGGTGCATGGGCGGCATCACCTTCCTGATGTTCCTCATTACCATCGTCACCGGTGTCTATCTGATGTTCTACTATCGCCCGGTCGCTGAATACGCCTACGCCGACATGAAGTATCTCGAGTTCGACATGCCCTTCGGCATGCTGATGCGCAACATGCACCGCTGGGCCGCCCATGCGATGGTCATCGCGGTCTGGCTCCACATGTTCCGGGTGTTCATGACCGGTTCCTACAAGCCGCCGCGCGAGTTCAACTGGGTCGTGGGGGTTCTGCTGCTCGTGCTGACCCTGCTGTTGAGCTTTACCGGGTACCTTTTGCCGTGGGACCAGCTTTCGATCTGGGCTGTGACGGTGGGCTCCAACATGGGGCGAGCTGCCCCCTTGGTAGGGCACGAGGGGCCGTTCGCGCAGTTCGCCGGCGTCAACGCGGTCTACGATGCCCGCGCGCTACTGTTTGGTGGTGGCGAGATAGGTCCGCACACGCTGCTGCGCTTCTACATCCTCCATTGCATCTTCATTCCGCTGGTCACGACCATATTTCTCTCGGTGCACTTCTGGCGCATACGCCGTGACGGACTCTCGGGGCCGCCCCTGTAGGAACAAGGATGGCCCAGGCCCCAGCACAGGCGCCGGCGAGAGCGCCGGGCGACGACAAGGTACACACCTGGCCGCACCTGGTCCGTAGCGAGTTCCTCTGCCTGCTGCTGGTCATGGTGGGCATGCTGGTGTGGTCCCTGCTGGTCGACGCACCGCTGGAGGAACCTGCCGCACCGACGCGTACGCCCAATCCGTCGAAGGCGCCCTGGTACTTCCTGGGACTGCAGGAGATTCTGGTCTTCTTCGACCCCTGGCATGCCGGCGTGGTCCTGCCGACCTTCATCATCGTCGGCCTCATGGCGCTGCCTTACCTAGACACCAATCCCAAGGGCAACGGTTACTACACCTACGCCGAGCGCAAATACGAAATCCTGACCTTTTTCCTGGGTTTCCATGTCCTGTGGGTGAGCCTGATAGTCGTCGGCACCTTCTTGCGAGGTCCAGGATGGAACTGGTTCTGGCCATGGGAGGTGTGGGACCCTCACCGGGTCGTGGCGATGTCGAACGTCGACCTGCCCTACATGTTCGGGTTGAGGTCCTATTGGCCGTCGGCCTTCTTCGGCCTCTCGGTGATAGTCGGTTACTTCGCTGTTGGTACCGGCCTGATGCACTGGTGGATAGTGCGCAAGAAGGGAAAGGCCTTCATGGACGATTGGGGCGCGGCGCGCTTCGGGGTCACCTCGTTCCTGTTCCTCAACATGATCGCTGTCGTCATCAAGCTTATTCTTAGGTTCGGCTTTAACGTGAAGTACATAATGGTCACCCCTTGGATTAACGTTTAGGGGATGGCGTTTTACGTCGGTAAGGGTCTTCAGGTCGCGGGTCTGGTGGGAGTTGCATGGGCATTATACCTGGGCCTGGCGCGCGTCGATGCCATCATCGACGAGTTGGTGACCGCTCTGGGCGGCGCAGCTCTGTTCTACGGCGGGCGGTTCATCGAGGCCCGTGCCGGTCTGTAATGGAACGAACGAACCAATGAGCGAGCCGGCCGGTCCCTTAAGAGAGGAAGAGCGGCGTTCCTATGCTGCGCTGTTCCTGTTCACGGTCGCTATTCTGGTGGTCTGCACGGTCTGGGCTATCTGGCAGGATACCTTCTCGCGCCATCTCTGGAAGAGCTACAAGGCCGACTTCTACCGGCTGGCCATAGCCAAGTACGACGATGGTCTTGCCACTGACGCCGAGCGCCTTGCCGCCATTCCCGAATATGCCGCGTTGGCCACCGAATTGGACGAGACACGTGCGGCACTGTCCTCCGACGGTGATGCCAACGACCGATTGGCCGAACTGGTCTCGGGTATGACCGAGGCCAAGAACCATGAGTTAGAGACGGACCTCGAACTGCGTTTTGTGCGCGGTGAAATCGAGGAGGCTTGGTATCTCATCGCGAGCAGCGAGCATTCGGGCCGTGACTCGGGCGAACACCGTAGACGCCTGGCCGAGCTCGAGGCGGCCAGAGAGCAGGCGGCCAAGGACTACGCCGAGGCTCAGGATGTGGTTGCCGGAATACAGGCCGACATCGATGAGGTCTCGGCGCGCGTCAGCGAAATAGAAGAGGCCATGGGCCCCTATCACCGTGAACGTGATGCACTGCTCCAAAAAATGGAAGGCGTCGTTTTCGAGGTGTTCGGCCGGCGTATTCCGAAGATTCCCACCATCGATCAGGTCGTGCTCGAGGCCTTCGAGAAGAACAACTTCGACCAGTGGATAGACCGCGTCGATAGATGTCAGAACTGTCACGTGGCCATCGATAGGGCCGGTTTCGAGGACGAATCCAACCCCTTTAAGACCCACCCCGAGCGCAAGTATTACCTGGGCAACCACGAGGTGAAGAGCTTCGGTTGTACGCCCTGTCACGGCGGGCAAGGCCCCTCGGTCAACTCGGTCGAGCAGGCCCACGGCCAGGTGCAGTTCTGGGAAGACCCGCTCTTCGACATCCACGACAAGGTTCAGACCCGTTGCCTTAGCTGCCACAGCTCGGTCCAGGGGATGGACGGGACCGGGGTCGCCGCGCGCGGCGAATGGCTGTTCCGCGAGATGGGTTGCCATGGCTGCCATCTGGTCGACGGCCTTGAGCATCTCGACAAGGCCGGTCCGTCGCTCAGGCGTATCGCCGCCAAGGCCAACCCCGAATGGTTGGTCGACTGGATAGAGGCCCCGCACTCGTTCAGGCCACGGACCCGTATGCCCGAGTTCTTCCTCGAGCGTGACGAGGCCGAGGCGGTTGCCGCCTACCTGTTGTCGTCGTCAATCGACGATTCTCTCCAGTGGCTCGATGCGCACCCGGCCGGTACCGGGATCAACCCGGCCGACGAGGGGTTGGTCGGGCAGGGCAAAGAACTGGCCGAAAGCCTGGGCTGCCTTGGTTGCCACGGTTTTACGGCCGAGGGTTACGCAAGCCAGGTGGCCACCGGCAAGGACACCGCGCCCAACCTCTCGCGGGTGGCCGAAAAGACCAACGCACGTTGGCTCTATAACTGGATTCAGAATCCGCGTTCCTACTCGGAGAGCGCGCGCATGCCGCGTCTGCGTCTTACCGACGGCGAGGCCAGCGCCATCACCTCCTATCTGCTGACCCTTTCCGAGCAGCCCGCCCGCGAACACGATGCCGAGCTACGAGCTCGACTGGCCAGCGACGATACGGTGGCCCGGGGGCAGGACTTGGTACGTACCTATGGCTGCTTTGGCTGCCATCCTATCACCGGGATGGAGAGCGAATCGCGTATCGGCGTCGAGCTGAACAGCATGGGCTCGAAGCACGTCGAGGACCTCTTCTTCGGTGACCGGCTGGATGTGCCGCACACCTGGGACGATTGGGTGCAGACCAAGATTCTCACGCCGCGGACCTACCAGACCGACCGCATCGTTCAGGTAATGCCCGAGTTCGGCTTTGACCAGGCCGATGCCCGCGCGTTGACCGTGTACTTGGCCAGCCGTGTTGAGCACAAGGTCAACCATAACTATCACGCCGACAACGAGGGTGTTCCGGCAACGCTTAGGCGCGGACGTGAGCTGGTCGCCTATTACAACTGCCAGGGCTGCCACAGCTTTGACGGCCGCGATGGCGCCATTCGTAAGTACTACGAGGACAACATAGACGACGCGCCGCCCATACTTTACGGCGAGGGCATGAAGGTTCAGCCCGAATGGCTCTTCGACTTCATCATGAAGCCGGTGCGGCTAAGACCTTGGCTCGATGTGCGCATGCCGAGCTTCGGGTTCGACGAGGACGAGGCCAATGCCATCGTTGCCTATCTGACGGCACTAGACGGCTATGACAGCAGCGCCATCGTGCTGGAGGCCAGCGATGACGCCGGTCCTGGAAAGCGGGTTCACGCCGCGGCCGATGCCGAGGGCATGGACTGTTACTCCTGTCATCCGATAGGCCCCGGGCGCGCGACCGCAGACAATGCCTTGGTGGCGACCACTCCGCTCACGCCCGAACAGATAGCCGCCTGGCTGGCCGAACATCTCGGTGTCGAGAGCGACCAGGGCAGCGAAGACAAGTCGTCGGCCTTACGCGACTATCTTGGCGGCTGAGAAGAACTCCTCGATACGCCGGACGAAGGCCTCTCCCATCTCTATGGGTAGTTGATGCCCCTTGCCCTCGACTATTTCGAGGGTGGACCCGCCAAGCGCGCGCGAGAGCAGTACCGAGCCGCCGGTCGGTGTAAGACGGTCGGCGTCGCCCTGGAGGACGAGGACGGGCTGACCAGCCCCGGCCAGGGCCTCGTCGTAGTCGTAGACGGCCGCCGCTCGGGCCATCTCGGCCCACACCCGGGCATCGCTTTGTTCGGTCAGCCGTCGGTGGTGCGCGACGGTGTCGGGATTGGCGGCCGCGTAGTTATCGGAAAACCCCCGCGCGGTTCCTTCGGCCATCAGCCCGAGGCCTTCGCTCTCGACCCGGTCGGCCAGCCTTTGCCAGTTGGCCGCGGCCTTGTCGCCGACACGGCTCGAGGTGCTTACCAGTACGGCCGAGAGCACCCGCCGGCCGTGCCGGCTCAAAAGCTCCTGGCCGATGACACCGCCCAAGGAATGGCCGACCACATGGCAGGCCGGCGCTTCTAATTCGTCGAGCAGGGCCAGGACGTCGCCGGTCATACGGGCCAGGTCGAGCGGTCCGCTGCCACGTTCCGAGCGCCCACAGCCGCGCAGGTCGGGGACCAGCACCTGACGGGTCCGGGCCAGCCCCGCGGGCAGGTCCTGCCAGCTAGCCGAGCTGCCGCCGAGCCCGTGCAGAAGCAGGGCCAGGGCTTGCCCGTCCACGGGTTGGCCGTGCAAGTCAGCGTATAATCGAGTGTTTTCGTGCTGGATAAACATCTGGCGGGACTTATAGCTGAGTCAGCCTCAATTAAGGGATTTTCTCTAAACTCCATTGACGGTCCCTCAGAACGACGTCAATCTCAATCTCGTGAGTTTTTCCCAGATAGCAGCAGGCGCGGTCAGGACGGTAGAGCGGGTGCCGCTCTCCCTGTGGGCGGCCTGGATACTTGGCGTTGTCGTCGCGACCGGCTTGCTCGCGATGAACGCTCCCAACCTGGGCTGAGCGGACCGCAGCGCCGCTCGCGCCACCGGCTCCCAGTTTAACCCCTCGCGGCCAATCGCTATATTAGTGTTCCCGCTCCTGCCCTGGAGCGGGATCTGTCATGGAACCATCCTCGCGAGGTAGTTGGAGCGGTCAGTTCGGTTTCATCCTGGCTGCGGCCGGCTCGGCCATCGGGCTGGGCAACATATGGATGTTCCCTTACCGCACCGGGATGAACGGCGGCGGGGCCTTCGTTCTGGTCTATCTCGGCGCGGTCCTTTTGGTCGGGGTTCCCTTGCTGCTTGCCGAGGTCATGATCGGGCGTAGCACCGGGCGGAACCCGGTCGGGGCCTTTAGGGCGCTCAGGGGCGGGGGTCCCTGGCCGCTGGTCGGCTGGCTAGGGGTGACGGCCGGTTTTGTCATCCTTTCCTTCTACGGCGTGGTCGCCGGTTGGGCGCTCGATTATACGGTCCGCTCGGCCGCCGGTCTGATGGCCAGTCCCACCGCCGACTTCGGCGTCGAGTTCGAAGGGCTTGTCGGTAACGGCGGTCGCCAGGTCTGCTGGCAGGCGCTGTTCATGGTCGCCACCATCGTGGTCGTAGGCCGCGGGATCGAACAGGGCATCGAAAAGGCCAGCAAGGTGCTGATGCCCTTGTTGCTGGCCTTCATGGTCCTGCTGCTCGGTTACTCGCTCACATCCGAGGGTGCCGGCCAGGGTATATCCTTCCTGTTGGAGCCGCGTTTCGACGAGTTGGGCTGGTCCGGGGTCCTGGCCGCGCTCGGACAGGCCTTCTTTTCTTTGAGCCTCGGCATGGGTGCGATGATTACCTACGGCAGCTACCTCGATCGCAGCCAGAGCCTGCCCCGGGCCATCATCACCATCGCCTTACTGGACACCGCTCTGGCAGTCCTGGCCGGTCTGGTCATCTTCCCGCTGGTCTTTAGCTTCGGACTCGAACCGGGGGCCGGGCCAGGCCTGGTCTTTATCACCCTGCCGCGGGTCTTTGCGCTCATGCCCGCGTCGGGCCTGCTGGCAACGGTCTTCTTCGCACTACTGCTCTTTGCCGCGCTGACATCGGCCATCTCGCTGCTGGAGGTGGCCGTGGCCTTCCTCGTCGACGAGTTCTCTTGGAGCCGGCCACGGGCGGCCTGGACGGCCGGCCTGGTGATCTTTCTGCTCGGGGTGCCCTCGGCCACCGTCGCCGGTTTCATGGACCATGTGGATGGATTGGCGACCAACTGGATACTGCCGGTCGGGGGTCTGTTTATCGCGCTGTTTGCCGGTTGGGTTATGTCGCCCGATGAGAGCAGGGACGCTTACCAGGGCGCGGACATCGTAGCGCCGGGCATAGGCCTGTGGCGCGTATGCGTGCGCTTCCTGGCGCCGCTTGCCGTAGCCATCATCCTTCTGCAAAACCTCGGTCTGGTCGGCTAAGCGCCGATCACTTTCCAACAGATGGGACTTCTCGAGGGCAAGACGGCGGTGGTGACCGGTTCGGGCCGTGGTATCGGGCGGGCGGTGGCCGAGCTGATGGCCGAACACGGTGCCTCGGTGGTTGTAAACGACCTCGACGAGACCGCGGTCAAAGAGACGCTCGATGCGCTCCGTGGAGGCGGCGCCAAGGCCGAGGCCGTGGTGGGTTCGGTCACAGAGCCGGACTTCGCACGCCAGCTTCTCTCTGCGGCCAAGGACGCGTTCGGTGGTTTCGATATCATCGTCAACAACGCCGGCTACTGTAACGACGGCATGATTCACCGTATGAGCGACGAGCAATGGCAGTCGATGCTCGACTGTCATCTGACCGCACCGTTCAGGGTGCTGCGCGAGGCTTCTGTCTACTGGCGCGACGAGGCCAAAGCGGCCGCAGAGGCGGGTGGACCCATGCCCAGCCGCAAGGTCGTCAACGTCAGCTCCACCAGCGGGGTGGCCGGGAACGTCGGCCAGGTGAACTATTCGGCGGGCAAGGCCGGCATAGTCGGCGTGACCAAGACGCTGGCCAAGGAATGGGGCCGCTATAACGTGAACGTCAATGCGGTGGCCTACGGCTTTATCGACACCCGCCTTACTGCGGCCAAAGAAGTGGCCGACCGCGAGAGCATCGACGGCAACGAGGTCTCGCTCGGCATTCCCGACAAGATAAGGGAGGCGGCCATTCGCGGTATCCCGCTCGGCCGGCCCGGCACTCCGCGCGACGCGGCCGGTCCGGTGGTGTTCCTGTCATCGCCGCTGTCTGATTACGTCAACGGCACCTGCATCCTGGTGACCGGCGGTTCCTATACCTAGCCGGCTATTCCGCGCTCCCGGCAAGTTCTATTTCATCGGCCGTGGCAGTGCCGCTGTTGTAGTCTATCTCGACGTCGTCGATGTCGACTGTCTGCCCGGCTCTGACATCGGCCAGTGTGCCGTCGGGGTCGGCTAGGGTTGCCACCGGGTCGCCGCTATCGATCTGGCCGTCGGCGTTGGTCCCGGCCCCGTCGCGCAAAAAGATGATGGTGAGCGCGCCACCGGCCAGGCCGGACACGGTAAAGTCGCTGTCGCCGTATTCGACCACGTAGAGCTCGCCGTCGGTGTAGTCCGAATATGTCTGGGGGGCGGCCAAGAGGCCGGCCAGGCTTACGAGGTCGGTATAGACGAACACGACCGTGTCGCGCGAGGCGGCCAGTGGGGTGCTTTGCTCGATGTTGCCAACAACGGAGACGGTCTCCACGCCGTCGTCGGTCTTGCCGCCGTAGGTCAGTGTCGAGCCCCCGCAGGCGGCCACGAGCGATGCCGCCACCACCGAGACGGTGATGGCCGAAGCGCGGCCGGTCGTTGTCACGGTCGGGCCGGAAGCGACCGGCTGGCCGCTGCTGGCAGTCCGGCGCTGGCCCTGTCAACGACATAGCGGGGCCGGCGCTTCACCTCTTCGTAGATACGCCCGATGTACTCGCTCAAGATCCCCAGGCTCAACAGCTGTGTGCCGCTGAAGACCAGCATGACCACCACCAGCGAGGTCCAGCCCGAGACGGCCCGGTCAGTAAAGAGCCGCACGTAGACCGAGTAACTGCCATAGGCCAGGCCCAGCACTATGGTCACCGCGCCCATGATGGAGATGAAGCGCAGTGGTACGGTCGAGAAGGCGAACACGCCGTCGAGAGCGAAGGCGAGCATCTGGCGCGGCATGTACTTTGTGCGGCCGGCAAAACGCTGGCTGGCCTCGTAATCCACGGCCGAGCGCTTGAAGCCGAGCCATGGCACTAGCCCTCGGACGAAGACGAAGTGTTCGTTGCAGTCGCCCAGCGCGTTGACGACTTTGCGGTCGAGCAAGCGGAAGTCGGCCCCGCCGGTGGGTACATCGACTCCGGTAAGGCGGCGCAACAGGACGTAGAACGACCTTGACAAGGCCTCTTTAAGCCCGTGTCCGCGGTTGGCCTTGCGGATCGTGTAGACGACGTCATCACCCTGTCGCCATCTGTCAATGAGCGTGGGGATGAGTTCGGGAGGGTGCTGCAGGTCGCCGTCCATTGAGATGACGACATCGCCGGCGGCGTTCTCCAGCCCGGCGGCAAGAGCGACCTGATGGCCGAAGTTGCGAGACAGCGACAAGAACTTGATGCGCTCGTCGGCTGCCGCCAACTGCTCGACCACGGCAAGGGTGCCGTCATCGCTGCCGTCATCGACGAAGAGCATTTCGAGGTCGGCCGGCAAGCCGGAGAACACGGCCACGAGGCGGCGAACGATCTCCTCAAGGCAGGCCTCTTCGTTGAAGACCGGAACGACTACCGAAATGAGTGGGTGAGCGGGGCGGGGTGTCGCTTGGGCTGCGCGGTGTTGAGACATCTCGTCGGGCCTTTGCCCGCAGCGGTGCCTAGTCTATTGACCGCGATTCTGGAAGTCTAACAGGCCGGTGAGAACATTTGTCAGAGCTATGGCCGCCTTGCTGCTGCTGGCCGCGTTGGTCCCGCGCCACTACGCGGCTGAGGCGCGCCTGCTGGTCGTCTGCTTGGACGGTGCCGAGCTGACCGAGCTCAGGCGGCGTGCGGCTGTTGACGGGCTAGATACCTTGGCCGGTCTGCTGGGTTCGGGCGTGGGTGGCAGCTTGCGGGGCCAGACCCGGCTCTACGGCGCCGAGTTCTGGCGCAGCCTCTTTACGGTCTCCGACAGGCCCTGGCAACTTGCGGTCGGGGCCACAGGGGAGCCCCTGTTGTGGGAGCTTGACGGTCGCGGGGTGGTCGTCGTCGGTCTGCCCGGTGTCGAACCGGGTCCCGGTAACGAAGCGTTGGTGGTTCCGGGCGCGCGGCCCGCTCAAGGCTATATCGGCGACAGTACCGGTCAGGTGGTCTCCAGGCGCGCGGCCAAGGCCGGCGGCTTGGAGTGGCCCTACGTGATTGCTGGCGGCCAGCTTCTGGGGTCCGTAGAAGCGCTGGGAACGGGAGAGTGGGGCCCGTGGCTGGACCTGGCCGCCGGCGACGGCCGCAGTGGCATCTTCCGGGTGCTGCGGCTCGGCCGCGACGCGCTCTATCTCAGCCCGGTCTACCGGCGTCATATGCCTGGCCGCGAGTTTGGGTTGGAGGGCGAGGCGGGCGGGCTGACCTATGTCGCCGACATCCCGTCCTGGGCCGGCGCATCCTCGCGACTGGAGGATTATTACGGCTCCCACCTGCGCGATCTTACCGCGGTCCGGGCCGAGGCCGCCACGGCCCTGGTCCGAAGAGATTGGCGGATGTTCGTTTACCATGAGCCGCTGTTGTTGGCGGCCTCGGCTGCATACCGGACCCAGCCCGAAAGGCTGGACGAGGCCTACCGCATTATTGATAAGCGTGTGGCCGGACTGCTCGAGGCGGCCGGGTCCGGCCTGCGCGTTCTAGTCCTTGCCGGCCCGGGCATTGACCCGGCCTCGCGTGGTTTCATGTGGCTGGCCGACGGCAAACCGGGCCGCTCCGAGCAGCCGATGTCACGGCGTGAGGTTGCCGCCACCGTGGCCGAACTGGCCGGTCTCGAACTCGGAGCCGTGTCGGGTCAGGTCTCGGCCGCCGTTCTGGCGCGCAATTGGCAGTTCGAGGCCTGGCGTAAGTTGGGCCGCACCAGCCGGCCCGGGCCGGCAACCGTCGAGCTTGACGCCGAGCGCATGCGCGAGATGGGCATCCTAGCCACGACCGCCTCAGTTCCCGCCCCCGAACAGTAGGGGCCGTTCTCGCACCAACCGGGTCTCCCAGGTCGAGTCGGGGAATCTCTCGAACAGGATGGCAGCCGACAGGCGGGCCTTGTCGTCCAGGCCCAGTTCGGCGTAGTTCGAGGTCAGGTGGAACAGTGTGCCGGCGCCATAGTCGACGTTGGGGAACTGGTGGCGCAAGCGCTCGTGCACCAAGACCGCGGCGGCGTGTTGTCCGCGGGCCGAGTAACTGGCGCCGAGCTGGTAAAGGGCGGTGGCCTGTTTAAATGTGTCGCGGTCGGTGGCAATCCATTCTTCGAAAAGGGCTATGGCCTCTTCGAACTCGCGGTCGCTATAGTGCACCCGGGCCCGCTCGTAGAGGCTGTCGGGGTTGCGCAAGGCGAGCCTTGTCGCAACTGCCGAAGCTGTTGCGATAAGGAGCAGCACAAGCAGGGCGACCTTCGCGTGGGTCTCGACGGGAGCCAAAAGGTGCGTCATCTTTCCTGCCAACTCCGAGCACAGCCTGGTGGCCAGGGCGGGACGCATCAGCAGCATGAACACAAGCAGCAGGCCGCCGATGCTCAGACCTAGGCCCGCCAGGTCCACACCGGTGCTCCCGTAAACGAGTTCGACCTGGCCCGAGCGTGGCGTGACCAGCATGAATCCGGGCGAGACCGGCATCAGCTCGGAGCCGTCGCTGGTCTGCCAGCGCGGGAAGTATGACACCTTGACTATATGGGGCCGGCCGGGGCATTCGGTGTCGATGGTTATTCGGTATTGCTCGAGCCGGCTGCTGACCTTGCAATCGGCGGTCAGCGGCACTCGCGGCACCCTCGTGATTGAGTCGGTCCGCCAGAGAAAACGCCGGGCCGTTTCCTCGTCCAGCATATCGGCCGGGACCAGCGGCACGTCGTTCAGTTCCGGGTGTTTGAACCAGCGGTAGAAGGCCAGCTTCCAATCGGGTCCCTGGTAGAGGACCGGTTCGTTGGTGGCCGCGACCGCGTAGCCGGTGTCTCCACCCTCGACCTCGTAGACCGCGTAGGGCCCGGCATCGAAGCTGCGGGTGAACGAGGGGTGGGCGTCGTATGCCCGTTTGGCGGCGTCGGTGACCACCACGATATCGCCCACATTGTATAAGCGGAGATGCGGGAGCGCGGCCGCAGGGTCGAGGCGGGTGTAGGTGTATTGGTGGAAGGGACCCGAGCCGCGTTCGGAGACCTCGGACTGTAGGTAGAAGATAAAGGGCGAGTTCTGTGAGGCTTGATGGAAGACCCCTTCAAGGGTCGAGCGCCCGGAGAACAACGGGAGATTCTCGAAGGCCCGTGAACTTCCGAAGCGGTTGTGCTTTTGGGAGTGTTCGAAGACCACTCGTGGGTCGTTGATGTCGCCGCGCAGGTGCTCGTTGATGCCCGCGAACTGTGGCCAGGTGGTCTTGGCCTCATAGCCCGAATAGTTCCACGCAAGCCAGGCCGGGATGTAGCCGAGGTGCGCCTGGGACCAGGCCAGCGAGGCAAGCAGCGCCGTGGCAAGATAGGCCGCGCGGTAGTTGTTGCGGCTGCCCAGCCAATCGATGAGGTCGGCGGCCAAAAGGCAGGCGAAAAGTTGGGCCACCGGCACGAAGCGGATGTCGGGAAATCCGATGGCCGGTACCAGGAAGTAGAGCAGCACGCCGCCCGAGAGGCCGAACACGAGGAATCCCTGACGGCGTGCGTCGATATGGTCAGGGCCGAGCCAGGCCCGCAAGACCAGTAGCGGTAGGCTCAGGGCCGCCAGAGCGGCCACCGGCCACAACGCTTCCGGAACCACCTCGACCCAGGACTTGATGCGCCAGATCATGCTCCACTCGGTGGTAAAGATAAGGCGCGAGGGTAGGGGCAGGCCCCAGAACGCCAGCAACAGGAAGGTCAGTCCGCCGAGCGCCAGGACCTTGGCCGCACGCCCGGCCAGCCCTTTGCCCGGCAGCAGGAAGAACGCGGCATACCAAAGGGCGGCCATGAAGGCGTAGGTGTGGCAGAGCCCGACGGCTGCGAGCAGCAGCGCCGCTAGCGGCCAGGGCCGTCGCCCGTCGATGCACTTGGCCAGATAGCCGGCAAAGACCAGTGCCAGACTAAGCCCGATGGCGTGGCAGAACTCGCCGGCCAGTACGCTCGGTATGTTACCGCCCCACATCGAATTGCCCTGCTGGAACAGGAAGGGGAGCGTGGAGGCGGCCGCCAGTGCCGGCGCGCCCCGCCGGTAGCCGAGCGAGCGGAACAGATAGGCGGCGGCCAGCGGCAGGGTGGTCGGACCGGCAAGCGATACCAATTTGAAGACCTGCTCCATGGGGAAGAGCTTGCCGAGCAGAGCAATGACGGCAAAGGGCAGGGTCGAGTAGAAGTGGAAGACGGGAAAGCCGGCATAGTTGCCCATCGTCCACCCGGTGACGCTCCAGCGCGGGAGTATCTCGCCGGCCATCAGCGTGGTCGGGTAGAACAGCGAGGCCATGTCGCCGCCGGCGGCGGTGGTGGAGGCCAGCAGCGAGTCCCAAGGGTAGTGGTAGAGCAGGTAGCCCGATACGGCTGTGGCCAGCAGCATCTCTGTGATTCGTAGCGCGGGCGTGTCCGTATGAGCCGGGCGCTCCGGCCAGGTGAGCAGCTCGAAGAGCAGGACCAGGAGCCCGAGGGCTACGGTCAGCCGCAACAGGAGGGCCGAGGTGAGCAGGCGCTCGGCGCTTTTGATTCTTATGGCGCCGCGAACGAGATCGGTCTGAGGGCTGCCCTCGTCGAGACTGTCGATGAGTGCCAGAATCCCGACATTGCTGCCGGCCAGCAGGCCGGTGTTGGTAATCTCGACCGGTAGGATGACGCGGTCCTTGGTGTCGAAGGATATCTCGCTTTCGGCCAAGCGCGCGCGGATTCCGCGCGGTGCGAACAAGCGGATCGAGTAACGGTTTCCGCGGGCATCGTCGCCGGCAATGGCCAGCCGCCCGGTCTGTTTCTGCTGGCCGGCCAGCACCGGAACCGAGAGCGTTCCTCGCAGTGCCGGACGCCTGGTCGTGCCCACATCGAAGGGGGCCGCGGCCAGCGCCTCGAATGGGTAGGCGTTGACGTCACTATAGGCCACCGTGGCCACGGCGATGTACGAGCCCCGTGGCAGGCCTTTGTCGTGGAGGAGCAGCGTCCAACTGTGGCCGGCACCCGCTGCCAGGCTGGTCCTGGTCCGTCCGCTAACCGTGCGTTGGCCCAGCGTCACCCGGGGCGTGATCGAGAAGGCGGTTTCGTCGCCGGTGTTACGGATGTCGAGTTCGAGCTCGACCCGCTCGGTTGAGGCGGTGACCGTGGCCTTAATCTCGAAGCCGATGCTGCCGGCCGCCGCCGGGGTCACCCCGACGGAGAAAAGCATCAGGCATGCCGCCAGGACCCGGCCGCACGTGCGAGCTTCGGACATTAAGCGGCTACGATATCGTACTGTTCCTGGTGATACTTCTCGGCCACTTTGAGCGTCACGTTCCGCCCCACGCGCTTTTGCAGGCTACGAATCGCATCCTCCTCGTCCTTGAAGAGGTAGCTTATCACGTCGCGGTTGGCCCGTACGGTTATCCGGCCGCCGTTGCCCTTGGCCCTGGAGGCCTCACGCTGGACGTTGCGGAGCACTTCGTGAGCCACGGTCGGAACCGACTTGATGCGGCCGCGCCCGTTACAGTAGGGGCAGGGGCTAGAAAGCAGCCGCTCGAGGTTCTCGCGGGTGCGTTTGCGGGTCATTTGCACCAGGCCCAACTCGGATATCCGCAATATGGTCGTTCGGGCCTTGTCGCGCTCTAGCGCACGGGAGAGAACATCCATGACCTGTTGGCGGTGCCCAGGGTCGTCCATGTCGATGAAGTCGATGATGATGATGCCGCCTATGTTGCGCAGCCTGAGCTGCTGGACCACCTCTTCGGCGGCTTCGAGGTTGGTCTTGAGGACGGTTTCGGCCTGGCTCTTGCGTCCCACATAACGGCCGGTGTTGATGTCGATCATGGTCAGGGCCTCGCCCTGGTCGACTACCAGGTAGCCGCCAGATTTGAGCCATGCGCGCGGGTCGATCGCCCGCGAGACCTGGTCCTCGACCCCGTGCCGGTCAAACACCGGTTCGAGCCCCGCGTAGGCTTCGACCCGGTCGGCCAACGCCGGCATGAAGGCCTTGATGTAATCCCGGGTGCGTTCGGCGTCCTCTTCGGAATCGACCACAATCTGGTCGACCTCGTCGGAGAGCATGTCGCGTACCGAACGCAACACCAGGTCGAGGTCGCTGTGGAGAAGCGCGGGCGCGCGCCCGCGCTTGGATTTGGCCAGGATGTCGCGCCAGCGGGTCTCGAGGTTGCGGGTGTCGGCGGTGATGTCGTCAGAGGGCAGCCCCTCGCAGGAGGTCCGGGCGATGATACCGCCGTCGGAACTCTTGGCTTTGGAGATGGCGTCTCGCAGGCGCCGTCGCTCGCGCGCGTCCTCGATGCGTTTGGAGATTCCGATTTGCCGGCCGGTGGGCATGTAGACCAGATAACGGCCCGGCAGCGAGACCTGTGTGCTGATGCGGGCGCCCTTGGTCCCGAGCGGCTCCTTGGCAATCTGGACGACCAGTTCGTCGCCGGGCTTTACCTTTTTCTCGATGGGGAGGTAGCGGCCCGTCCAGCCGGCGTCCTCGTAGCCGACCTCCTCGCCGTCGACCGGGTCGGCGGTGGGAACGAGCACGTCGGAGGCATGTAGGAAGCCCGCCTTTTCCAGTCCGAGGTCTACGAAGGCGGCCTGCATGCCGGGCAGTACCCGCAGCACTTTGCCCTTGTAGATGTTACCGGCAGCTGCTTCCTCGCCGCTTCTTTCTATGTGTATCTCGGCCAGGACGCCGTTCTCGAGAAGGGCGACCCTGACCTCATTGGGCGTCGAATTGACGATGATCTGTTTACGCAAGGTATGACTCCGAAGGCACCGGGGCGGCTGTCTATCGACGAGCGGGCCTGATGGTGCGGTTGTGGTCCCGCCGGAGCTTGGTGGCACTGGCAGTGCGAGCGTCCGGGGGGGTTGACTAAAAGCTTGAAGATGCCGAACAGTAACCATCCTTTTCCCCGGTAGCAAGCCCTTTCAGCCTTGACAGCAGGGTGCGCGCTGGTAGCCTCGCCCGTCATGACGGCCGCGGTCGGCGCCATTACCAGCAACGCTCTGGTCCTTAACCGGTCCTATCTGCCCATCCATGTGACCACGGTCCGGCGGGCCTTCTCGCTGCTTTACCGCGGGGTGGCCAAGGCGGTCGACGAGGAGTACCAGACCTTCGATTTTGCCGATTGGTCCGAGCTGTCCACCTCCGGTTGCGAGGCGGTCGGTGTGGTGGGTGCGGTGGTGCGGGTACCACGGGTCATACTCCTGGTCTCCTTCGACCGGGTGCCCCGCCGCGAGGTGAGGTTCAGCCGCCACAACATCTTCGTCCGCGACAACAACACCTGCCAGTACTGTGGGTGCAAAAGGCAGCGCAGCGAGCTCAATCTCGACCACGTTATTCCGCGCGCCCAGGGCGGTTTGACCACCTGGAACAACGTCGTGTGCTCCTGTTTGGGCTGCAACCGCCGCAAGGGGGGCCGCACCCCGGAGCAGGCCCACCTGGCGCTCGTACGCCGGCCCAGGCGGCCGAACTGGACGCCGTTTGTGAGCCGCAACCTGGGTGGTGCCCGCTACCGGGAATGGGCGCCGTTCTTGCGCGGCGTCGATGCCGCCTATTGGAATGTTGAACTCGACGTCAGCTAGGCAGCTCGCGGCCCCCGGGGGCGCGAGCGCGCGGGGATTCTTTGGTCACCGCTCGAAATACGGGGCCCTGACAGCTAATATGGTCGCTCGTGCCCGTCGCCTTCAGACTCCCGGGGGACTCCCGAGGGACAGGGCCTAAGGAGAAGCTTTGCGCATCAAGAAGCTTCAGTTGGTCGGCTTCAAGTCTTCTATGGAGCGGACCGTCCTTGACCTGCCAGCCGGAATCACCGGGGTGGTAGGTCCCAACGGCTGCGGCAAGTCCAACATAGTTGACGCCATTCGCTGGGCGCTCGGCGAGCAGAGCACTCAGAACCTCCGTGGCGTGATCATGGAGGATGTCATCTTCAAGGGGACCGAGCGCTATGGGCCGCTCAGCTATGCCGAGGCCATCCTTACCTTGGACAACGAGGAGCCGTTGCCGGCGGTCGCCGAGGAACGGCTCAATCCGGGGCAGGGCAAGGCCGAACCCCGAGACCAGGCCGGCGATGGCCACGAGCAAGGCCCGGAGGCCGACGAACCCTCGATACTCGAAATCATAGGCGATGCGCCCGAGATAGAGATAACCCGGCGGCTACACCGTTCGGGGGAGTCCGAGTACCTTATAAACGGCCGGGTTTGCCGCTTGCGTGACATCAAGGAGCTGTTCCTGGGGACAGGGGTGGGTTCGAAGGCCTATTCGATTATCGAGCAGGGCCGGGTCGGCCAGATAGTCGGAGCCAAGCCGGAGGACCTGCGCCTTTTCATAGAGGAGGCCGCCGGGACCACCTTGTACCGGAGCCGCAAGCTGGCGGCCGAGCGCAAGATAGAGAGGACGCGCAACAACCTTTTGCGGGTCGGTGATATCGTGACCGAGCTCGAGCGTCAGGCCCGCTCGCTCAAACGACAGGTCAGCGGAGCGGTCCGCTACAAGGAACTCAAGGAAGAGGGGCAGACACTGGACCGCCGTATGAGCGGCGAACGGGCCAGGCGGCTGGCCGACAAGACCGAGAGCCTTGGGCACGAGCTTGGCACCGCCCGCGATTTTGAAGGGGAGCTTCACCAGGGAATCGGTGAGCGGGAGCGTACCCGCGATCAGGCCCGCCAGGCGCAGGCCGAGGCCGAGGCCCGGGGGGAGCAGGCCCGTAAGGTTCACTACGAGACCAAGGCCAGTTTTGGCCGTGTCGATGAGGAGCGCCGCCATCTGACATCCCGTGTCGACGAGCTTTCCGGCTCCTTGGCCGAACTTGGTCAAGAGATGGCCGGGCTCGACGGGCGCCTCGAGCAAGCCGAAACGGAACAGGGGGTGGCGGTCAAGGTCAGCGCCGATAGTGCCCAGGAGCTGGCCGAAGTATCGGCGGCCAAGGAACGGGTCGAGCAGGAACTGACCCGGACGGCCGCCAAACTGGTCACCGCCGAGACCCAGGCCGAGGAACTCAAGACATCGGTCGTCGAACTGCTGGCCGACGCGGCCGCGCTCGAGAACGAACGCTCCGGTCTCGACGCCCAGCTGGCAAATCTTCATGCGCGCGGCGAGCGTTTTGATGGCGAGGCCAAGGAGATCGAATCCTTGCTGGAGCGTCTTGTGACCGAATCGGAGTCGGCCAACGGCCGGCTCGCCGAACTCGCAGCCGAGTTGAATTCAGCAAGCGGCGACAAGGACAGCGTCGGTAGGCGGGTGGGCGAGGTCCTCGAGGCCCGCTCCGAGGCGGCCCGCAGTGCGGTCGAGGCCAAAGAGTCGCTCGGGGTTCTCAAATCGCGCTACCAGTCCTTGTCCGAGCTGCATGCCTCCTTCGAGGGTTATACCGACGGGGTGCGGGCCTTCATGAGCAACGGTGGCCGCCAGCGGACCGGCGCTACCGCGGTGGTGGCCGACATCATCGACATCGAGGCCGGTTACGAACGCGCGGTGGCGGCCGTTCTCGAAGACCGCTTGCAGCATGTGGTGGTGCCGGATGCCGACGCGGGCGCGGCTGGAGCCGCCTACCTGCGTGAGACCGGGACCGGGCGGGCCAGCTTCATTCCGAGCGTGCCCAGGCCAGCAAAAGGTGGCAGCGTGCCCGACGGCTACAGTTTGCTCTCCGAGCACGTCGAGGCCCGCGAAGGCTACCAGGCCGTGGTCGAGACCTTGCTGGCCGACGTGGTGGTGGCCGAATCGCTCGAGCAGGCCACCGCGCAATGGAAGCGCAACGGGTTCAGGGCCACCTTTGTCACCTGTGACGGTGACGTCATCGAACCGGCCGGCATCATAACGGGCGGTAGTGGCACTCCGATGGACGAGGGTCTGCTCGCCCGCAAGGCCGAGCTGCAGGGACTTTCGACCGACATCCATGAGGCGCGTCGGCTCGAGCAGCTCAGCTCGGACAAGCTTTCCGCGCTCGACGGCAAGGCCGGCAAGGCCAGCCGTGAGTTGGAAAATCTCGACCGGCGCCTTCACGAGCTTACCGTGGCCCGTGTCGGGGCCGAGGGTGAACTCGAGCTGGCAAAGCGCAGCTTGAGCGGTGCCGAGGAGCGCGCGGGAGCGGTTACCGAAGAATTGGCCGGGCTCGAGCGGGACCGCTCGGAGCTGGCCGTACGGATAGAAGAGGCCGACCGCCGCTTGGCCGGGCTTGGCCAGAAGCAGGCTGCGGTCGAACGGGGGCGCCGCGAGGTCGAAGCGCGCCTGTTGGCAAGCCGTAGCGCGCGCGAGCGTACGGCCGCCGAACTAGAGGCTCTGCGTGTCCGTGAAGCCGAACTGCGGCAGGCCCGCGAGGTAGCCGAGTTGCGCAAGCGTTCGGCCAATAACGGTCTCGAGGAACTGCGTGGCCGGCGCGCCACGCTCGTCACCCGGACCGAACGCGACGCCGCCGAGGCCGCCAGGGCAAGGGCCCGGCTCGAAAGTCCCGAGATCGACACCGAACTCTTGGGCCAGCGTGCCGGCCGGGCCGAGACCGAGTTTGAACAGGCCGAGTTCGAGATAAAGGCCGCTCGTGAGAGCGGACGTGAGTCCGAAGCCGCCATTGCCGGGATGGGTCGCAGCCTGGAGGATGCGCGTGAGAAGCGTTCGGGTATCGAACTGTCGCTCAAAGCGGCCGAGTTGGAGCGCGGTGTTCTCGATGAGGGCGTGCGCGAACGTCTCGGCGTGGGTGTCGGTGACCTCCTGTCGGCCGGGCTGGCAACGGCCGAGGACCTGGAGGTTCTTTCTGCCGAGCTGGACCGGGTCCGCGAGCGCCTGCGCCGTCTGGGTACCGTCAACGTGGGCGCGGTAGCCGAATTGGAAGACATCGAGGGCCGGCTTGCCGAGCTGACCGGGCAGCGCGACGATCTCGAGCGTTCGATCAACGCTCTGCGCACTACCATCGCTAGGCTCAACCGTCTGTCACGCACCCGTTTCAAGGAGACCTTCGAATCGGTCAACGCGATATTCAAGAAGACCTTCCCAAAGCTGTTCAGCGGCGGGACCGCATCGCTGACCCTGAGCGACGAGGAAAACCCGCTCGAAAGCGGGGTCGAGATTTTTGCCCAACCACCCGGTAAACGGGTCGACAACTTGAGCGCCTTGTCGGGCGGTGAACAGGCGCTTACCGCCGTCAGCCTGATCTTCTCGCTGTTCCTCCACAAGCCAAGTCCGTTCTGTGTGCTCGACGAGGTCGATGCTCCCCTCGACGACGCCAACATCGGCCGTTTTGCCAATATGGTGGGAGAGATGGCGGCCCGTTCTCAGTTCATCATCATCACTCACAATAAGCGGACCATGGAGTGTTGCGACCGTCTCTACGGCGTGACCATGAACGAACCCGGGGTTTCCAAAATCGTGTCGGTTGATCTCGAACGGGCAGCGGCAAGCGTCTGACGCACTCCGAGCGCACAGTACTGTTTGACAGCCGCTGGGGCCGGTCCCTACACTTTAGTGGAAGTTTTGCGCTAGGAGTGGAGGGCTAAGTCCGGTCGGGTTCGATGGTATCGCAGTCGCTCAAACGCTTGAAGGACAACGTCGAGAAGGCCACGCATAGGCTGGCCGACGCACGTGACCACGAACAACAGCTCGGCGCTGCGCTGCTCAAGAGCCAGAAAGAAGTTAACAAGCTCCGTGGGCAGATAGACAAGCTGCGCACGGAACGTACCGACACACGCCGCAAGGTTGATGCGATGATCAAGCGCTTCGACAAGCTCGGTGTCGATTGGGGGAGTGCCTGACAGTGAGCCGCGAGGTAAGACTCAAGATTGGGAGCCAGGAAATCACCGTGCGCAGTGACGAGGACAACGAGTACCTCGACTCCTTGGCTGCCTTCGTCGCGCAGCGGATGAGCAAGGTCGGCAGGGGGCAGGACGGAAGCACGACGCTTAGCCTGGCTCTGGCCGCGGCCCTTTCCATCGCCGACGATTTACAGAGGCTCCAGCAGGCTACCGAGGGTCTGGATTCGGAGCTAGACGGTGCCAGCGAGGCTATCGAGTCCTTGCTCAGCGCCGACCAAAGTTGAGGGCACGCTATCGGCCCCTGCCGTGTACGTTATGAGCAGACAAGCACTCCGACCGATAATTGTTGGATAGGGAGCCTACATCCACCCGCACCGGGGTTCGCGAGAGCGTCCTCGTAAGACCGCGGATGGACACCAAGCACCCACTTGGTAGATCGGGTTCGAGTGACGCGCTCAGACGGCACAGGCGGGGGCCTTTGGCCCTCCGGTGACCCTAGCCGAACAAAAGTCCCATCTTCGGGCAGTGGCCAGCGCCGCTGTCGCCGCGCTCGGTCCGGAACGAGCCGGTCTGGACGCCGCCATTGCCGCAGCCATCATTGCTTCGGCCGAGTTCGGAGAGGCCGAGCAACTGCTCGCTTATAAAGGGTTGGCCGATGAGGTCCCGGTCGAGGCGGTAATAGAGGCCGCCGACCAGGGAGGCAAGAGTGTTTTCCTTCCCCGGGTCGGTAGCCGTGGCATCGAGTTTTGGCAGTGGCGGCCCGGGGAGTCGCTCACGCCTAGTGGCCTTGGTGTTGCCGAGCCCAGTTCGGAACTGGCTCCCCGCCAAGCGCCTAGTCTGGTGCTGGTCCCCGGTCGCGCGTTCGACCGGTCCGGTAATCGACTCGGTCGCGGTGGCGGACACTACGACCGCGCACTGGCCGGGTTCTGGGAAGGGGCCACTACGGTCGGTGCCGCCTACGGCTGCCAGGTCCTCGAATCGGTGCCCGTTGGCCCCGACGACCGCCGCGTAGCCTATCTAGTTTCCGAACAGGGCATGATACCGGCCGGCTTGTGATGCTCGGCTGCGCTGTTAGGCTCGGCGCCTGCCCGGACCCGCCAAGGTGGCCAAGAAAAAACTAGACGAACAGATTACGACCATCACGCGCGGCGCGGTCGAGTTAATCGGTGAAGACGAACTGAGGGGCAAACTTTCGACCGGGGAGACCTTGCGGGTCAAGGCCGGCTTCGACCCGACCAGTGCCGATTTGCACTTGGGGCACACGGTGGTGCTGGAAAAGCTGAGGCAGTTCCAGGAGCTAGGCCACCAGGTCGTGTTTCTTATTGGCGATTTCACGGCCGGCATCGGGGACCCGAGCGGGCAGTCCAAGACCCGCCCCGAACTGACGCCGGAACAAATCGACGACAATGCGCGAACCTACGCCGAACAGGCCTTCAAGATACTCGATGCAGACAAGACCGAAGTGCGCCGTAACAGCGAGTGGTTCGCCGGGATGTCGGCGGCCGACATGCTTGCCCTTGCCGGTGAGCACACCGTCTCACGCATGACCGAGCGCGACGATTTTGAGAAACGCTTGGCCGCCGGTGACCCGGTCGGGATACACGAGTTCCTCTACCCGCTAGTGCAGGCCTACGACTCGGTCGCGCTCGAGGCCGATGTCGAGGTCGGTGGTACCGATCAGAAGTTCAACCTGTTGGTCGGTCGCGACCTGCAACGCCGCCGTGGGCTGGCACCGCAAGCGGTGCTCACGATGCCGCTTATCGAGGGGCTCGACGGCAAACAGAAGATGAGCAAGTCGCTTGGCAACGCGGTTGGCATCAGCGACGAGCCAGGCGACATGTACGGCAAGCTCATGTCGGCCTCCGACGAACTGATGTTTCGTTACTATGAGCTTCTGAGCGAGTGCGGCCCCGAGCGGCTAGACGAGATACGACAGGGCAGGGTTCATCCGATGGAGGCCAAAAAGGCCTTGGCCGCCGAGCTTACTGCGCGCTATCACGGCACCGAGGCCGCCGGGGGTGCCGCCCAAGCTTTTGCGGCTCGCTTTCAAAAGGGCCAGCTGCCCGACGATATTCCCGAATTTGTCTGGCCGGGAGGGGCGGGGTCCCCGGGTGAGAAGGTCGGGATATGCCGGCTAATGCGCGAGGCCGGCCTGGTCGCTTCGGCCAGCGAGGCACGCCGGCTTATCGCCCAAGGGGCCGTAAAACTGGGCGGAAAGCGGGTCGGCGACCACTCCCTGGAGCTCGAGGCGCGCGGCCAGGCCCTGATCGAGGTTGGCAAGCGCCGCATCGTCAGGGTCAGCTTTGAGGGTTGAGGGCTGTTTCTGGCTCGGAACCCGCTAGATTGT
>JAYGCK010000107.1:27500-28907 GCA_046583395.1 Deltaproteobacteria bacterium
GGGTTGTGGGGCTTTCTCAGGGCCTAGCCCGGCAAGTTACCAAATCGGTTCATAGCGGAAGGAACCTGGAAAGGACCGCCATAGAGGGTGATAGCCCCGTATGCGAAATGAACCGGTCTTGCTGGAGAAAGTACCCGAGTACCACGGGACACGTGGAATCCCGTGGGAATCAGGGAGGACCATCTTCCAAGGCTAAGTACTTACTTGTGACCGATAGTGAACTAGTACCGTGAGGGAAAGGTGAAAAGAACCCCGGTTAGGGGAGTGAAATAGAAACTGAAGCCGCGTGCTTACAAGCAGTGGGAGCACCATGGTCGGGACTTCGGTCCTTACCGGTGTGACCGCGTGCCTTTTGCTTAATGAATCTGCGACTTACGCTCTGCAGCGAGGTTAAGCCGTTAGGTGTAGCCGTAGCGAAAGCGAGTCTGAATAGGGCGACAAGTTGTAGGGAGTAGACCCGAAGCGGGATGATCTACCCATGGCCAGGGTGAAGTTCTGGTAACACAGAATGGAGGCCCGAACCGTTAGAGGTTGAAAACTCTTCGGATGAGCTGTGGGTAGGGGTGAAAGGCCAATCAAATTCCGTGATAGCTGGTTCTCCCCGAAATATATTGAGGTATAGCCTCTGGTGTTTACTGGCGGAGGTAGAGCACTGAATGGGCTAGGGCCCCTAGCGGGGTACCAAACCTAATCAAACTCCGAATGCCGCCAAGTATAGCCAGGGAGTCAGGCCGTGGGTGCTAAGGTCCACGGTCGAAAGGGAAACAACCCAGACCGCCGGCTAAGGTCCCAAAATACACGCTAAGTGGAAAAGGATGTGGAAAGACACAGACAACCAGGAGGTTGGCTTAGAAGCAGCCACCCTTTAAAGAAAGCGTAACAGCTCACTGGTCAAGTTAGTCCGCGCCGAAAATGTAACGGGGCTAAGCGTGTTACCGAAGCCGCGGATTCGTTCGTGCCTACGGGTGCGTTCGGATGGTAGGGGAGCGTTCCACTTGCCTGTGAAGCGTGACCGTAAGGACGCGTGGAGGTCGTGGAAGAGCTTATGCAGACATGAGTAGCGATAAAAGAGGTGAGAAACCTCTTCGCCGTAAGTCTAAGGTTTCCTGGGTAAAGCTAATCTGCCCAGGGTTAGTCGGTGCCTAAGCCGAGGCCGAAAGGCGTAGGTGATGGACATCAGGTTAATATTCCTGAACTACCGGCTTGACGTTTGACCGATGAGGAGACGGAGAAGGGTAGATCATCCGGGTGATGGATATCCCGGTTCAAGCGTGTAGGCGGGAAGGGTAGGCAAATCCGCCCTTCCATTAACGCCGAGACGTGATGGCGAGTGAAACCTTTCGGGGTTTCATGAAGTGATTGATCCCATGCTTCCAAGAAAATCCTCTAAGGGAGTCAAGCAGGTGA
>JAYGCK010000118.1:0-8153 GCA_046583395.1 Deltaproteobacteria bacterium
GGCAGGCTCTGCAAGAGCTATTGCACCAACGAGGGCTGCGAGCTTTACCGAATGGTCATAGAGAACTGTGCCGGAGACTGAAGTGTCTATAGAGGCAAACGGTATCGCCCACACGATGTTGACAGCCGGTGATTTTGACCGTTCGTGCCAGGACGTAGACCTGGTGCACGACAAGGTCCTGGCCATGGACGCAACGGTCGTCCACGGTCTGCAAGAGGACGACTGGGCGCCGGGCTATTACAGTGTGCTGTTCGAGGACCCCGATGGCGTGCGCTTGGAGGTAAATCATGTGCCGGGAAAGGGATTGCTCGGCTAGCTGTTCCGGCGCTGACAGATGGCACGCCTCAACGAACATTACGCCAAGCTGGTGGCCGGATATCTCTTTCCCGAGATTTCTCGTCGCGTCGACGCCTATGCCGAGGCCAACCCCGGTGCAGACCTCATCCGTCTGGGTATCGGCGATGTGGTCTTGCCGCTTGCCGGTGCGGTCGGCGAGGCTATCAGGTCGGCCGTCGGCGAGATGACCAGCGACGACGGGTTTCACGGTTACGGTCCCGAGCAGGGTTACGACTTCCTGCGCGAGGCCATATGCCGTGGCGACTTTACAGACCGTGGCATCGATATCGGGCCCGGCGAGATTTACGTGTCGGACGGTTCGAAGTGTGACAGCGGCAACATTCAAGAGATATTCAGTACCGATGCCACTGTGGCCGTACCCGATCCGGTTTATCCGGTCTACGTCGATACCAACGTCATGGCCGGGCGCACCGGTCCGGCTGCTGCAGATGGCCGCTACGAGGGGCTTGTCTATCTACCGGCGACCGAGGGCAACGGCTTTGTCTCCGAGCCGCCCGCCCAGGCGGTAGATGTCGTCTATCTCTGCTTTCCCAACAATCCGACCGGCAGCGTTGCCACCCGCGAGCAGCTCGAGGGCTGGGTGGAATACGCTCGCGCGAACCGCGCGGTCATTCTCTTTGATGCCGCCTATGAGGCCTACATCACCGACCCCGGCATTCCGCATTCGATATTCGAGATAGAAGGGGCGCGAGAAGTGGCCATTGAGTTCCGCAGTTTCTCCAAGAGCGCGGGATTTACCGGACTCCGCTGCGGCTATGTGGTGATACCCGAAGAACTCGAGGGCGAGACCAGCGCCGGCAAAGTGTCGCTGGGGGAGCTGTGGAACCGCCGACATACGACCAAGTTCAACGGTGCGTCTTATCCCATACAGCGCGGCGCCGAGGCGGTGTATTCCGAGCGCGGGCGCGCCGAACTTCGCGAGCGCGTCGATTACTACATGGACAACGCGCGCTTGATTCGTGAGGGTCTGGCCGGTCTTGGTATCACTGTCTACGGGGGGACCAACGCCCCCTATGTGTGGCTCAAGACCCCCGGTGGGGCCGGTTCCTGGGACTTCTTCGACCGGCTCTTGGAGAGTGCCCAGGTGGTGGGGACGCCGGGGGCCGGTTTTGGAGCATGCGGTGAAGGCTTCTTCAGACTTTCGGCCTTTGGCCGTCGCGAGCAGATAGGCGAGGCCATCGAGCGGATAAGCGCGGGTCTTTCGTGACCAAACGAATCATCTTCGGCGTCATCTTCATGGTGGTCGTTGCGGTGCTGGCCTCGCGCGGCGGCTTCGAGGTGCGCGAGAGCGGTCCGGTCCGTGTCGTAGTGCTCGCGCTCGACGCCGGCACCTGGGACCTGCTCGATCCCTTCATGGCCAGAGGGCTGCTGCCCAACTTAAAGAAGCTCCGCGACGGCGGCGCGTCGGCCACCCTCATGTCCATCCAACCGAGCAGTTCGCCGGTAATCTGGACCACTGTTGCCACCGGCAAGATGCCCGACAAGCACGGCATAGATTTTTTCGTGCGGTTCCCCGATGGCGACACGGGTAACCCCCAGCCCGTCTCGCGCACAATGCGCAAGACCAAGGCCGTATGGAACATCCTCTCCGAGGCCGGCTACGACGTGGCCGTGGTGGGATGGTTCGTGACCTGGCCGGCCGGGGAGGTCAACGGACGTCTGATTACCGACCGTGCCCACTACGGCTCTATCGATAAGCGGGCCTTCCCGCCGTTCTATGCGGAATCAATCGAGATTCCGCGCCGCGACGACATGCTGGCCGACCTGCCGCGCTTCATGGACTTCGAGTACGACCCCAAGCGCGTCAACCCCGACAGCCGTGACCCGACCGGGTTGGAGAACTTCCTGGTGATGGACCGTTTCGAGCGGGCCTACCTGCGCGATCTCTATTACCGGCGGGCCACCGACAAGGTGCTTGATGACGGGCCTTTGCCCGACTTCCTGGCCGTATATCTACGCGGTACCGACGATGTTCAGCATGGGTTCTGGAAGTACATGGACCCGGAACCCTTCGGCAACATCCCCGACGGGTCGGTCGATCGTTTCGGCCGCGTCATCGAGGCCTACTGGCAATGGATCGACGAGGCCGTGGGCGACATCTTGGCACGCTACGGCAGGAACACCTTGGTCTTTGTCGTCTCAGACCACGGGGCCGGACCTGCGGTCGGTTATCACCGTGTGGTGGCCGACGAGCACCGTCATCTTTCAGGTTCGCATCGCGACCGCGGGATACTAATCGCCAGCGGGCCCGGCATAGCGCGTCACACCCGCCTCGACGCCGTGAGCGTCCGTGACCTGACCCCCACCATACTCTATGCGATGGGGTTGCCGGTGGGACGCGATATGGACGGACGTCCTCTGACCGAACTGTTCGGCGGCCAAAGCTCGGCGCGCCGGGTGAGCTACGTGGCCAGCTACGACGAAGAAGGAGAGGCGGTGGCCCCGGAACCCCTAGCCTCGGAAGCCGACCCCGAAATCCTCCGTCATCTGCGTTCGCTCGGCTATATCGACTAGGACTACTGGCCCTTTAGGACCGCGCGCGAGATTACGACCCTTTGAATCTCACTGGTCCCTTCGTAGATGTTGGTGATGCGGGCGTCACGGAAGTGGCGCTCGGCCTTGTACTCGCGCGAATAACCGTTGCCACCGTGAATCTGGACGCCCTTGTCGGCAATCCAGTTGGCCGCTTCTGAGGCCTGCAGTTTGGCCATCGCCGCGGCTGTCCCGTAGGACTCGCCGCGGTCCTTGAGGTCGGCCGCTCTTAGCGTCAACAGACGCGAGGACTCCAGCTTGACGGCCATGTCGGCCAGATAGAACTGTATGGCCTGGAAGTCGGCGATGGGGCCGCCGAAGGCGTGGCGCTCGAGCGCGTAGTCGCGCGCGGTTTCGAAGGCCGCCCGGCCTATGCCCAGGGCCTGTGAGGCTATCCCGATGCGGCCACCGTCCAAGGCCTTCATCGCCACCTTGAAGCCACCACCGGCCTCGCCGATGACCTGGTCGTCGCCGACCACGCAGTCCTCGAGAATAATCTGACAGGTGGCAGAGCCGCGGATACCGAGCTTGTCCTCTATCGGGCCGACGCTGTAGCCGGGGGTGTCGCGGTCGACGACGAAAGCCGTGATGCCGCGCACTCCTTTTTCCGGTTCACTCATCGTGAAGACGACCGCGGTATCGGCGAAGGGGCCGTTGGTTATCCAATTCTTGGTACCGTTGATGACCCACTTGTCGCCCTCACGGCGTGCACGGGCGCTCTGGTTGGCTGCATCCGAACCGGTGCCGGGCTCAGACAGGCAGAAACAGCCGAGCTTGTCGCCCGAAGCGAGCGGTCTGAGCCATCGGTCGCGCTGTTGGTCGGTGCCGAAGCGGAGCAGGAGATCGGAGACCAGCGAGTTGTTGACGCTCATAATCACGCCGGTGGTGGCACAGGCGGCGCTTATCTCTTCCATGGCCAGGACATAACTGACCACGTCCATTCCCGAGCCGCCCCACTGTTCCGGGATGAACATGCCCATGAAGCCGAGTTCGGCCATGCGACGGACGTTCTCCTGGGGAAAGTATTCCTGCTTGTCGACCTTGTCGGCCAGCGGAGCGACCTCTTTGACCGCAAAGTCGCGGGCGGTCTGCTGGATCATGCGTTGCGTTTCGCTCAGTCCAAATTCCATGGCGGCTTGTTTTGCATGCGCGGCGGGCTTTGTACAAGCCGCCGCAGGGCGGGTTTAGCGTAGCGGTCTGAAGAAGGAACGGATGTCCTCGACCAGGGCCTCCGGTTCTTCCATCGCTGCGAAATGCCCGCCACTCGGCATTTCCGTCCATTGGGTAACGTTGAAGGCAGCCTCGGCCCAGTGTCTGGGCGGCCTGAACAGCTCCTTTGGGAAGATCGCACAACCGGTCGGCACTTCGATGCGTTCGGGCAGGGGGCCGAAACGTCCGGCCCGGCGTGTCTCGCAGTAGAGGCGGGTCGAGGAGGTTATAGTGCCGGTAAGCCAGTACAGCGTTATGTTGGCCAGAAGCCTGTCTTTGGAAAAACGGCTCTCGATATCTCCGTTGCAATCGCTCCAGGCCTGAAATTTCTCGACTATCCACGCGGCCAGTCCCGCCGGGGAATCGTTTAGCCCGTAACCGAGCGTCTGCGGACGGGTGCCCTGTATGGCCTGATATCCCGCGCCTTCTTCCATGAAGGTGGCCATTGCCGCTAGGGCTGCGTTCTCCTCATCGCTCAGGCCCTGCATGTCATCTCCCTCGGGTGGCTGGGCAACGACCATGTTGAGGTGAACTCCAGCGCAGTGTTCCGCGTCATCGAGACCGATCCATGCACTGGCGATTGCCCCCCAATCGCCACCTTGGCAGCCGTAGTGAGAGTATCCGAGCATATTCATTAGGGCGGCATTGGTCGCTGCTACTGCTCGGATGTCGAAACCCGCACGTCGGGGAGCGCCCGACAGGCCGTATCCAGGTATCGACGGACACACGACGTGAAAGGCATCGGCCGGGTCACCACCGTGCGCGACGGGGTCGGTGAGAGGCCTGATAATCTCAGTGAATTCCAGTACAGAACCAGGCCAACCGTGAGTGATAATAAGTGGCAGCGCGTCAGGTTGGGCTGAGCGTTGGTGGATGAAATGCAGATCGATGCCGTTGATATCGGTCTTGAAGTTGTCGAAGGAGTTCAGGTGCTCTTCTACCGCGCGCCAATCAAAACCGTTCTTCCAGTGCTCAAGAAGTTTGCGAAGATAAGAGAGTTCGGTGCCGTAATCCCATGCGGCACCATCTAGTTGGTCGGGGAAACGCGTACGCCCGAGGCGTTCGCGAAGGTCATCGAGTGCCTCATCCTCGAAGTGCACCTCGAAAGGTCTGATGTTTTCGCTCACGGACAGCTGAGGTCGGCCGTACCGTTGTCGAAGACGTCGCAGTCCATCTCAAAGTCGTCCATCTCGGCCAACATCCTGCAGACACCACAATCGGTTAGGGTGTCGGCGCACTCTACGAAACCAACCACCGTAGGTTCCGTTCCGCACCGTCCGTGGAAGGCTGCTGCCCGATCAATGCCTAGACAACGAGACTCGATAGTACGCTTAAGCTTTTGCACGGCTTTTTCTGCCTTGGTCCCCCGGGACAGGCCGATGCAGTCTTTAAGCATTGCCGGGGAGGTCAGCAGCGCGGCCTTTGAGCCCTTGGTTTTGCAAGAGAGAAACTCTTTGAGCTTGGTAGATACAATCTTCTCGTACAGCTTTGCTGAGTAGGCCTGACATCTAGCCACATCCGCATTGTTTTCCGCAGTGGTGATGACGTTTGCCAGGTCGGTGCCGAACAACATTCGTAGCATCTCGCGTTCTTGTGATGTAGCGGCTGCGTACACTGTGGTTGCGTCACCGTAGCCAAAGTCGGGGCGCGCTCCTAGCAGGCATTTCCGATCGTGCATGCTGCTGGCCTTATTAAATGCGCGCAGCATCTTGCCGCGCGGATCCGAGATAATGCAGGTTGCTGGGTTTGCTATCGACTGCTTGGTCGCTCCACGGACGCACCAGTAGTTCTCCTTGCCCTGTCGCTTTGCTATCGAGAAGCCAGATTTGTTCATGGCGATGATGCAACGTCGCTGTTGAAGTGTCTGCGGCAAGGTCGTGGTCGTGGTCGTCGTTGTGGTCGTCGTTGTACTCGTGCTCGTGGTCGTCGTTGTGGTCGTCGTTGTGCTCGTGCTCGTGGTCGTCGTTGTCGTGGTCGAAGAACAAACCCAGTTGTCAAAGACGTGCAGGCAGGTGCCCGCCTCATCACAGTAGTCCTGGGTGCACGGGTTCCCGTCGCTTGTGCATGGGTCGCCCGGAGCGACCAAGCAGCTACGGGTCAGTTCGCTGCAGGTATCGCTGCACTCGTTATCTGCCGCACATGGCGGCCCGCTATGAACACTGCAGGCTCCCGCTGAACACGTATCGTCCCCGTTGCAGTAGCTGCCGTCATCACAGCCCGTCCCATCCGTTGACGTGCATGTAGACGGACTCCCGATGCATGCGTAGCACTGTTCGACCAGGCAGGTGGAGCTACAGCCGTCGCCGCTTGCGGTGTTGCCGTCGTCGCATTCGTTGGAGCCAGCAACAACACCATCTCCACATGCTCCCCCGATTTCGCTGATCTGAACGATTTCGGTTGCCGTTGAGGACAACCCTTCGTTCGAGGTGACACTAGCTGTGAGGGTTAGACTGCTTTCGGTAACGATTTCTATATTATCGACGAACCAACCGGTGCTGCTCACGCTGTTGTCAGTGGACATGCGGAAGCGGATGCGTGCTTGCTGACCGGCCCAGCTGCTGAGGCTTATGGTGGTGCGGAGATAGCCACCACTGTTGCCGGCAAAAGCCATTTGGCCAGCGATCGGGCTATCATAACTTACCGAGATCTGGTCGGTGTAACCGTTCTCGGTCATGCTGTCGCCGAGGTCATTCCAGGTAATGCCGTTGTCGGTGGAAATTTCGACCACGCCGCCGTCATAAGTGTCCTCGGTCGCGTAGCTGTGCCAGAAGCGCAGCTCAGCGCCGTCCTCTATCACCACCGAGGAGGCCATTGTCAGGTATTGGTCTGACACCTCGTTGGGGTCCGAGGCGAACCAGGCTGCACCCTCCGGTGTCGGTGGCGGCGGTGTTCCCTCACAGTTCACGTAGTCCAGCTGTGGTTTCACAATGGCCAATCCACCGATGGCACTGACTACGACGGTCCCGCTGGCGAAGAAGGGGTAGTTGCTCCAGGCACCTTCCATCACGGCCAGGTTGTTGTCCGGATAGACGTCGAGATAGCCGGCTTCGCACAGACTGCCGCTGTCGACCTTGTTAATATCAATTACTCTCAGCCCGGCGGTGTAGTTGGCCTCGTAGGCATAGTCGCCGACTATATAGAGGTTGTGGTCTACTGCTGGTGTCTCGCCTGTATACCACCAGAGCACCTGGGGGATTTCCAGGTCGGCGATGTTGGCTATGTAGGTCCTGGTGTTGAAGCCAGCATATTGTTCGTCCAACTCATCGTCGAACAGGAACCATGCATGGTCGTCCGTCAACCAGCCCTGGTGGGTGTACCCGCTCGTCGGGTAACCTTTCGTGGATATTATAGTGGGATTGTTCTTGTCGGTGACGTCAATGACGGTAAGGGTATCTTCGTTGGAGGCAAAGCATATCTCCTTGCCGTCGTGGTCATCGTCTGGCCCATCATAGACGACGCACTGAACGTCGTGTGTGTAACCGTCGGTGCCGAAGCACCCCGCCGATACCGGTACGGTCGGCGTCGAGATGTCGATCATGTGAAGGCCGCCCGAGCAGGTGTCGCTACCGACGACGTATGCGTATCCGGTGTCTTCGTTGATCGCGATGTTGTGGGCGGTCGAGAATAAATCGTAACCGGCGGTTGTGCTGAAGGTCGTACCAGGATCAGCCCCACGCAACTCCGTAAGGTCGAAGACCTGCAGGCCGTGTGATGGTGCTTCACTGACGATAAACGCGTAGTTGGCGTACACTTTCATGTCGCGCCAGATAGAGGAACCCGAACGCGAGGGGAGGTTCCCCACATAAACTGGACTCTCGGGGTCGGTGACATCGACGAACGAGGTTCCAGTCGTCCGTCCCATGATGGCGTACTCGCGACCTGTGTCAGGGTCGGTCCAACCCCAGATGTCGTTGCCCTCGCCGCCTCCAATGTCGTCTATGGCAAGCCAGTGGGACAGGTCGATGTTGCTGCAAGGGAAGCTTCCCGCATAACCGCCCACACAGGCGCTCGCTCCCTCGGTGTCGATAAACGACGATGCATGGTCGTGATCGTCA
>JAYGCK010000027.1:0-26576 GCA_046583395.1 Deltaproteobacteria bacterium
CGCCGCACCGTTGGAGCCGCCCTGCGCCCCATCCGGACCGCCCGCAGCCTGCGCCGGCTCGGCTGTGGGCGCCTTAAAGCGTGACGGGAAGTCCTCGGGGAATTCTTCGTCCGGGTGCAGGACCTTGGCCCGTTCGAGCAGCGCAGCCTCGTCCTCGGGTCGCTCCGGGTCGGGAATACAACAATCGACTGGGCACACCGCCGCGCAGGCCTCCTGGTCGAAGAACCCGACACACTCGGTGCACTTCTCGGGAACTATGTAGAACAGGTCGGCCGATATGGCCTCAAGCTGGGCTCCCTCGAACTCGTACTCGACGCCGCCCTGATAGATGGCCGTGTTCGGGCATTCGGGCTCGCAGGCCGCACAGTTGATGCACTCCTCGGTAATGACCGTTGCCATCGCTCGCTGGCTCCTCCCCTGCTTTCATGGACGGCGGGCGCCGCCTCGGGACCCATTTAACTAGCCGGGAAAAGGGACAAACCCAAGTCCGGGCGAGCCAAAACCCTCAGGATTCGGACCGTTCGAGTATGACGGTGTGACCTTCCTCGATAAGCCGGCCGTCGTCCTTTAACTCGCGCAGCACATCGTCGACCTTGCGGCGAAACTCCTCGGTGACCGAGCGGGCCTCGTCGCGGTCACGGACCACATAAGGGGTTATCAACACTATCAGCTCGGTACGGTCGATCTGGTCGATCTCACTACGGAACAAACGCCCGAGCACGGGCAAATCCATCAGATAGGGAACCCCACGAGTGCCCTTGCGCAGGGTCTCACCGATGATACCGCCGATTACGATGGTCTCACCGGCCTGAACGGTCACGGTAGTGTCGGCCTCGCGCTTGGAGAAGGTCGGCGAACTGATGTCGCCGGTGGTGGTGCCGATTATGTCGCTGACCTCCTGCGATATCTTCATGTTGACCAACCCTGCGGAGTTCACCTGCGGTTTGACCTTGAGGATTACGCCGGTGTTGCGGTACTGGACGTTCTGCAAGAAACGGGTCTGTCCGGAGGTCTCAACATTAGTGTTGGCCTGGCTGGTGATGATAGGAACCTCCTGGCCGACAATGATGCTGGCCTCCTGGTTGTTGGACGCCATGATGTGTGGACGCGAGAGCACTTTGACCCGCGAGCGGACCGCCATGGCCTTGAGTATCCCGCGATAGACCTCGGCACCGCTCCGAAAGTGGGTGAACACGCCCATGAACCCGCCGAAGCTGCTGTCGGCGCTAGGTAACCCGCCGGTGAAACGCACGTCGCGTCCGAAGATATCGAGGAAAGTGCCACCGGCGTCCTGCAGGGTCGCGGTGCTGTCACTGTCGTCGGTGGACACCGCGAGCAGTTCCTGGGTGATGCCGAACTGAGTATCCTCGTCGAGCGTAATCTCGGCGATCAGCACTTCGATCAAGACCTGCCTCGGCACGACGTCGAGCTCGAGGAGGACCGACCGTATCATGTTGTAGTCGCGCGGCGTGGCGAGGATGACCAACGCGTTGGTAATCTCGTCGGGCACTATCTTTATCTCGTGTTCGAACAGCGCCCCGGGGGTCAGCGGTACGGGCGCCGTACGGCCCGCGCTCGAACGCGGGCGCGTCGTCTGCCCGCCACGTTGCTGCCCGGAGCGCGAACCCGAGCTTCGCGAACGAGCCGTCGAAGCGCCGCCGCCGAGCCCGACACCCTCTTCGGCCAAGGCTCCGCTGCGGGACCGCCTGTCGCCCTTCGATTGGCCCTCCCCAGCGTAGAGATCGTTGAGGACGTTGGCCAAATCGGCCGCCTTCGAGTTCTCCACGCGATATACGTAGACCTGTCGCCTGGCGCCGCCCTCGGCCTCGACATCGAGGATGTCGAGCCAGTACTCGATATTGGCGAACACGACCGGGTCCAACGCGATTACAGCTAGCGCGTTGAGCCTGGCCAGCGGGATCATGTGCACACGCGCGCCGCTCTCAACGACCTGATAGCTCTCGAGCACAGTCCACAGCTCTTGCGATATCTCGTCTAGTGCCGCGTGTTCAATCTTGTAAACCTTGGCGTTGAGCTCCCCGAAGGTGTCGCTGTCGAAGGTCGTAACCAGTTCGCGCAAGCGCGCCGCGTTGGCCGCGGTGTCGGTGATGATGACCAGATTGCTGCGGGCGTAGGCCACGACATCGCCACCCGGCGACACGAAGGGGCTGACCAGAGAGACGACCTTTTCGGCATTGACGTGCGCGACCCGGACCAGTTCCATCACAAACCCGCCGGTTTCGCTGCCCGCCCCAGGGATTAAAGCGCGGGTCTTTCCCGATTCGGCCGGAACGATCATGTAAAGATCGCCCTCCTGTATGGCCGCGTAACCATTGCTGCGCAGTATCTGATGGAAGACCGGCAATAGGTCGTCTCGCGAAATCCGGTCGTAGGTGCTTACCGTGACCTGCCCGGAGACCCGCGGGTCAATCCAGTAGTTAATCCTCAAGGCCGCGGCCAGACTGAACACGACCTCCCGGATGTCGACACCCTCGAAGTTGAGGACGATTGAGTCATCGAACTTTTTCGGCCCTGCCGCGGGTTCACTCTTGACCGCGGGTTCACTCTTGACCGCCGGTTCGCTCTTGACGACCGGCGCGGTCTTGGCCACCTGGGCCCAGGCCAAGCCTGCGCCACTTGCCAGCGACAGAGCCAGGCCGGCCGCCACTAATCTGCCGCCGGTACTCATCGTCTGTTCGCTGCCTCGCGAAGCTTCTTGAGGGCCTCGAGGCGGGCCTGCGCCGGATCGGGCCTGGCCGCCGGTTTGGCCGGTCGTGCGACCGGCGCGCTACGCTCGCGACCCGCGCTCGGACGGCTCGGCTGCGCCCGCGTGGTAGCCGTGCCCCGCTCGGGCACAGGTGGCCGTGGTGCGCGTGCCGCCGGCGTCCTGGGTGGCGTGGGTCTGGTGCCCCGCATGCTTGCGGGCGCTGCGGTTCCGGCCCCCTTGCGGGTCTCGAGCCGGACCGTGAAACGCTGACCACCGGCCCCGAGAAGGGTAACCTTGCGCGAGGCTATGTCGCCTATCTCGTAGTCCCCTATCATCTCCCCGCGACGGAGCCCGCGTTGTTTGGCGCCGCTCTTCTTGTCGCTCATAATCGCCACTGGCTCATCGGGCAACAGAAAGATGCCGTTGAGCACGATGTTGGTCGGAGGCGGGAGCGGGGCCTGCATTTCCGCCTTGTCTTCGGTCTTGGGCTTCTGTCCGCGTTCGGTCTCGAACAAATTGCCGCCGATTATGACACGAACCACGCCCGCCGTGCCCGTGGACTTGCGTGGGGCCGGAGGAAGATGTCCCTCGAGAGAGACCTGCGGCGGGTCGGCGAACACCGGCAGCTCTATACGGGCAACGTTGAGCGTTCTCCAGCCCAAGGCCAGTGCCAGCGCCATCATGATACCGGACAGCAGTTGAAGGATTCGTTTCATGAGGAGGACGGCATCAGCGTCTTGATTTCCATAGTGGCCGTGAGCGGGGCCGCAGGAGGCTTCGACGACGATGCGCGTGTCGGTGTCGGCCGGCGGCTGGCCCCCAACTTACGGTTGATTTCGAGCAAGGTCACGGCCAGGTCCTTGCGGTCGCTTTCGACCGAAGAGACCATCCTGGCCATCCCGTCGAGTTCGCCGCTCAGCGTCATCCGTACTCCGACCCGGCGAAACTCCTCGACATCCTCGGGTTTGAGAATCTGCGAACTGAGCACGTTGAGTCCGGCATCACCGGCCATCTGGCTGAGCCGGCCCTGGAGCTCGGCCCCGACCTGGGTGGGGGTGACGCCTTCTATCAGCCGTTTACCGGCCGCTTTATAGCGGGTCTCGATGGCGCGGGTCCGGGCCGTGACCGCATCCGAACGCCCGATGATTCGATGGAAGTTCTTGACCTTCTGCATCCGCACCCAGGTGGCATCAGGCCCCTGTTCCTCGAAACTGATCATGGGAACGAACGGCGCATAACGACCCGCCACTGCGAGCGCGACCGTGACAGCGGCCAGGATCAGGTAACGTTCCCGCTTCGAGAGCGAGGTCCAGCGCTCGGGCAGCTTCATTTCTCCAGCTCCATCCGCAGCGAGAATCGCTCCTGGCTGGCCAAGTATTTCGTCGTAGGCGCGGTGAACTGCACATCCTTGAAAAACACTGACCTTTCGAGAATGGAGATCAACTCGGAAGCGTTGCCGGCGATACCATCGACCTCGATACGACCGTTTTTGTATCGAAAGGTCGTCAGATACGCACTCTTGGGTACCAGCGAGGTGGCCTCCTTGAGATAAGGCAAGACCCGGCGCCTGCGCTGCGACTCGAGCGTCTCGAGTCTGGCCATCAAGGATTCGTTGGTTCGTTCCTCCTCGGTCACCTTGGCAACCAAGGGCCTGAGGCGCCTTAGTTCGTCGGCTATCGCGGTACCCACGCCCGCGTTCTTCAAGGTTATCGACGCCGCCAAAACTCCCGCCATGACGAGCACCAGGGCACCGAGGCCCATCTCGCGCATCCCAACGCCCTCCTCGGGCCGAACCAGAGACTCGGGCAATAGGTTTACCCGCTGCCGCGATTCCCCGAGTCTTCCGAGGGCGGCACCGATGGCCACACAGTCGCGCCAGCCCGGCTCCTGCCCTTCGGGGAGGAAACCCTCGGGGGCGATAGCCCCAAAGGCCGGCCCGATATCGACCAGAACATCTGCGGGTTCCTCGGCCCAATCCGGCGCGCTCCGTTCAATCTCACGACGCAAGGCCTCCGATTGGTTCTCGTCGCGCCCGGCGACGTTGAGACTGGAGACCATGTACCCGTCGCAGCTCAGAGTCAGCGCCGAACGGTCGCCATCGGCATGGAAGATGCCGGCCAGCCCGGCCTCACCTTGCTTACAAAACTCGTAATAGTCGTTGATAGCTACCGGCTGGGCGACCATGGCCATCGGCGAAAGGCCCACCAAGGTCAGCGCATCGTACAAACGGTCGACCGTCTCCCGGTATGCCGCCACCACGGTCGCGGCCACGCGTTCCCCGGTACCGCCCAGGCGGCGGCAGTAGGCGTCGGTATAGACCGTCTCAGGGGTCACCGGCAGGACACGGTCGAGTTCGTAGGACACCACCTGGCGAACGTTGTCGGCGGCACTGGCCGGAAGCTGAATCTGGCCCACGAAGCAGTCCCCCCGGTCCAGAGCCACGGCCAAACCAGCCCCTTCGAGCCCCCTAGAAGCCGCAAAGTCCTTAACGATGCGGGCGACCTGGACAGCCGCCTGTTCATCGTCCCCGGGAAGCTCCTTGGCGATGAGCGCGGCTACGTTGACCGCACGGAAGCGCTTGCGCAGGTGGCAAACGGACAGACCGTCACGCGTAATCGCCACCCCGAGGGCATCAGCGAAGTCCGCTTTGGCGAGTCTACCGAACAGCGAGGTGGCTCTCATCAGTTCTTGGTGTCGGGCTCGTAAATCGCATCATACCAGCGGTAGGTACGGAAACCATCGCCGCGTGGCGGCACCCGCACCACGATGCCGATGTGGGCCAGGGTATGGGGGTCGGCCTCCCCGGACCTGCTCTCGGACAGGACCCGGGCTTCCAAGGTCATCACCAGGGGGGTTCCGGTCCGGGCCTCGACGCCACTGGACTCTATCGCCATGCGGATTTCCTCACTGATGTCGTGGCCGAGCTCTGTGCGGCGGCCGACGATATCATCGACCTGTTCGCTGCCCAGCCCCGACAGCGCCAATAGCGTCGGCGCCGAGACCGACCTGAGATTGACGCCCTTGGTCGAGTTGAACACCGAAAAGACCTCACGAAGACCTTTGTGACCCGCCCCGCCGAAGAACATCTCCCGAGTGACCCCGCGAACCAGCAGTAACTCCTCGAGAGCGTCGAAATCAGCGTTCTTGGCACGGTAGGGTCGCGGCATACCTTCGTAGTAGTCGCTCTCCGCGCCGTTGATACGGTGGAGGTCGTCCGGGTCCCGCCAATCGAGAATAGAATCGGCGACCTCGTCCGCTTCCAAGTCGGTGTAGCCCAAGTTGAGCATAATCTCGCGGAGCGCACGGTCATCGGCCTCGTTGAGCGAGATCAGGCCGGCCTCGTCGGTGGCGCGTATCTGGTATTGATGGCCGTTGAAGGTGGCCTTGACCCAGGCACCATCAGCATCGAGGAGGGTGCGTATCGGCCCCCGTACGGGTTGTTCGGCGGCCCGGAGGTCGGGACGCCGCCCACTGAGAGCGCGTGTGGATTGGATGGCCAGGATAGCCTCGTTTATGCCGGCCAGCGCCACATAGTGGGCGACCGTTTCCTGCTTGAAGTTACGTGTGCTGGTCGCGTCCTCACGCATAGCGCGCGCGAACTCGCCGGCAAGAACGCCGATTATCGAAAATGTCAGCAAAACCAGGACCAGCGCGACGCCGGACTCGGAGCGTTCAGTAGTCGAAATCATCTTCTTCGTCCTCGTCGTCCTCGTCGTCCTCGTCGCCCTCGTTCTCGTCCTCCTCGTCTTCACCTTGCTCGCGCTTAATCGTAGTGGCCTTACCGCCACGCCGGCGGCGAAAGTCGTCCTCCCCGCTCAGTTCGTTAAAGACCGCAACGAACAACGGGACCTCATGCTGCCAACGTGGCCCGTCGTCGGTCTCGGGTTCCACAACCACTCGAACCGCACCCGGCAGGGATTCCTTCTCACCCGCGTCCCAGCTGTCGGCCCAATCGTCGTTGCGGTAAGGCGTGCGCCGATAGCCGAACTCGACCGAGGCCACGTCGTAGAGCAGCGGAACGCTGGTGGTCAGATCCTCGGCCTCGGGGCCGAAGGGGTCCACGTAGCCGGCCGCGAACAACGGCATCTCCGACATCATCATACGGCCATCTTCGTGCCAATAGCTGATGAGGGCCAGACCGCTTGAGTCCGGCCGCTGCGGCGATGCGGTGACAAAGTCGATGCGCGACTCGTCCCCCCAGAACCAAGGCTCGATCTCCTCGCCATCCTCGCTTTCGAGACGTACGAGCAAGGGAACGGTCGAGCGTAGTTGCCTGACGACCACTTCGGTGGCCACGCGCATTCTCCTGGACTGTTCGGTGCGGCGCTCCCCGGTATCGGCCGACCGTGCGCCCAGCGAGACCACGCCGTAGATAGAGGCCCCAATGAGCGACATGATCGTCATCGCAATCATCAGTTCGAGGAGCGTGAATCCACGGGTATGCCCGCTTTTCATCAATAAATCTCGACCAACCGTGCGGTCTCGAGCCGTACCGCCCTCTGCCCGCCGACACCGACCCATTCAACGGCTACGACGATCTGTTTGAGCTCGAATTCATCCGAAGAATTGGCGCGGACCCCGGCCTCAGGATCCGGTGCCAGCTGCGGCAGGACCGGTGTTATCGTAACGGTCCAGCTCAGATCGCCCTCCCGGCCCTGCCGCTGTTCATCGTCGAGGTCCGCCCGCCAGACCATTTCGTCGATTAACGAACGCGCCAGCACCAGGGCGTCGGTCTGGCGTGTGGAGGCACCGGCCAGGCGGAGGCTACCGGTGAAAAGCTCGAGCGCGGCCGCTACGCCCACGGCCATCACGGCCGCGGCGATGACCACCTCGAGGAGAGTGAACCCGCGGGCTCCCTTAGTACGCACGCTCGACCTCGACACGGCTAATCAGCGGATCGATGGCCAGCGTGTAGACCTGCTGACCGCTACCGGTCTCGAACCGGAACTCGACCGTACCCCCCGTCGAACCTCCCGTGGGATAGAACTCGAATACGACCTGGTCGATGCCCTCGTAGCGCCCACCGCTGAGTTCCCCAAAACTGGCGATGCCGGGCAGGTCGCGGTCCTCACCGGCTCCTTCGACCGCGTAGGAGGACTGCTCAGGCCACAGGACAAGCTCGACCGTGCGGCGTTCGCGAATCGCAATTGCAGTACTGTAACGAACAGCGCTGACGAAATGCTGTAACGCCATTCGGACTTCACGTTGTTGGGTCCCCGCGCGCACCCCCGGCAGGACTATGACCGCGGCGACCGCCATCACCACCATGACGATGAGAAGTTCGATCAGGGTAAAGCCACGCGCCCGCATCCTGCGTCCGGCCCTCGGGACCCGGGTCATTTCTCTACTCTCGGCTCGATATATCGGCGGCATCACCTTCGCCGCCGCTCTTGCCATCGGCGCCGTAGGAGAGAATCTCATAGAACCCGTCCCCGTCGGGCCCCTTGTACTGGTAGGCAGTGCCCCAGGGGTCGGCTGGAACCGCCTTGGGCAGATAAGGCCCGTCCCATCTCTTGGCATCCGAGGGAGCCTGGTGCAGGGCATCGAGCCCATCCTGGGTCGACGGGTAGCTACCGACGTCGAGCGCGAAAGTGTCGAGCGCCGTTGAGAGGCTCGATATCTGCACCCTGGCGGCCTTGACGCGCGCCTTGGCCGCCTGTCCCAAGAAGTTCGGCAACACCAGGGATGCCAACAGGCCAAGGATGACCATGACCACCATAAGTTCAATCAGCGTGAAGCCGGACACGGACGGTCTACGTAAATTATCGGACATCTCGGTCTCTTCCTCCTAACATCAGAACGCCATCTGGTTGACGCTGAATACCGCCGACATCATCGCAATGACGATGAATCCGGTAACCAGACCCATGACCAGCAACATGGCCGGCTCGAGCATCGCCATGAGGCGGGTCACTGTATTGTTGACATCCCTATCGCAGTGTTCGGCAACGACCAAAAGCATATCATCAAGCCGCCCGGTCTCCTCGCCGACAGCCACCATCTGCAGTGCCAGCGGGGGAAAGACCGTGGTCCGCTCCAACGGTTGGGCCAAACCCTTGCCCTCTCTGACATCGCGCTCCACGGAACCCAGAGCCTCGGACAGAATCCGGTTGGTCAAAGTGGCGCGTACGATATCGAGTGACTGGAGCAAGGGAACACCGGACTTAAGCATGGTGCCCAACGTGCGCGCAAAGCGCCCGATCTGCACCTTGCGCAACAGGTCACCAAACAGCGGTAGCGCCAGCTTGCCCCGGTCAATCCGCATACGCCCGGCCGGGGTGGCCTGGTAACGCAGGAACATGACGGCCGAACCCACCGCCGCCAAAAGAAAAACCCACCAATAGGACTGAACTGCCTCGCTGGCTGCCATCACCATGCGTGTGGACAACGGCATCGCGACGCCCATATCGTTGAAGACCACCGAGAACTTGGGAAGCACATAGGTTAGCAGCACCATGATTGACACACCGCCTACGAATGCCAGCACCAAGGGGTAGGTCATTGCCGACCGCAGTTCATCGCGCGAACGGTCGCTGCGCTCGAGATGATCGGCCAGTCGCTCGAGCACCGTCTCAATCACACCGCCGGCCTCGCCGGCCTTGACCATGCTCGTATAGAGGACCGAAAAGACCCGGTCGTGCTCGGCCAAGGCCTCCGAGAGCGCCGTCCCCTCGCGCACCCTGGCCAGAACGGCTCCGGTTATCGATTTTAAATTCGCGTTGGGCGTCAGCTGCCCGAGGCTCTGAAGGCTACGGTCAAGCGGAAGCCCGGCACGCAACAGCGTGGCCAGTTCGCGCGTGAACAGCGTGAGGTCCTTGCTCGGCACGCGCGCGACCAGGAACCCGGGAAGCCCCAGCTCGAAGCTGCGTTTGCGCTTTACAGCGGCCTCGGCCGAGGTCTCGACCAAAAGCGGGATGTAGCCCTGGCGCCGGAGATTGGCGACGACCGAGGCTTCGTCGCTGGCGTCCATGACGCCTTCGAGCACACGGCCCTCGGCCGTGCTCGCACGGTAGGCATAGGAACTCATCGTAGGCAGTCTAGCACGCGCCGCGCGCCTTTCTTATGCGACGTTCGAGCAGCTCCAAGGCTTCAACCAGTGCCGGCCAACCGCCATCGGTCATCCCCTGCGGAGCCGGCCTTTCCAGGCTTTCACGGCCCAACAAGCGTCGCAATTGGCCGGCCAGGGCGCGGGTGTCCCCGGGCCGGACCAGTGTCGCTCCGGCAAGGTCGTCGGGGAACTGTTCGGCCAAGCCGCCGGCATCCGAGGCCAGCACCCGAACCCCCAAAGCACGGGCGACCGGCACCAGACCGCTCTGACTGGCCCGGCGATACGGCAATACCAGCAGGTCAGCGGCGGCTACCGAGCCGACAAGTTCCTCGTCAGCGAGATAACCGTCACGCAGGTCGGCCGAACAGGCGCGCGCCCTGCGCAACAGACGGGCTCTGGCGATGGGACCGGCCAGAACCTCTCCAGCCACCAGCAAACGCGTATCGGCGGGCATACGGGCCCGGCGCCAAGCCTCGAGCAATATGTCCAGCCCCTTATAGGAACGTCCATGACCGACGAACAGCGCCAGGCGATGGCCAGCCTCAACGCCCAGGGCCCTGCGCGCCCTTTCGCGATCAGCTGCCCTACCCGTAGTCTCGACGAGCAATGGCATCGGCCGTATCTCAATCGGCACCACCAGCGGCGCTCCCAGTTCTTCAACACGGTTGGCGACGGCACGGGAGTGGACAAGCATGGCATCGGCCCGCGCGAAGACGGTACGGGTCAACCTGCGTGCAAGGGGAAAGGCCTCGTGCGGCAGGGCATTGTGACAGACCAGCACCCTAGCCGGACCGCTAGCGGCCGGGCTGGCCGGTTCGGGGCCAAGCATCGCGCTGAGCGCGGGGGCGGCCATCGGATGCCACCATTGTGCAACGACAACATCGGGCGCGAATCGGTCTAGCCGCGCTTTGGCCCTCGGCCAGGACGCGGGGCGGAGGCAATCGATGACCGCATTTTTGGGCAAGACCTTTTCCTCGGTACGCCCCAACCAACGCATCATAGCGTCGGGGTAACAGCGCGAGTAAGAAAGCGTCGTCGTTTCGTGCCCGGCCGCCGTGAGCGCACGACCGAGTCCGGCGGTATGGGCGGCCACACCCCCGGGCCATGGCGGCTCCGGCCCTATCAGAACGATTCGCACCACTTATCCGGAAGGCGGTTCGGCACGCGCTACGACCAGCGATTCACGTAGGTCCAGGACCGATTCGTCTTCGGGTTCGATAAGAAGAAAGTCGTCAAGGACGCGCAACGCCGCAACCAGTTGACCATCTTCGGCCAGAAGGCTGGCCAGTTCCATGTAGGCCCAGTTGCGCCTCCGGTCCAGTTCTATGGCCCGCCGGAGCGAAACGCGGGCGCGACCGTTTAGCCCGAACCCTCGTGCGATGCGCGACAGAATCGTATGAGCGTCGGCATAGCGAGGGTCCAGCCGGCGCGCCCGGTAGACGTGGTAGAGCGCGACCACAGGCTGGCCGGCCCTCAGCCGGGCCCAGGCCAGGCAGCCATGGGCCCAGGCATTGTTGGAATCCAGTCGAACGGCACGCCGGTAGGCAAGCAACGCAGTACGGTGCCGGCCACGAAGGTCGCCGAGCAGCCCGAGCTCGACCCAGCCGTTGGCAAGCCCGCGGTCACGGGCCAGCGCCAGCCGCACCACGGCCTCGGCATCCGCTACCCTCTCGCCATCGGCAAGGCGGTCGGCCAAGGCAATGGCCGTCCGGGCATTGTTGGGATAGGCGGCGGTGGCGCCTAGCAGAAAGTCCAGGCTGAGCCGTGCGCCCGCATCCCGCGCCTCCCCCACCGGTCCTCCCGCCTGGCAGTCGCCCGGATTACCCAGCACCCTCAACTCACCGAGTCCTATCGGAGTGCCGAGAAGAGAACGGACCTTGAGCTCGACGGACCCGCGCAGCCGGCCGTCCAAGACAAGGCGCAGAGGCTGGCCGTCTCTGGCGCGGAACACAGCGCGCTGCCCGGCCACTTCCAGCTCCAGCACCTGGCGGCGGCTCTTGCGCATAAAGGGAACGAGTTCGAGCAGGCGGGGCCTACAGTGACGGCCCAACTCGAGACGGATGATGACCTCGGACGGTCCGTCGTCCCAATGTGCCAGTCCACGCATCCAGATAGGCTTGGTCGAGCTGCCCAAGCTGAGCGGCACCGGGTCAAAATGCACCTCCGCTCCCGGCCAACCCGCGCTACTGGCCAACAGCTCCAAGCCCGGCGGCGGCTCCGGAATCTGCTCGAGCGGCTCTTGCAGGCCTGCGGTCCACTGTTCACCCGCGGCCTGTGAAACGATACCAGCCGGGTCAAGATGCGGCAGGGCCGGCCACTCGACAACCAGGAAGTCTCTGTTACGGAACACCGTACGCGCGCCCTTTGGCAACACCCCTGACTCGGGCTCGAGGACCGGCTGGGCGACGGCGGATAAAAGTGTACCCTGCATTGCAAAGCGCGACATGAGCATCACCTCGGAACCCTGGGTCACCCAACCGCCGCGAAAGACGGCCTGGTGGGCACCATAGCGACGAGCCACGCGCGTACGCTCGGACGCATCAGCCCGGCTCGAGAAGAAACGGGCGCGGTCATACATACGCTGGTAGGCCTCGCTCTCACGGGAGGAGAACACCAAGGTCCCACGTTCGGAAAACGCGACCACGGGGCGCCGGGCAAGCGCGGGAATGACCTCTGACAGACCCAGCGGGGCCAACACCGGACCACGTTCGGGGCTGGCGGCGAGAAAATCGAGAACGGCCAGCGTGGTCCCTCGTGGGTGACGCGGCCGCTCGCTGGCACGTGCGTGCATACCACGTTCGGCACGGGCGAGCGCAACCGGAACCACCGTAAGGACCGTGAGAAGCGTCAGAACCGACACCGCCAGCACCCTGCGTCCGGCCGAACTACGATCGAAGGCCCACTCGAAGGCCAGGCCGGCCAGCGCGGCGACCGGGACCAGCCACAGCAGCCGGTATATCATCCAAGGCAACATCAGCTTGCCGGTCACGGCGGCCAGGCCGGGAACACAGACCATGGCCAAGGGAACCAGGGTGAGCGCGAGCAGAACCCGCGATGCGACCTGGGTCCGGTAGCTCCGCGAGGCGGCCACCAAGAGGCCGGCTATCGCGAGCAACACGAAAGGCCCGAACACCGAGCGCGGGTCGACGACGAACAATGGCCCCCCACTGCCCGCCAGACGTCCCAACCAGAGATGCGCACCAACGACAGGGTTGTCGGGTGAGGCCAACGAGATGCCCTGGGCCTCCAGGCGGGGGGCCAGCATCCATGCCTGGGTGAGCGGATAGGCAAGAGGCGCCGCGGCGGCCAGCAAGGTCCCGGCCGCCGATCTCCATCCCTTGCCGCCATTGGCGGCGGCCACCGTGACCACCACTCCGGCCAGACCCACGGCATAGACAAGCGAGTGAACCGAACAAGCCGCCAGAGAGGCGACAAGCAACACCATTAGGTCCATAGGCTGGCGGCGGCGCGTATAGGCAAGGGCGGCAGCAAGCATCACCGGCACGAAGACCAAGACAGCCACGAACTTGTCCTGATGAAGGCGCGTGAAGAACGGAATGGCCTCGGTTGCCAGCAGCCAGCATGGCAATGCCAGAATGGTTGCCAGCCTGGCCACCGGCCGGTCCTTCCCAAAAAGCACGCCGGCCAGACCGGCCTGGGCCGAGATAGATAGCAGACATACCAAGGCGGCCAGTTGACCGGCCTGCAAACTGTGTGGGCTAAGCCCTGAGGCGCCAGCGACCAAGGCCTGGACGAGCAACCAGGCATTCCACATAAAGCGCGGGTGGACCCGCCCTGAGCCCAGGAAGGGCTCGCCCATCCCCAGTTCCGGGCCCGCGCTCCAGGCCGACACGAAGGCCATGTCCCACCAATCATCGACGGTGCCGCCGGCATGGGACAGCACCAAAGGCAGCAACAAGACCGCCGCAACGGCCACCGCCCAGCCGTCGGTCCGCCAAGCCGAAGGTCCGGTCTCGGCCGTGTCCAAGGGCGGCCCCCCGTCTCGCGGTATGGACAGGACCACAAGCGCGGCCAGTCCGGAAATGAGATGGACCAGGCCAAGGCTGGTAGCGGCCATGGCAATATCGCCGGCGACCAAGAACAAGGGGCCGACGGCAGGCAGCAATAACACCAAGCCCAGGGTCGACTCGGCGGCAACGCGCCCCGGTCCGGGCCGGAGCAGCTCCGACGCTGGCCAGAAAGCAGCGGCGGTTCCAAGAATCACCGCCCCCGGCAGCCAGACCAGCCCGGCCAGCAGGAGGCCGGCGGGAAGCATCGACCAACCGCCGGCCGCCCCGAGGGCACCCAGAACGGCCAAAGCCGCGGCAAGGCTCATAGAAAGCGACCAGGGACGCATAACAGAAGACTAGCCCAGATAGCCGAGGTCGCGCAGCCGCTCCATCACCTCGCGGGCCTCGCGCTCGTCATAGTCCTCCGGGCCGCTTGGCGGGTCCACATCACTGGCAGCTGCGATCCTGACCGGCTGCGACTCCAATGACGCCGCGCTCATCATCTCGGTCAGCACGCGGCCGTCCATGTCCTCGGGAACCCCATGGTCGAGCCAATGGAGCAGTGTCGGGGCCAGATCGACTATCGCCGCTCCTTTGACCCGGGTTCCCGGGAGCAGCTCCGGACCCCGCGCAATCAGGCTGCCCTCGGCGCGATGCATGCCAGAATAACGGTAGGTACGGTCCCAGACCCGGTTCGAACCGAAGTCGGACAGCCCAAAGAAGATGTCGGCGGGGTCCTCAGGCAGGAGAATCAGGTCGGGCGCCTCCTCGTAGCGCCGCCCATGATAGACATCCTCGCGCCGGAGCACTTGTGAGACCAGTGGGCGGCCGAGCTCGGGGTCGGTCCAACCAAGCAAGGTCTCGGCAAGCTCGTCACGGACACGCTCATAGTCGGCCGGGTCGACCGACCCCTGCGGTTCCCTGCCCGCCAGATTGATGAACACCGAACCGTAGTGGCGCCCGAAGGAGTAGGCCTTGGTGCGGGACCAATCGATGTTGTTGAAGGAAAGGAACACTCGCTTGAGAAGCGCGTCGAAGGAATAGACGTTCTTGTACTCGGCATGCTTTGCCAGCCCCAGAGCATCGGCCACACGGTGGACGTTGCGCAGGGTAACCCCGGCCTTGAAGGCCAACTGCTTGGCCAGGCTTGCGGGGTCGCGCCGCATCTTCATCAGCCCGGTGCGCAAGAGAAGGTTGTTGAGGACCACAAAACGCGAGGCCCGGCCCATCCCGTGGTCGGACATGACCATGACGCGGGCGTCAGGCCCGGCCTCAGCGACCAGGCGCCCAATATCGGCATCCACCTTTGAAAAATAGGCCTTGACCGGAGCGGAAAGGTCGTCGCCGGCGGTCCCGCCACCGCCGCCCGCTCGCCACGGATGGTCCGGGTCGAGATAGTGCCAGAGCTGATGGAGCATCCGGTCGGTATCGAAGTAGACGGTCATGAACAGATCCCAACGTTCACGGCGCAACAGATGGAGAGAGGTCGCGGTAAGCATCTCAAGCAACTCATCGGAGGCGGAAAAGAAGGCATCCTTGCGGCTCTCGGCAAAGGTCTCCGATGGGTAGATTCGATAATCCCCGACCTCGCGCGCAATCTCTTGGGCCAGTTCGGGCGGGTAAGTGTAATCGGTGGCGAAGTACGGGGTCATCCATCCACTCACCAGCGCACCGTTAACGGGCTCGACCGGATAGGCGAGGGGCAGGTTGAGCGCGCACACGCGGCGGCCCTGCTCGCTGAGAATCTTCCAGATAGAGCTGCCGCTTCGCATGCTCGCGTTGACCGGCGGAAATACGTAACCGTCGGGCCTGCGGTATAGAAAATCATAGATTCCGGTCTTGCCGGGGTTCTTGCCGGTGACAAAAGACGACCATGCCGGGCCCGAGGTCGGCGGCATGGTCGATGCGAGCGGCCCGGATGCGCCGTCCCTGATGAGACGGCCGAGATTGGGCATGACGCCCTGCCCGGCCCATGCCTCGAGCAACTCGAAGGGAACGCCGTCGAGTCCGACGACGAGAACGCGTGCGCCGCTCGCCGCCACCGTCAGTTAGCCGCGCTCCGGCCCCGAAGCCTGCGCCAGAACCAACGCAGCGAACGCCATGAGAGTTGGCCCAGGCTAAGCCCGGCCAGGTAGCTCTCCAGAAGATGGACCACCGATGCCGGCTCCGAGAACAGACCTAGGCTCAGGGCCGCGTCACCGCTCGAGTCACCGGCACGGACCGGCCGGCGACACCAGCCGGCAATCGGCACGGCCGTGGTCCGGTAATCGAGGTTGCCGGCAGCCCAACTGCGGCAGGCATCCCCTGTCGATTCAACGGCTTCGGTATCGGACGCGGCAGCCACCAGACATGCGGCCAAGGAACCCGGCTCGCCCGCCCGCCATGGGTAGGCCAGTTCACGGGCCACCAAACAACGGCCGAACTCACTCTTGGCCGTGGTCGCGGCGGCCAGTCCGTGGGCAAGCCATTGGACCACCCGATTCTCCGAGCCAAGCCTGCGCTCGTACAGGTCCAGCTCTGCGACCACCCCCAGGTCGGCCGCCGCGTAGTAAGACGGGAGGTCGGCCGAACCCACCCACCCGGCCAGATGGTAGCGGGCGCGGTTCGGACTCGCCGCCACCCTCTGCCGGAAGCGCCCGTAGCTGATCTCGTCGTGGCCTACCACCTCTCCTCCGGTGGCCACGAAGCGCAGCCGTGGTTCCATGTCCATGGCCCTGTCGAGACCTTCGAACAGGGTCTCGATGTCACACCAGGTGTTAAAGCTCCCGCTCCATAGAACGACGAAATCATTATCGGCGATACCGAGACCGGCGCGCAGACCACGCCGGAGCGCGGCCCTATCGTGGCCACCTTCGGCCTCGGCCGCGCAGGGAACGACGGAGACCATCTCCTCGCCAGCGGTGCGGCGTGACAGACGGCCAGCCAGACCGAGTTGGCCGACAAGCGCATCGGCCTGGCGGCGAGAAACAGCAGAAAAACGGTCGGCCTCTGCCAGTACCGGCCCAAGCATGCTCCAGAAACGAGGCAGAGGCGCATCGGCGTTCTCGAGCACGGCCTTGGCCTGCGCCTCGGCCATCGGATCGCCAAAGACGTCGGCCCACAGCGGCAGACCGGTCTTGAGCCGCGCGGCGAATGCGGTCCCCTGTATGCCGGCCCCGACCAAGGCCTCGGGTTGGAACCGGGTCAGGACCGCATCGAGCGCACCGTTCTCGAAATCGGCCTCGGCCGCGGCCACCGAGGGCACGAAGGCGGCGCTGTCGGGTACCGCATCACCGGCCCGGTCAACGTAGATTACCGTCAGTTCGTGACCGTCAGCGACAAGCGCACGCGCAAAGTGCTCGGTTCGAAGCCCGGGACCGTTATGGACACGCGCAGGGATGAACCCAGGAACCCCGGTGCCGACCAGACACACGCGGCTCACGGCAGGCTCGCTATCGCCGTGCGGCGCACGGACAAGAGTTGGCGCGGCAGACCAAGATAGGCCTTTAGCACCGGCCGGATTTCGCGCAGGGTTCGGAGCCGCAACAACCAAACCAACTCGGCGGCCAGGGTTCCTAGCAGCAGGTCGGCGCCAAGGAGATGCCGGGCGACGAAACGCATACGCGAACGGTGGTAGCGTTCGAGAAACAGCTCGGAACCCGGTCCGGCCGAGGAGGAGGCCTCCGAATGACGCGCGCGGCTCTCGGGCACATACACGATGCGCAGCCCGGCACTGCGAAGGCGCATGCAGAAATCGACCTCCTCGAAGTAAACCGGCTCAAAACCGGCATCGAGGGGGCCAAAACGCGCCCACACCTCGGCCCGCACAGCGCAAAGCGCCCCCGTCACATACTCGGCATCGCGCGGGCCGGGCCGGTCGCCCGGACGGTCCGGCTGGCCCCGTCCGATGTGTTCGGTCAGCCCGTTATCGAGGACCCGGCCGCCGGCGTGCTGAACGGTCCTGCCGTCGGGCTCGAGTATGTGAGCACCGGCCAAACCCACACCGGGTTCGGTTGCGAGCAGTTCGAGCATGGGCCCGGCCCAGCCCGGCTCTACCATGCAGTCCTGATTGACCAGCGCATAGGCCCAGTAGCACCGGCCCAGTCCCTGTCCGGTGGCAACCACCCAATCGACGGCCGCATTGACCGCTCCGGCAAAACCCCGGTTGCACTCCAGCTCGCGGATCCGTAGGCGCGGTTGGCCCTCTGCCAGGGCCCGGACCCGGCGAGCGCCCTCGTCGGCAGGTTGATTGATGACAACGAAGACATCGAGACCGTCGGGCGAAAGAGCGAGAAGCCGTTCGACACAGGCTTGCAGTTTGGTCCCACCGCGGTAGGCAACGACCACCGCCGCAGTCTTCTGCCCGGCCTGCCGCACCTCAGGCCACCCCCGCATATACGCCCAAGACCTCGGCCGGGTCCCCGGCCGCAAGCAAGCGGCCCCGGTTGACGTATATGGCATGGTCCGCAAAACGCTCGACCAAGCCGCGGTCGTGGCTGACGAGCACAACGGCCGCGCCAGCCGACCGCAACTCATCAATCTTGGCCAGACAGCTACTGCGAAAGGCCTCATCGCCAACCGCCAATACTTCGTCGATCAGCAGCAGTTGGGGGTCGCTGTGAACAGCGACGGCAAAACCGAGCCGGGCCGCCATGCCCGAGGAGTAGGCCCGGACCGGCATGTCGAGCGAACCGGCCAGCCCCGAGAACTCGACGATGTCCTCAAACACGGCCGCGACCCCGGCCCGGCCCATTCCCAGCATACTTCCGTACAGGGCTATGTTCTCACGGCCGGTGAGCTCGGGGTCGAGCCCCGCACCCAGCTCGATAAGCGGCGCCACCCGGCCCTCTACCCGCACACGGCCTGCGGCCGGTGGCACCACGCCGGCCAGAACCCGAAGCAGTGTCGTCTTGCCTGCGCCGTTGGGACCGACCACCGCCAACAAGCCTCCGCGTTCGACCTCGAAGGAAATGCCGCTCAACACCTCCACGCGCTCGGCGCCCGAGCGCACCCGTTTCAATTTAGCTACACAGTACTCGCGCAGAGACCGGGCACGGCTACGGTCGAGCCTGAGATGGACAACGAGGTCCTTGACGCTCGCAACCACCGGCCGTGGCGCGCGCTCCGGTCGCTCTGCCGCCGCTGACAACATCACAGATAGAGGTGAAACCGCCGCTCCAACCGCGAGAAGGCCCACCACCCAACAGCCAGAACCGCCATCGAGACGGTGGTCGTCACCAACACTGTCCCCGGTCGGAGATGGGCGCCTCCGTAAAGCCCGGCACGAAACAGTTCGAGGAACCAGTAGAAGGGATTGAACCAAAGCAGGCCCGAAAGGTGCCCGGGCACGACCTCGGCCGGATAGACGATGGGGGAAGCGTAGAACCACAACAGCAAGAAGTTCTCGAAGAAGTAGCGAACGTCGTTGAAGAACAGGTTGAAGGCCGCGAGCAAGAGGCCCGTGCCGGCGGCAAACCCGGCCAGAGACAGCAGTGCCAAGACCAGCAGCCCGGGGTCGGGTCTGACCGGCGCGTCGAGGAATACGACCAGCAGCGGAAACACCAGCAACGATGCAAGGAGATTGGCCATGTTGGCCCCCACCACGGCCAAAGGATAGACGGCGCTCGGCACATAGACCTTGCGCAACACTGGCGCCGCGCCGAGCAAGGAATCCATCGACTGCAGACAGGACAGCGAGAAAAAGCTCCACGCCATCACGCCGGCGACCACATATAGAGCGTAGTGTTCTACCGACGGAAACACCCGGGCAAAGACCACCGTAAGGACCACCATCGACAGCAGGGGGTAGAGCAGGCTCCAACCGAACCCGATGACCGAGCGGCGGTACCTAACCCTGAGCGAACGCAGGACCAGTATCCCCAAACAGTCCCTGTAGGCCAGCAGACGGCCGATGGGACCGAGCGTGCTCAGTTGCGAACTGTATGCAGCCTCTGCCTGCCCCATATGCACCTGAGGGCCGCCAAGGGCCCCGCCCCTTTCTGAGCGCTGCGACCACGGCCGCTTACTAGCTTGAGGACCAACGCAGTGCTCACGACCACCCGATATGCCAACACCGCCAGCGGCCCGCCCCGCCGTCTCATGAAACGCAAGTGCCCGCGATAGAGCTGACGTTGGGCCCATCCGGGCACCTGCCCGGCCGATGCGCCGCGCTCGTCTCGAACCCGGATGCCATGATGGACCGCCACCCGGTAGCCGCGACGCCTGAGACGCCAACACAGGTCCTCGTCCTCTCCGTAAAAGAAGTAGGCCTCGTCGAAACCGCAAAGCTCGCCGAACGCGGCGGACCTGAACAGGATTACCGACGCGGTCAACCAATCCACATCCACGACACCGGCAAGCCCGGCGCCGTCGTCGCCCCCCTCGTTCTGATCCGACCGATACCGCGAACGCCCCAGACCGAGCAGTCCGGCCGCGTGGTTGAGGGGGTCGAGAAAACGCATCGCCGGAGAACTCAGCGTGCCGCCGGGACCCAGGGCGCAGGGTGCGACGGCGGCCAGTCCGGGGTCGGCGTCCAGCGCCGCCTCCAGCGCTGCCAGCTCTTGACCCGAGATCGCCGCGTCGGCGTTTAGCAAGAGCAGGAACTCGCCGCGGGCCCAGTCGGCGCCTTGGTTGGCCGCACGTGCGAAACCATGGTTGCCCGGGTTTCTGACAATTCGGAGTCCGGGCAATTCCCCGATGTCGGGAAACCCATCTTCGCGGGAGCAATTATCTATGACCAGGACATCGACGCGGCCATGTTCGCGTGGCTCGCGCAGGCCCTCGAGACAACGCAGCAGCAGGTCCGGCGTGTTCCAGTGAACAACCACCACCGAGGTGCGTGCCGCGCTGCTCACCGGTTAAAGCTCCGACGGTCCATGTTCATGCACGCGCCTGCCCGAACGCGCAACGGGTGAAACCCACCGTCCACGCGACCAGGCCAGCCAGGTACAACGGAAGGGTCAACACGAAAGCGGGCAACCCGCGTATCCCGCATGTCGTAAACCACAGAAGAGCCCTGACCGCGCGTGCGGGCAAGAGCAAGGGTGCAAGCAGGGGCACCCGGGCAAGCGTCACGCCCTTCATGCCGGTCTGCAGCCGGGCCAGCGCCGAGCTGTAGCCGAGCCGGTACTGGTGAAGCAGCATGGTGCCTAGACCGGTGGGGTGGCGGTGACGGGCGACCACCTGGCGAAGAATGGCCAGCCGGAGGCCCTGCTCGACAAGCCGGTGGCAGAGAACCAGGTCCTCGCCGGGCCACATGTCGGGAAATCCGCCGGCCCGGTCGAGGAGCGCAGGCCTACAGGCCAACACGGCCGAGGGGACAAAGACTAGGGGCCTCGCGGGCCCGTCCCTCCCCCACTCCTTGAACTCGAGGGCGTGCCTTGTCCAGGCCAAGGGGCCGCCACCGTCTCGAACGAGCGCGGGCGCGACCGCGGCCAGACCCTGGTCGGCCTCAAGCGCCGCCAACAGCGCGGCTGCCGCCCCAGGCGCCAGCCGGCAGTCGGCATCGACAAATATCAACCGCTTGGCGTCACCGGCCTCTGTGCGGCCGAGATTGCGCGCGGCCCCAGCGGTCAGACGGTGCTGGGGCCGAAGCACGGTGACCGCGGGATAGCTCGCCGCTATCTTTGCACTGGCGTCGCCGGGAGACGCAACGACTATGATGCGGTCTATGGCCGCGCCGTTACCGTCGATAAGGGCGTCGAGCGTGCGCGACAATGTGGCCGCGGCACCCCACGCAGGCACGACAACGGTCGCCCGGGCGGTGCCAGGCATCACTCTTCCTGACTGACGCGCAGCACCTCACGCACGGTCGTAACGCCTTCGGCAACTTTGGCCCAGCCGTCGTCGCGCAAACTCCGCATGCCCTTGGAGGTCGCCGTGGTCTTAATACGATCGGCCGGTGCACGACCGATTATGAGGTTACGCACATCATCATCGATTGTGAGAAGTTCGTAAACACCACTGCGTCCGCGATAGCCGGTATCGGCGCAGTCCGCACACCCGACCGCCTCCAAGGCCTTGCCGCCACCCGTATCGGGAAGCATGTCGGCACCGTCCGTGGCCTCGCGGGCGCATTGGCCGCACAGCGTTCGGACCAAACGTTGGGCCAGCACCCCCAACAAGGACGACGCGAGCAGGTAGTCTTCGACACCCATGTCCAGCAGCCTCGATACCGCTCCGGCGGCGTCGTTGGTGTGAAGCGTGGAGAACACGAGATGGCCGGTGAGCGCGGCCTGTATAGCGACCTCGGCCGTCTCGGCGTCACGAATCTCGCCGACCATGATGATATCGGGGTCCTGACGAACGATGGACCGCAAACCGCTGGCGAAGGTCAGACCTATCTGCGACTTCACGTGAATCTGGTTCACCCCCGCCAACTGATACTCGACCGGGTCCTCGATAGTCACGATCTTGCGGTCCGGGGAGTTTATCTTGTCGAGGGCACCGTAGAGCGTGGTCGTCTTGCCCGATCCCGTAGGCCCCGTGACCAGAAGGAGACCGTGGGGTTGGGCAATGAGCTTGCTGAACCGGTCGAGCGTATCAGCCCGCATGCCGAGCGTCCCGAGGTCTACGACGATGCTCGAACGGTCGAGAATACGCATGACCACGCTCTCCCCGTACAGCGTGGGCAAGCTCGACACGCGCAGGTCGATCTCCCTGCCCACCAAGCGAAGCTTGATACGTCCGTCCTGGGGCAACCGGCGTTCGGCGATATTGAGCTTTGCCATCAGCTTTATGCGGGATATGACCGCCGCGGTCATCGTTCGAGGCGGCGGATCAATGTCGTGGAGAACCCCGTCGATCCGGTAACGGACCCTCAATTCGTTCTCGAAGGGTTCGACATGCACATCCGAGGCCCGTTGCTCGACCGCGCGCGAGAGGATTTGATTGACCAGCCGGATTACGGGCGCCTCGCTGGCCATGTCACGCAGTTGCTGGACGTCCTCCTCGGAATCGTCGAGGAACTCGAGACCGGCCCCCTCGAGATCACCCGTATCCTCGGCGCCCTCAATCACACCGAAGATCGCGTCGAATCGAACGAGCAGGTCACGGGCTCTGACCAGTACCGGCGCCACCCGCATGCCGGTCACCTGTCCTACGCTCTGAATGACCGTACTGTCGCCGGGGTCCGCCATGGCCAAGGACACCACCCCGTCCTCGACCCTGACCGGAAGAATCCTCGAAGCGCGCATGTACTCGACCGATATGCTCTCAATCGCAGGCGGCGAGCCGGGGATATCATCGGCCTCCATGGTTTCGACCCCATAGTAGTTTCCCATCAACGGCAGCAGGTCGTCCTCGGAGATGAAGCCGAGGTCGACCAGGACACGTTCGAGGCGCTCGCCACGTTCGACCGAGAAGCGGCGCACCTTGCGCAGGTCGTCCTGAGAGACCTTGCCGCTGGCCAGGATGGTCTCCTCGAGCACGCTCGGCGCGACCTCGGGGCTCTCGATGCCGCCTTCGAGCGGGACCTGGCCCTCAGTCGTCATCCCGTACTATCTCCGCAGGCCGCGAACTCACTCTCTATCCGGTCCTTATAGGTCTCGATGCCGCGCCCGATGAACACGGCCTGGCTTGCAGCCGGTTCATCCCCCAACCTTACCCAACTCAGTTCATAGCGCCCACAGGTGAAATTGAACAGGCAGCTCCATGAATTACCGGCCAGCCGGACGAATCCCTTGGCACGGTATACCCCGGCCGGCAGACGGTCGAGGAAACGCTCGAACTCACGCTGGTCCATGTAGGCCTCGGACTCGCAACTGAACACGTCAATCTCGTCGCGTTCTAGGTGAGAATGCCCGTCGGGCCTCACCGCCGCCTTGAGCGTCTGCCGCCCTCGCCGGGCCGAGGTTCCGAACGGGAGGTCCGAAGCGAGCCTGCCGTGGTCGGCCTCGAGCAATACGGCCCGCCTATTGAGACGCCTCAGCCGCTTCTCCAGCTTGGCGCGCGCACGAGCGTCGATTAGGTCGAGCTTGCTCAGGACGATGAAATCGGCGGCCTCGACCTGCAACCCGGCAACCTCTGTCTCAGAGACCACGCGTTCAAAATTGGCGCAGTCGACCACCGTGGTGACGGCATCGAGCGCCAGCCCGGCCTGCTTGACGCGATAGATGACCGGTTCCGGGTCGGCCAGACCGGTTGTTTCGATAACGATAAGGGTCGGGTCGGTGGCCTCGATTAACTCGTTGATGGCAAGGTCGAAACGATAGTCATCGATGGTGCAACAGATGCAGCCGCTGTTCAGCTCGACAACACTTTCGACATAATCGAGCCCGGTCACCACACGCCCGTCGACACCGATGTCACCAATCTCGTTCATCACGAAGGCGACCTTCTCCCCTTCCAGCGGCCCCGACTTCATCGACTCCAGCAAAAAGGTGGTCTTGCCGGCCCCAAGGAAGCCAGTGACGATATCGACCGCCGCACGGTTCATACCAGCTCGCGCGGCCGCCCATCCATTTCACCGGCGCCAGCCAGGCCCAGAGCCTCCAGCAGGGTCGGCGCGACGTCGGTAATGGCAAGGTCGGCCAGGTCCATGCCGGGACGGCTGGCCGCGAACAGCGAATCATCGTAGGTGTGCATTCCTGTGAGCGCGCTCCGGCCGAAGAGACCGTCGGCCCGCATCGAGCCCTTGATATCGAAGCCCGGACCGAAGTGCATGACCATGTCGGGCGCATCGGCCAGATGGGCCCCACTGTAGAGTTCGTCACGCCGGTAAACCTTGCTCACCGGGCGCTTGCCCTCGTACTCGATGCCGCACATGGCTGCCTCGATATCGGCAAGCACGGCATCGGCGTCACCGGGGTCCACTGTCCCGGTAGGATAACGCCCGCGCAGGTTGAGATAGACCCGCCCCGGGTCGAGCACGAATGCACGGGTGGCGGGGTCGATATCGGCGACCGTCCTCGGCGGTTGGTTGCGATAGGAAAGCATTCCCAACTCCTTTAGCAGGACGTTCGGGTAGACCTCTGATTCGATCAACATGTGCCCGTGGTCGGCCAAGACGATGGTCGGCACTCCCTCGAGCGCGTCCAATAATAGTCCGATGGCTTCATCGACCTCACCGTAAAAATCGATGAACCGTTGATGATAGGGCGAGGCCTCGTCCTCCCACACGTGCCAGAAATAGTGGTGCAAGCGGTCGGTCTCGGTAATCACCCCGATAAAGAGGTCCCAGACCTCGTCCCGGGCCAACTCGACAAGCAACTTACGGCGGATGGCCAACGTTTCGAAAAGGTCGTTAAAGAACTCTTCGGGGCGTTCGTTGGCGCGCACGTAGTCCACGTCTATCCGGTAACCCAACTTCTCCAGGCGCCCCAGCATGGCCGGAGGGTGCACGGCCTTCTCGAGCTTGATGGCGACGAAACCCGACACCAACACCCCCTCCATCTCACGGGCCGGGTAAGTGCCGGGAACGTTGACCACCACCGAGCGCTTGCCCTGACGCCCGAGCAGGTCGAACACCGTGTCCCCCTTGAGGCTGCCGAAGTTCGGAAAGTACTGCTTGAACTCCCCTCGGTTGATATCGGTGAAACCGAAGATGCCGTGGCGCCCCGGATTGTTACCGGTTAGAAACCCCGCCCAGCTCACACTCGATATGGTCGGTATGGTGGAACGCATCGGAGCCGCGGAACCGCTCGACATGAAGGCCCCGAGCCTGGGCATGACGCCACGGTCGACAAGCTCCCGCACCAACGGAAGCCCCACCCCGTCGAGCCCGATGACAGCCACACGCCGGCCGGGGCGCCGGCCTCGCCAACGATCAAGAAGCCGCACGCGACCTCCTATCGTCCAACAGCTCGGCCAAGGTCCGGTCGAGCGAACACTCGGGCTGCCATCCGGTGGCCTCGGCAAGCTTGGCATAGGAACCGTAAAAGCGGCTGGCCTCGCCGGGGCGCAACCGCGCCTTTTCGACCTCCGCGCTAAGCTCGATACGGGCCATGGCCAGGAGCTTTTCGAGAACCTCGGAAATCGCCACCGCACGGCCCGAACAGATGTTATAGGCCTGTCCGGCGGTGCCATCGTTCCACAGCATCCAGTAGGCCCGGACAACATCGCGCACGTCGCTGAAGTCGCGCTCGGCCCGCAGGTCGCCCACGCGCAGCGGAGAGCTGTCGCCGGCGGCCTCACGGCGCGCAACCTGGTCGGCAAAATCGCTGCATACGAAGTCCGGCGACTGCCCCGGGCCGGTGTGGTTGAACGGACGTGCTATGACGAAGTCCTGGCGTCCGTTGCGGGCCAGGGACTCACGCTCGGCCTCGAACTTGGTCCGTGAGTACTCATCGGCCGGCGCCGGGACCAGGTCCTCGGTAACCGGAAGTTCTTCGTCCGTGCGCGAGAACCCGTAGACATTCCCCGAGCTTACCGTAAGCGTCCGGGCGCCGACCTTGTCGGCGGCATCGAGAATATGTCGTGTGCCATCGACGTTTACCGCACGCGCTAGCCCCGGGTCGGCTCCCGCAGCCGGCACGAAGGCGATTCCGGCCAGGTGGAAGATGCCGTCGGGTCGCACCGCGCCTATAGCTTTTTCAACCGCATCGGGGTCGCGGATGTCGCAGGCCAGCGCGGCCTCCCCGGCAAGGTCCAGGGAGATGGCCTCGTGTCCCTCGGCTTCGATCTGCCGGCACAGATGCGTCCCCGCAAATCCGAGCCCCCCGCTGACCACGAACCGCACCCTCAGTCACCCGTACGGCCGTAGCGGTCCTCCAGGCGAACGACATCGTCAAGCTCAGGGGTCGAGGCCTCGAGAAGCTCGACATCGACCGGCGCCTCAAAGCGGTGTCTGAGACCGGGCGTGATGTGGAAACACTGGCCGCGTTCCAGTTCAATC
>JAYGCK010000035.1:0-28283 GCA_046583395.1 Deltaproteobacteria bacterium
CGCCGCACCGTTGGAGCCGCCCTGCGCCCCATCCGGACCGCCCGCAGCCTGCGCCGGCTCGGCTGTGGGCGCCTTAAAGCGTGACGGGAAGTCCTCGGGGAATTCTTCGTCCGGGTGCAGGACCTTGGCCCGTTCGAGCAGAGCAGCCTCGTCCTCGGGTCGCTCCGGGTCGGGAATACAACAATCGACTGGGCACACCGCCGCGCAGGCCTCCTGTTCGAAGAACCCGACACACTCGGTGCACTTCTCGGGAACTATGTAGAACAGGTCGGCCGATATGGCCTCGAGGTTGGCTCCCTCGAACTCGTACTCGACGCCGCCCTGATAGATGGCCGTGTTCGGGCATTCGGGCTCGCAGGCCGCACAGTTGATGCACTCCTCGGTAATGACCGTTGCCATCGCCCGAAGGGGCTACCTCCTACCTTGCGTAAACTCAATAGGGGCACGGACTTAGACCTACGCCGACTTGTTACTTCGGGGTCTGGAGAATACAGTGCCAAGGCCTTGCTAATCGAGCGCTTACGTAGACGCGGTGCCTTGCGGCGTCGACTCGAAGGCTACACTCTCTCGGCTGTCTTCCATGTCCTGCTCCTTCTCGTTCTGGCCACCATCACCATCAGTGCCGGTGGTGAGGGCTTCGGGTTCAACATCCGGGCCAAGGGCGCCAAGGTGAAGCTAACCCTTCAGGAGGAACCACTGTACGACGCCGAGCTAGAGGACCTGGTCGAGAACGTCGATATCGTTCCCTTGACCGTCGAACGTCTGCGTACCGACCGCGTCAAACTTCCCGAACTATCCAGCTTCTCGGTCCCGACCCCCAGCCCCGACCGGCTGGCGCGAATAAACACGCGTTTCTCCGCAAGCGCCGGCAAGGTGGCCTCCCTGTCGGGCGAGTTCGGCAGCTTCATAGCCGGGCTGCGCAAATCGGGCCTCGATGTGGCCCTGGTCATCGACGCTACGGCCAGCATGCAACACGTCATCGACGACATAAAAGACAGAAGCCTGGGCATCGTCTCCCACATACAAAGCCTGGTGCCGATAGCACGTATCGGCATCGTGGCCTTTCGTGACCGCGGCGAAGAATTCACCGCCCGTTGGACCGACCTGAGCTTTCACGGGAGCAAGATAAAGGCCTTCATCGATACCCTGCGAGCCGAGGGCGGGGGTGATTGGGAAGAGGGCGTTCGCCAGGGTGTGGAGGCAGCCATCGACGAGCTGAGCTGGCGCAGCCGTGCCAAGCGCGTCGTCATCGTGGTCGGAAGCTCGCCACCTCACAAGAAGGACGAGGCCGCCCTGGCCGCGCTGGCCGGTGAGTTCAAGGACGCCGGCGGCGTGATAAGCGCAATCGACGTGACCCGGCAGATGCACGAAGAGTACGAAAAGAAGCTCCACATCTGGCTGTACGGCGAACCGCCGTCGGAAATCTCTCCGCTACCGGCCTTCTACGAGCAGGTACGGGGGAGCTACCGGATGATCGCCGACGAGGGCGGCGGCGAGATGGCCGCGCTCGGAAGTGAGCAGGAGTTGGCCGAACAGGTATTGTACTTTGCCTTCGGTTCAAAATGGCGGCGCGAGGTCGCACGTTATACCGAGGATAAATAGGAGACAGGACCAAGATGACGACCCTTATGAAAACCGCGGCTCTGGCGATACTGGCAGTGTTGCTGCTGACCGTCCCCGCTATGGCCCAGGCACCGGCCGGAAGCGCGCTCAACTACAGCATCATCGACCTCATCCGTTTCGGCGGCTGGGTCGGTTACGTGATCATACTGCTGTCGATCGTGGCGATGGCCCTTGTCATCGAATACGCCCTGTCGATTCGTCCAAAAGCGATGATGCCAGAGCAAGAGCTCGACGAGCTCCGCCGCCTGATGGCATCGGAGCGCTACGATGAAGTGGCCGGGCGCAGGGACGACGACGAGTCCTGTTTCGTCACCACGGTGGTGGCACGCGGCCTTCGGGAACGCGGCCGTGGCTACGATGCGGTCATCAAGGCCATGGAGGATATGGCCGACGAGCTCACCGGCCGCCTTCTACGCAAAATCGAGCACCTCAACATAATCGCCAATATCGCCCCGATGCTCGGTCTCCTGGGCACCGTCATGGGAATGGTCAACTCGTTTAACCAGATCTCGGTGGCCGTCGGGGGGGTTGACCCGCGCCGCCTTGCCGGAGGCCTCTTCGAAGCACTGATGACCACGGTAATGGGTCTGATTGTGGCCATTCCCTCGCTTTATGCGTTCGGCTTCTTCCGTAACCGCGTTGACGGTCTGGTCGCAGAGGCCAGCAGCGAGGCCGAAGCCATGGTCGAGGCGCTAAAGCAGTCCTAATGAGGCACTCGCGCTCGTTCCGGCCACGGTCGGTGTCGTTCAAGGTAACGGCAATGATCGACATGGCCTTCCTGCTCATCACCTTCTTCGTGATGTCGATACGCTTCGGCCATCAAGGCGAAGAACTCGTCAAACTCCCCAACGCCGACCAGGCCCAGGAGGTCACCGACGAACGCGTCGAGCTGATAACCGTCAACGTCACACGCGACGGCATTTACTTCGTATCGGGAATAGAGCAGTCGGGGTCTTCCCTGTTCAGATATCTAAAGGACCGGCGTGAGAGTTCCGACGACGGCATAGAGGTGGTCGTTCGCGGCGACCGCTCCTCCGAGTTCACCGATGTGCAACGGGTCATGAGGCTGTCGGCCGAGGCCGGCATCAAGGACGTCTCACTGGCCGCCCTTCAGGCGGGGGACAACAGCGGGGGCGGCAACTAGTGCGCCGCCCTTCGCGCGCGCGGGGCGGTTCGGCCTCAGGCGAACTGCAAATGGGACCACTCATCGACTGTGTGTTCCTCTTGCTCACCTACTTTCTGTTCACCATCTCCCTGGCCACCATAGAGGGACTCCTCCCTTCCGAACTGGCCCTGGGCGACGAACTTTCCGAGACCGAACTGGAGCTGGAAGAGGACCCCCAAGAAGTCATCATCCGGCTGGTACAGACGGGCGACGAGGTCCAATACTTCTTCGACGAATGGCCGGTGGCCGACTATGACGGGGTCTTGCGGCAAGTGTCGGCACTGCCACGGGAATCGCTAGTCGTTATCGACGCCGGTGCCACGGTCGCATACCGCCATGTGGTCGGCCTCTACAACCACTGCCTGAGAAGTTCCATAGAACGGGTTATCTTCCCGGTCTCGGGAGCCACCGGGCGCTCGGGCGCGCCACGACTGTGAGACCGGCCGTCTTTGGACTAGCGGTGGCCGCCTGCTTGCTGGCCGCCACAGCCGCGACCGCCACCGGACCGGCCGAACTCGGGCTGGCCATAGACGCCGTTCGAACCGCAGCCGCCGTGCGGGCCGATGCGGCCTGGGAATTTGAGGCCGAGAAGAAGCTGGTGGCCATGCTCAACCGGGCCGCCGACCGTTTCCACCGTCTGGCCGGACAGGGGGCGGCCCTGGCCGTCGAGGCCGAAACCTTGCTGGCCGTCATGGAATCCACCCGTGAACGCTACACCACCGTGATCGAGGACATCCAGGCCGAGGTCATACGTATCGACGGCGATCTCGAGGCCGCCCAGGACAGTAGCGATTGGCGCCAACGCGAAGAGCTGGCCATGCGTCTGCTCTATCGTATCAACTGGGTGCGCTACGAGGTCGCCACGCGTTACGAGAGCGACACCGGCAAGCGGGTTCGACTCCTGGAGCGCGCGCGGGCCGGTTTCGCCGATATGCTCGGCTCGGGTGACCGCGAACTCGAAGCGGAATCCCTGTTCGGCCACGGGCTGGTCGCAAAGGCCACACGCAACTACAAAGACGCCCTCCGCGACCTCGACGCCGCGCGGGCGCTCGAGCCTGGCCCCGGACTGCTCGCTCGTATCGAAATAAGCCGCACCGAAAGCCTGGTCGGCGCCGGACGTATCAAAGAAGCGCTATCGACATCGGCACGCATTCTGGATTCTCCGGCCAGCATCGGAGAAAGCCACGAACAGGCGCTGTTCTTGCGTGCCAAGGTCCTTCTGATGGTGCTCGAAAGCGGCGACCTGGCCGCCGGCGAACGCCACCGCTTGCGCGTGGAGGCCGCCGGCAGGCTCGAAGAACTGTACGCAAAGGATACCTACTGGCGCTCCAAGGTCGTTCAGATGGTCGATGCCGGTGTGGAAGAACCCTTGGAGTGGGCAGCGGCCGCACCGAGCCCGTTCGTTAAATGGTTAATCGCGGACTCGCTAAGACGCCGGGCGCGCTGCGAGGAAGCCCGCCCCATCTACAATGCTCTAATCGAAGAAGGCCAGTTCGAGAGCGAATCGCTGTTCGGGACATCCTATTGCCACTATCACGCCGCCCGCTACACCGAAGCGATGGCCGAGCTGGACCTTTATCTCAAAAAGGCCAGCCCGGACGGCGCCAACTTCGGCCAAGCGGCCTACCTGCGGTTCAAGGCCGCCGAGGCCTCCGACGACCCTGGCTATATCGAGGCTGCTGAGGCTTTCGTCAGTGCCGCGCCCGACCACCGTTTGGCTTACGAGGCCTGGTTCAGGCTCGGACAGGCCCGCCGCGACCGTGGGATGTGGGACGGCTGCGTCGAGGCCTTCGACTCGGTCCGGGGCGAACGCGGCTTCAGGCTAAAAGCGATGTTCATGGCCGCCCAGTGCAGGGTCGAAAAGGTTATGGTCGCCAAAAAACGGCGCGCGGTGAACACCGGCGACCTGCTTGCCGCGATAAGCTCCTGCGACCACTTCGTCCGGCAAAGCCGCGAGCTTACCACCGACAGGCCCGAAGGCGCCCGCTCCTTGATGGCCCCGCTCGAAGCGCGCGCCGAGCTAATGGCCGCCGCGCTCACGGGCCAGCCGGGGGCCGGGTCGCACGGCGAGCGTCTTAAAAGATTGGCCGGCTTCGAGGACCGCTACCCGGCCGAGACTGAACTGCTGGCCGAGGCCCGCTCTCTGAGGGTGTCTTCCTATGCCGCCACCGGGGACCTCGACAGCAGCGGCCGCGAACTCGAACGCCTGCTTGGCATGGACACGGCGGCCGGCCGGTCGGTAGAGCCGCTCAGAAAACTCGCGGTGGCCTTCGTCAAGGATGCCGGCTCGCACGAGCCCGGTGACGCACGCAAGCTCCGCATGGCCGCGTTGGATATCTACGAGCACCTGCTCGCCCGCTCCGAAGCTTCGGGTCTGGCACCCGAACGTGCGGCCGGGCTGCGCAAGATCACCGACGACCTGCGCGCCGAACTTTCCGATTAGAACTCGACTATGAAACCTTCGGTCTCGCCGGTGGCGGTGTCGATCATCGTTATTCTGGCGCGGTCGTACTCGGCCACCTCAAAGTAAAGATAGCCCTCAAACCGGCCGTTCGCCCTCAGCAAACCTCCCCGCAAAAGACGCTCGCGGATAATCTTGGCCGCGGCCCTGATATCGCCAAGTTCGGTCGGCGCCATGGGGTCGAGCACCAACAGGTCGACCTCGGTGTCGGCCTCCTGGCCGGCCTTGCGCGCTTGGGCCACGAGGATTTCGCGATTGGCGTCCTCGAGCATACGCCCGGCCTGGTTGGGGGACAGTGTGTAGGCACGGCGTCGCGAACCGGCCCGTCGCAGCACGATGTCGCGCGGGTCGAACTCGTAGGAACGTGCGGTCCCGTTGGCTACCGTGACCCTGACCGGAAGAATTCCGGCACGCGACAGGTCGGCCTCGAAATCGAGCAAGGTGGCAAACCCTCTGAGCGGCTCGAGCCTGACGACAACGCCGACGACCTTCTCGACCCGCGGCTTTGGCTTGGCCCGGACCGGTTGCTGGGCAACGGCTATGGGGGCGCTCTGCGGGGCGGCCTGGTCCGCTGCTTGCGCGGGAAGTATCCGCCCGCGGTCCACCGTCAGGCGGGCCCTGGCGGTGACCGACAAGAACACCCCGCGTTCGAACTCGTGCTCGCTGCCCAGGGTCAGGCCCGCCTCGGAAGCGACGATGCTGACCCCGGAAGCCGTGCAGCTTATCCGCACCTCCCCCTTGCGGATTCCCCGGTTGTCGGTCTTGCTGGCCCGTACGTAACCGTCGGTTTCCGGGGCGGCCAAACGAAATGCCGTGATAATCATGCCCATCGACACGAGCGCATCGTGAACGTGGCGGTTGGCCTCCTCGCAGCCGAGCTGACCGGTGTGTATCTCGTAGCTCCGGGTCACAGGCGTGCAGGACACCGAGGCCGACAACAACACAACTGCGGCCATCCCTGATATCGACGGGCCAACACGCATGGAGGGTCTGACCTAGCGCGCCCGCGGACCGACCGCCAACAGACGGAGGTTCTCGAGCGCACCCGATAGGTTCATCAGGACCACGGTAAGAAAGGCCGGCTCGAGCAGGAAGGGCGACAGATAAAGCCCCGGGATAACGGCCACCCCCCCCAACCAGGCCAGAACGTAATTGGCCACGCCCGCGGCGTGCCCGCGGGGCGACCGGGCAGGCGTCCCAAAGCGTTGGCGCGCCAGATAGACCGAGAAGGAAACGGCCAGCGCGATGACGGGCAGCCAGTTGGCCCCCGAGAAATACTCCAGCGCCCTACCGAAAGGTGGCCGGCTCCATACCTGGGCCAGCGCCATGCCGGAGAAGACCATGGCAAGGAATGCCGCGTCGCAAAGGTTATCGACCAAAAGCCCTCGTGCGCCGGGTTGCCCACCCTTGCGCGCCAAACGGCCGTCGAAGTAATCGCTTGCCGAGGCCAGGGCCACAGACGGAAGAACGAGAAAGGATACCTCCCGACGCGACAACTCGAACAGAACGACCGCGCCAAGCAGAAGGCGCGAGAAGCTCAGAAGGTCAGCCGGCCGCCGGCCGCTGTTTCCCTGAGGCATTCCTGAGCCGGGTGTCCCAGCACGCGAACTGGCCGTCGGCCAGACGCTCTACGGGTCCGTCACCGGTCAACTCGGCCAGGTACACGCTGCTCTCGCCCTCGACCCGGCGCCCGTCGGGGTCGGCCATGTGGCCGGCAAAGACCAAGCGTTGGCCGTCGGGTGAGACCAGCGGATGTGAAGAGGCAAATTGGTCGAAGAACCAGCAGAAATACACGCTCTCTCTGCTGGGGTAGAAGCGCGAACTCAGCCGTTGCTTCATGCCCTGCACATCAAAGACCGTCCAGTCCATCCCCGAGTTCTCTTCGAGCGAAATCGACACGAGCTTCTGCGAACAGGGCGACCAGAAAAAACTGACAACGTTGTTGTCGTTTACGGTCTCGCGCGCTCCGGTACACGCATCCACCAATGTGACGCCCGAAAAGAGGTGCGGAGTGTCGCCGAGGGCCTGCGACATGGCCAGCTTGGTCCCGTCGGGCGACCACAGCATCACCGTGTGCCCCTCTACCGGACAGACAATCTCGCTTACACCGTCTGCAACCCGGTAAAAGGCCAGAAACTCGTCGCCACCGCGCGCCTCGACATAGGCGACCCTGTTGCCATCGGGCGACCAGGACGGGGTACGGAACTCGCCCGGCTCGAGCCTGGCCAGTTCTTCGACGCCCTCGTCAATCCTGAAGACCGACATGCGAGCATCGCCATAGACGGTACGGCTGCCACCGGTGTGGACCGCAATGAGCGGCCCGGCCGGGGACCAGGACCAGAACAGTGGCGCACCGCCATCGAGCTTACGGGTTTTCCCGGGACTGGCGATATCGGCTATCTCGAGGGCCAGACCACGGTCGTTCTGCAGCAACAACGCGATGTGGCGGGAATCGGACGACCAACTCTCACAGATCGGAACGGCTTCGTACATGCGCCAGATCTCGTGCATGGCCACACCGTCCTCGGCCACTGCGTAAAGACCCGCGTGTGCCGACTCGCCGGCGCCGACGCCGAAGCACGCTACGTGCGAACCGTCGGGCGAATACGACGGCCACACATACTGAAGCCGTCCGTCATCGCCCGCGCCTTCTGACCATCCCCAGGTAAGGCGCCGTGGTGCGCTCTCGTTGCCGTCGCCATAGCCGGCCTCATAAACATCGCCGTCGCCTCCAACGTAGACAAGACGGCTGGTCTCTTTCGCTAGTCCACTTTCCACTTCAACCACCTCCGCCACTTTACTGCCTGCCTAAGGACCCGGTCCTGTCTCCACACTTATGCGAGATTTACGGGAGGATGACTTGCGCAACAGAACGTAAAGCGCGCCGCTGCCACCGTCACAGGGTCGTGCGCTCGCAAAGGCCAATACCCGGCGCGCGCTCGGGCCGCGTGCCAACCAGTCGGGTATCGATTGGCGCAACACGCCCCGGTGCCCCGGCGAGTTGTTCCCTTTGCCGGTAACCACCAGCACGCACCGTTCCCCCCTGCGTTGACTGTCTGCAATGAAATCGTCGACCCTGGCCATCGCATCTTCGAGCACCATCCCATGGAGGTCAACGTGTGAATGCACAGCGAACCGGCCTTCTTCCAGCTCTCGTGCGGTCCGGGCCGACAGGTCCTTCGACCTTCCCCGTATGAAAAGGTCCGAGTAACGCACATCGAAATCAGCAAGTACCGACATCGCGTCATCGGCTGGCCGACGGCGGATGGCCTTGGAGCCGGACCTGTCCGGGTGCTGGGGTGGAACATCGCGGCTGGCGCCTTCGCCAAGCGGCGTCGCGCCCTCGACAGAGGTCTTAAAGCGTTCTTCGTCGCTTAGCTGGGGGTCCGGGGGTTCGGGTGCCGGGACAGGCTGGTTGCGTTCCCGTTCAATGAGCCGCTGGCGCAGGTGCGCAAGGCTTTTGGTGAAGGGGTTGTTAAAAGGTCGCTCCGGCATCTCGGCCAGCCGGGCCCTAAGGCCCTACCCCTAGGTCCGGACAGGATATACCCCGGCCACGGCCCCCCGCAACAAAAGCGCTGTCGCCCGGCCCCGGCCCCGGCTAGGATCGGGCCTCCGAAGACCCCTGTGCCGGTCAACCATCCAGTTTCCTTCTCGCTTTTCCTGCCCCAGGCGGCCCAGACCTACCAGCAACTTCGCCAGACCGCCCTAAGGCTGGAGGCCCTCGGTTACGACGGCCTGTGGCTGGTCGACCATATGTGGGCCGAGGGCATGCCCGAACTCGATTTCCTGGACGGGTGGACCGCTGTGGCCGGCATCGCCGAGGCCACCGAAAGCCTCCGGCTAGGCCTGCTGGTGGCCTGCAATTCCTACCGCAACCCCGGCCTGCTGGCCAAGATGGCCGTCTCGCTCGACCACATCAGTGCCGGCCGTGCCGAACTCGCCATAGGCGCCGGTTGGCAAGAGTCGGAGTACAAGGGCTACGGCATCGAGTTCCCGCCGGTCGGGGTCCGACTCGAGCAACTCGGCGAATCGCTTGCGATTATCGAAGCCCTTTTCAGCCGTGAACGCACCAACCTGGAGGGTCGCCACTACCGTTTCCACGATGTTCCCTTTGAGCCAAAGCCGGTGCAGGACCGGTTGCCTATCACCATAGGGGGGGCCGGCAAAAAGGTGCTACTGGCCCTGGTCGCGCGCTACGCCTCGCGCTGGAACTGTCCGATGCCCGACGTCGCGCGCATGCCCGAACTCATCGAAGCGCTGTCAGCCCATTGCAAGGACATCGACCGCGACCCCGGCGAGATAACCATAAGCGAACAAATGGCCGTCGTCATCGGTCGCGACGCCGGGGACCTGGCCGCTCAAATGGAGGTCGCCAAGATGTTCATCGGAGGCTTTGTTGATCTCGACACCATGGCCGTCATCGGTACGCCCGACCAGGTCGTCGCCAAGCTGGAAGCAAAGATGGAGCTGGGTGTGACCGACTTCGCCATAGTGTTCGGCGACCTCGGTTCCGAGGCCACCCTCGAACTGTTCGCCACACAAGTGATGGAACGCTTCCGCGCCTGAGCTAGCGGGCCGCGGCTTGTCCGCCGGCCGCCGGGCGGTCGGCCTGCATATACTCGATGAACTTCTCGGCAGCGGGACTGAAGTGTTTGCCGGTCCTGTGGATGATGCCGATCGGGCGGGTCAGGCCACGGTCGCTGAGGTCGGCCTTGACCAATGTTCCGGTCTGCAACTCGTGAACGCAGCTCTTTTCGGGAATCAGCGCGATACCGGCACCGACCTCGACCAAACGCTTTACCATTTCGATATTATCGAGCTCGGCCACATATTGCACCGAGATATTGTTCTCACTGAACACGCGGTCGAGAGCCAGACGGGTCGGGATGCCCTTTTCAAAACCCACGAACTTCTCGCCGTTGATGTCGGCGATTCCGATGGTGTTGCTCTCGGCCAAGTGGTGCTCGGGTGAACACACAACCGCCAGGTTGTCCGTCCTAAAATCGAGCACCGTGATCTGCGCGCGCGCCGTGGGATAGGCAACTATGCCCAGGTCGACGTTGCCGCGCAGTACCTGTTCGTAGATGTGGCTGGCCCGGTCGTATTCGAGGTAGACATTTACATGGGGAAAATCGGCAAAATATGCCTTGAGCGGGTCGGACAACTCATAAAGACCCACGCTGTGGACGGTCCCCACCCGGATGCTCCCGGTGACGACGTTACTGAGCCCCTGAAGCCGGGCCTCCATCTGGTCGAACACGTGGAGAATCTCGCGGCTGGCCTGGTGGAAAATCTCTCCGGCGGCGGTCGGCCTGACGCTGCCGCGCTTGCGCTCGAGGAGCCGCTTGCCGTAGCGCTCTTCGAGACCGCGAACCTGCTGACTAACGGCCGACTGGGTTATGAAGTTCTGGGTGGCGGCCAGTGAGAAGCTCTGGTTCTCAACGACGTCACAAAAAATCTTGAGGGTCTCTATGTGCATCCGGTTCCTTAGGCCGCTCAGCGGCGGCAAATATCACTTATTGTCAAGTGTAGCCAACCTTCATCAGTAAAACTTCTACTTCTTGCGTTGGGCCGCCGGGCCGCCGGTGCTAAAGATTCCGTCGTGTCGCTGCGCGTGCTCGTAGTCATGGGTGGAACCTCTTCCGAGCACGCAATATCTCTGCGCTCGGCCCATTCGGTGGTATCCGCCCTCGAGGAACTCGGACACGAGGTCCTGCCCGTTGGCATCGATAAGGCCGGCAACTGGGTGGCCACGGACCTCGGCCCGCTTCTAGCCCGTGCCGCCACCGAACTCGTAGAGGTCCCGGCCGGCCAGGGCCGCCCGGTGGCCGCGGCTCCGGCGCCCCAAGGTGGACGTTTGGTCTACCTCGATGGCGGCGGCAGCGAGGATTTCGACCTCGCTTTCCCGGTCCTCCACGGCCCCGGTGGTGAGGACGGAAGCATCCAGGGCCTGTTCGAGAGCATCGGTGTTCCCTTCGTCGGGGCCGGTTCGACCGCGTCGGCCATCGCGATGGACAAGCTGGCAATGAAGACCCTGGCCGCGGGCGCGGGCATCGACCAGGTCGAGTTCCTTGCCGCGGGCAACGATGACACCGCCACGGTCGATTCCCGTATACGGTCGGCCTTCGGTTACCCCTGCTTCGTGAAACCTTCGGCCTTGGGTTCCTCGGTCGGCATCAGCAGGATCGGGTCGTCCGGCCAACTCGACGATGCGCTGGCCCAAGCACGCAGCTGGGGCCCGCGCGTGGTCATCGAGCGCGCCGCGCGAGCGCGCGAGATTGAGATGTCGCTGCTCGGTCTGGACAGTCCCGAGATAGCGCCGCCCGGCGAGGTCGTGCCGGACGCATCGTTCTATGACTTCGACGATAAGTACGTCGGTTCCGGTGCCGAGCTACTGGTCCCCGCCGAACTGACCGAGCACGCCACCGGCGAACTCGAGAGGGTCGCGACCCGGGTATGGGACCTAATCGGCTGCAGTGGAATGTTGCGGGTGGACTTTTTCGTGGAAGAGGACCGCGTGCTTCTCAACGAAGCCAACACCATCCCGGGTTTCACCGACATCAGCATGTACCCGCGTTCCTGGAAGGCTGCGGGCCTCGATATGCCCGAACTGCTAGCGCGCCTGCTGGAGTTCGCCCGCGCCTAACGAAGCGCACGCCTTAGGACTTTGCCCGCGGGGTTGCGCGGCAGAGCCGCCACTATCTCCAAGCTCCTCGGTTTCTTGTAACCGGCCAATCTGGAACCGGCATGGGCGATTAGCACCTCGGGTTCTACCCGCCGGCCGGCCTCGAGCACGACGCAGGCGTGGACCCGCTGACCCCAGTCGGAATCACTCCTTCCCACCACCGCCGACTCGAGCACGGCCGGATGGCTGGCCAGGGCTTCCTCGACCTCGCGCGGGTACACGTTAAAGCCGCCGGTGATTATCATGTCGTCGAGACGGTCGACGATTGTCAGGTAACCTTCGGCGTCCATACGGCCGATGTCGCCGGTGTGCATCCAACCGTCGGCGTCTAAGCCCTTGTGGTCCTGGCCGGCCGACGACCAATAACCGGTCATGGTGTTGGGGCCCTTGACGACTATCTCGCCCTCGGCGCCGGGCAAGGCATCGCGGTCTTCCTCATCGACGATTCGTATGTCGCCCACTCCGCTAGAACGCCCCACAGAGGCCAGCCGTGACAGCCACGCCTGTTCGGTCTCGGCATCGCGCCGTTGGTGTTCGGTACGGGTCAAGGCAGCCACCGGCCAGGTCGATTCGGTAAGCCCGTATATCTGCACAAAAACGGGCCCCAACATCTCGAGCCCCGCGCGCAAACGGTCGATCGGCATCGAGGCTCCTCCGCAAACGATGGTCTCGAGGCCGGCCAGGCGGCCGGCGGCACCCGGGGTCGAAAGCAAGCGGACCAACATGGTGGGCACCACAAAGAGACTGGTTATGGAGAGCGACTCTATGAGCCCGGCCACCGGCTCGGCCTCGAAACTGTCGAGCAGGTAGGCCCGGGCGCCCTGACCGGCATGGGGAAGGAGCATAGCGCCGCTGGCATGGGTCATCGGCGCGACCTGCAGCAAGCGGGCCTCGGGACCGACCGGCCCGACCACGTCGCGCACCGTTGCTACCGAGACGTCATAACAACGACGGGCCAGAACGGCGCCCTTGGCGCGCCCCGAGGTCCCCGAGGTGTAACGGATGCGGACCGGGTCCTCGGGTCCGGGTGACGGATAGGGCGGCTCGGCCGGTCCCAACAACCCTTCGAGTTCCGCACCCGCCCCGACAACGCGACAGGACTTGGGCAAAGACATGGCGGCAACGGTACCGGCGTAAGCGCTGCCGACTATGAGAACCGCCGGGCGACTATCGGCCAAGACCTCTTCAAGCTCGGCGGACGAGGACCGTGTATTGAGCGCTACCCACAGGTAGCCCGTAAGCAGGCAGGCCCATTCGCTGGTGACCATGTCAGCCCCGTTGTCCATCAGCACGGCCAAACGGTCGCCGGGCCTGAGACCGGCGCGGGCCATCCCCGAAGCCAAGCGGAGACTGCGCTCGTAGACCTCCGCATAGGTCAGGGAAGCCGACTGGCCGGCCGACCCTAGACGTAGTTCGGTGAGGAACTCACGCGTGGAGAAGCGCGCCGCGGCGCGCTCGATAATCTCGACCACCGACACAGCGCTTCGGTCAGCTCGCCAGATGCTCGCTGAGCTCGCGCCAGGCCGCGTCGACCGCGCCCTCGAGGTCGAGCAGGGTACCGTTGTTCTCGATGATGACCGATGCCGCCCGCCGGCGTTCGTCATTGCTTGCCTGGGTCGCCATCCGGACCTGGGTCTCGGCCGGGTCCATGTCCCTGGTCGCAACCAACCGGGCGACCACCACCTCGGCCTCGGCCAGCACGGCCCACAGAACACCAGCGCCGCCGGTCCACCCGGTCTCGGTCATCAGGGCCGCTTCTATGACGATGACCGCACCGGGGTCGGCCCCGGTAGCCTCAGCCACGCGCTGGGCCACTTCGGACCTGACCAGCGGATGGACGATGGCGTTGAGGTCCTCGAGCGCGGCACTGTGGCCGAAGACCACCGCCCCGAGCTTCATCCGGTCGATAGTGCCGTCGGTATCCAAGACGTCGGTCCCGAAGCGTTCGAGCACCTTGGCGTGGCCCTCGGTCCCGGGCTGATAGACCTCGTGCGCAACCCGGTCGGCATCGATGACCACGGCACCACGCTCGGCCAACATGGCCGCTACCGTGGATTTTCCCGCGCCTATCCCGCCGGTCAGTCCTATCAAGTGTCCCATCTATGTCGGTCCGCTCAGCCCGGCCATTGTAATCGGTCGGGTGACCCCGGCAACGCCCGGCTTTGACGGCACCCCCGGCTGCGGCATTGTGCCGGGATGCCGAACGTGAGCTCGCTGGCGGTCGCGGTCATGGTCCTGGCCACCACGGCCGGCCTGTCGTCATGCCGGGCCACCAGCCCTGCGGCGGCCGCAGCCCGTAGCTTCTACCACGCACTTGACGCCCAACCCTTCGACGAGAGCGCTATCGCGGCCCTGGTCCTGCCCGGTCCCGGCAGCGCCGAGATTGCCCAAAGCTTCGGCAGTCTGGAGTCATGGGCAGGACGGGTGACCAAGAACGGCATCATGTGGCGGGCCGAAGTTGTCGACGAAGCACCCGAGGGTGACCGCACCCGCATTGATCTGGTCGTGCTGTTCAACGACGGCACCAGACGTCGCGATCGCCTTATCCTCGTCGAACAGGACGGGCACTGGCTAGTCGATATGCGGACCGTGGCCGGGGCCCTGGCCCCCGGTCCCGGTGAGTGAGCCCACGGTGGGTACGAAAGCGTCCGCGCGTTTGGGCAGAACCGACATGCTGGTGGCCACGACCCTGTTCTTCGGTGGTCTCGCCTTCCTGTTCTCGTTCGCCCCTCTCTCACGACCAGCCGTCCTCGACCCGGCCACCTGGGACCTCATGTCGCTGGGCTTGCTCGAAGGACGAATCCCCTATCGCGACGTCTTCCTGCACAAGACCCCCGGCGGCGCACTGTTGGGCGCAATGGGCGCAACGCTGCTGCCGCGTCTTCCCGGGCTTGGACTGACCGCCTTCGAGGGCGCACACGCCCTGTTCGTCATCCTCGGCGCGACCGGCCCCGCGCTTCTGTTCCTCATCTGCCGCCGCCATCAGAGGCTGGTGGTGGCCATGTCGGCAGCCCTCCTGATGGTCGCGTTCGACCAGTGGCCGACCGCTTCGCTCGAGGGCGTGCGGCCCAAAGTGGCCACCACGGTGTTCGGACTAGCCGCCTTGTTGGCCGCAGGGGGCGGCCGTGCGTTCACGGCCGGCCTGGCCGCCGGGCTGTCGGCAATGTGTTGGCAGCCGGGGCTGTGTTACCTCGGCGGTGCCGCTTGGGAGCTGCTCGGCCGTGGTCCTAGGGCCGGGACAGGCAGGCCGTTGTGGTCATTGCTTGCCGGTGCAGCGGTCGCTCCGGGCGCCATAGCGATATGGCTGTGGTCGGCCGGCGCAGCCGCCGAGTTCATAGACCAGGCCATCATCTTTAACCTCTCATATATCGACTGGCACGCTCGCAGCCCCGCCGGGACCACGACCCAGCTGCTGCGTCTGGCCCGTAGCTGGAACCATACCGAGCTGTGGCTGGCCCCTGCGGCCCTTGCCGGGCTTGTCACCGGCACAAGGGGCCGTGGCCCGGGGCCACTGACCGTGGCCGGCATCCTCTACCTGGCCATGTCCTTCGTAAGCCTGCAGGCCTGGCCCGACACCATCATGTTCGCTCCATTCGTCGCCGCCGGCCTGGCACTAGGCTTGGCCCGGCTCATCACCGCATGTGCCGGACACCTGGCCCCCGAACGCTTGGTCGCCAACTCCACGGCCACCGGCTTGGCCGCCCTGATATTGCTCTCAGCGCTGCTCGCAGCCACGCCCAAGGCAGTGCGTATGCGCACCCCGGTCAGCTTTGACGAGCAGGCCGCATTTATCTCCGAGCTCGAGGACGGGCTTGGCAAGGACGACCCCGTGCTGGTCATCGGCTTTCCCGAGTTCAGTATCCACACCGGGCGCCACAGCCTGTGGCCTTGGCCCTATATGTGGTTCGGCGTCGACCGCTTTGTTGCAGAACGGGCCGAGGGTGGGTTTAGCGGCATGCTGGGACGCCTAGAGGAGGCCGACCCGCCACTGATCATAGTAGCCCGCAAATGGTCGGGCCCCCTGCGGCGCCGCTTCCACGACTGGGCCCGCAACCGTTACCGGCTCGAAGAACGGTTCTTTTACCCGCACACCAAACGGCCGCTTCGTATATACCGGCGACGCTAGAAGGAGTCCTTGAGGCTGCGCGTGGCCGCGAACACGGCGGTATCGTCATCGGCGGTTCCCGGCACACGCGCGACGACCGACCGTCTGAGTTCGGCGCTGCCGGTACGCAGAAAGGGATTTGTCTGCTTTTCCAAGCCTATGGTCGTCGGCACTGTCGGCTTGCCGCCGGCCAGAAGCCCCGCGACCTCATGGCGGCGCTGCTCCAATGCCCGGTTACCAGGCTCGAGCATGGCGGCAAACTCGAGGTTCTTGGCGGTATACTCGTGGCCGCAATAGACCAAGGTATCATCGGGAAGGTCCGCCAGCGTGGCCAGAGATGACATCATCTGGCCGGCGTCACCCTCGAACAGCCTCCCGCAACCTCCGGCGAACAAAGTGTCCCCGGTGAACACGGCACCTGCGGCGGCAAAATAATAGGCGAGATGGCCACGGGTGTGGGCGGGGATGAAGATGGCCTGCCCCGTCATACCGGCAACCTCGAACTGCTCACCATCGTCCAGCCCGTCGGTGAGTTCCGGGATGCGCTCGCGGTCTCCTGCGTAACCGAACACTCGCGGACCGCCCTCGGGCTCCCCGCGCCGGCCCAACTCGGCGACCAGGTCCTCGTTACCGCCAACGTGGTCGTAATGGTGGTGGGTCGAGAGCACCGATACGACCGTGACCTCCTCGGCCTCGGCGCAATCGAGCACCGGCGCGGCCTCGGCAACGTCGACGACCGCAGCGTGGCTGCCGCTGATCAACAAATAGGCGTAGTTATCGACCAGTTGGTCTACCGGAACGACGCGCACGCGGTCTACCGGGTTGCCTCTTTGGCCTTAGTGTCGGCGCGTTTTTCCGTACGCTTCTCGAGGCGCTCGGCACGCTTTTGCTTCTGCTTGGCACTTATCGGCCAGGGGGGCGGCTTATAAGGGGTCTCGACGGTACGTTCCTCGAGCACGCTGCCGTCATCGATGTCGTAGTAGGTCAGGACGGTTGTCATCTGCTGGGCATCATCGTCGTATTGATAAGTCCGCTTGGTGACCACCATGCCGGCGGCATCGTAGCCTTCGCGCTTGAGGTACCAGTAGGTGCCGTCGTCCTTGATGAAACCGCTAGAGGACTGTGCAAGCGCGCCGTTGAGCCAGGTGCGAAATTCGAAGTTCGCATCCGCGTCGATCCGCACGCCCACCAAGAGACCGCGGTTGGTCGGCTGCATGACCGGTCCGTTGAAACTGCTCAGGCGGTTGCGGCCGTACTCGTCGGTTTTCATGACCGGCCCGCCGACGTAATATTTGAACCCTTGCTCGGCCGAGACCTTGGGCCGCGGCTTGGGCTCGGGCTCACTGGCACAAGCGGCAAGCATCAGCGAGGCCATTATCGCGGCGGCAATAAACGGGTTTGGGCTACGGGCGGCGGCCGGGCGGCCAGGGCATGCATCGAGCATAGACGGGCTATAGCAGACTAGCGGGTTGCTTGCACGGTCTTGTCCACATCGGTGGTCGCCGCCGGCATCCGCACCGCCTCACCGACCGGCCGGGCGCCAAGCGCCGCGTCCAGCTTGCGCTCGACCGATACGACGTGGGCCGACAAGGCGTCGAGCCTGCCCGACCTTGCTCGAGCCTCCCGGGCCATGTCGGAACCGCTGGCCTCGAGCTGGGACAGACGGGTACGCACACCCTCAAAACCTTCGAGCACCCCATGGGTGCTGTTCTTCTGGACCGCTTTAAAGTCGTCGAAATCCCGTTCGAAGGCGTCGAGGCGGCTGCGGACCGTCTCGAACTCACCGGCGGCTTCGAGCTTGGCCAAGCAACGGCCCTGGGTCTGGGCCAATTCCCGCATTACTTCTTCGAAGTGCTCGGCCTTTTCGGCCAGCGCGGCCACATCCTCGGTCAGCGACCGCTCGCGCTCACGCAAGCCGGCTAGCTCTTGGACCATCGCGTTCTCTTCGCGGTCCGGTTCAGACGGTCTGGTCCCTGCAAGCGCCTGACGGAACGAACCCGCAAAACCTGAGCTTTCCAAGAGACCGAGCACGCTGACAAGCAACCCGCCCGCGACTTTCCCCGAACGCGAGGCGGCCGAGCCGACTACGGACGCGGCCGAGGGACCGCCCACCAACAAGTGGCCAAGCTCGGAGTCCAAACTCGCGATAAGGTCGATAAGACTGCCGATCGAGGCAGTATGACCACCGGTTTGCGACCTGCCGTCACCCATCCGCAACACCCCCTCCTCTCCCGGCCCAACGCCGGCGCCGCACCCTCTTAATATCTTTTAAACTGTTGCGGCGCGCAACAGGGACGGGGCCCGAGCTGTGCTTAAATCAGGAGCCGAGGTCGATGAGCAGCTTCACCATCCTGCGCACACCTTGTTCGAGTTCGGCAACACGCACTCGTTCGTTGGGGGCATGTAGGGAGTTCGCCTCTTGGCGTGAAATGACTATCGGAACGAAACCATAGGCCTCGATTCCCTTCTCGCGGAAGTAGTGCGAGTCGGTAAATCCCGCGACCATGCCGGGTATCACTAACGCCGGACCATCCTCGGCCGCGGCAGACCGCTCGATAGCATCGACCAGGGAACTATCGAGAGGCGATTGCGAAGAAGGGAAAGCCGTACCGTGCGGTTCTACCCGCACACCCTCGCCGGCGACCAGGGTGGCCGCCTCGGCCATGAAATCCTCACAGCTATGGCCGGGCAAAAGACGGCTATCGACCTCGGCCGTAGCCTCGGCCGGAATGATGTTGGTCTTGCGGCTGCCGACCAGGACCGTGGGTACCAGTGTGTCGTGCACTAGCGCGGCCCATGCGGGCTGGCCCATGAACCAAGAGCCGAAACGCTCGTCCTCTAGAGAACGCTCGAGCTGACGGAATTGGCGGGCATGGTCCTCGTCGATGGCGGCATATGCTGCAAAGTACCCGGCGACCACCGGACTGACCTCGAGCGGGCGCTCCCAGGCCACCAACTTGCCGAGCGCTTCGACCAAGCGAACCACGGCGGTCCCTTCGGCAGGCCTCGAGCCATGGCCAGCGGGTCCGGTGGCCACCACCCGGAACCAGCAAGGCCCCTTCTCAGCCGCACCCACATTGTAGATGAGCGGGGCCCCCTCGGTCTCCTCGATGAACCCCCCCTCGTTGAGAACAAAGGAGGCACCCTCGAACAGTTCTCCGTGCTCCTCGACCATCCACCCAGCGCCAAGGCGCCCACCGGTCTCTTCGTCGGCAGTGGCCAGAAGAATGATGTCACGGGACAGTTCGATTCCCGCGCGCTTCAAGGCCACCACGGCCAGAAACTGGACCACACCGACCGACTTGGCGTCGAGGGCGCCACGGCCGTAGAGCACACCGTCGACCGTCTTGCCGGCCATCGGGGGGTGCTTCCAGCGGGTCTCATCGACCGGCACGACATCGGTGTGGCTCAAAAGAATGATCGCCCCGGCGTCGCCCTTGCCCCGTATCCTTGCATAGATGCTGCCGCGGCCCGGCTCGGGTTCAAAGATGCTCGACCCTATCCCTTCACGCTCGAGCACGCCGGCCAGAAACCGGGCCGCAAGGGTCTCGTTACCGGGCGGGTTGGTGGTGTCGACGCGGATATATTCGGCCAGCAGACCCGGGGCCATGGCCGCAACCGTGTCAATGATGGCCTTGGGGTCCTGGGGCGCGACCACCACGACGGACACAACGGGGTCGGGCGGCGGCTCGCTCTCCTCGGCGGTGGCCCGGGCGGGTGCGGCGGTGACCAGCACCACCAATAGCGCCGCGAGGAGATCAGAGGACATGGGCACCGCTTATTCGACCTCGTATACGAGGCTGACCGTGGCCTTGACCTCTATCTCCCCGGGACTGATAGGCGTGGTGGTATCGCCCTTGCCGGCCAGCCGTGCCTGTATCCTTAGCGCGGGTGGGACGGCGGCTGGCGTGCTCGTGCTGGCCTCAAGAAGATCGCCTAGCCCCACACCCAGGGTCTCGGCTATGGCCTCGGCCTGGGCCTGCGCCAACCGGGTAGCCTCCGCGACCGCCTCGCGGCGGACCGGACCGGGGTCGGCAAGATAAAATGACACAGCGGCCACCCGCGTGGAGCCGGCACTTACGGCCGCATCGATCATCGCGCCGAGGCGCGCCAAATTGGCGGTCTCGACCTGTACCGTGTTCGACGCCAGATAGCCGGCGACCACCTGCCGGCGTCGTCCATCTTTCTCCTCCCAGGAATACTCGGGCCGCAACCTGTAGGAACGGGTCGATACGGTGCCGGCATCGGCGACCAGCGCTTCAAGGCGCCGGACCACGGCCATGCTAAGCCGCGCATTGGCCCTTACCGCGTCATCGGCGCTGGCCGCGTGGCTCTCGACCGACAACAAGAGACGGCCACGGTCGGGCTCGGCCATGGCCTTGGCCTGTCCGCCCGCACTGATCTTGTGCGGCGGCTCGGGCGCAGAGACCGCCGGCAAGCGCTCGCAGGACGCTACAAGACCAGCGCCCAGGACAAGGAAGGGAACAATGCTAAGGATTGGCCGCTTCACCGCATACATGCCGAACGGGTAAAAATATATAGCACGCCGGTCCAACGCCCAAGCGGATCACTGGCTAGCCGGCCGTACCGGGGGACCGGGACAGAGCCAGGCCGTATATCTCGCTCGAGCCCTTGCGGGTCGAGGCGGGCCTGAAGGTCACCGTTCTATCAAAACCCTCGCCGGTGATCTGGCGAAACCACCCTTCGGAATCCGAGAACAGCTTGACGAGAAGGTCACCACCCTGGCCAATAACACGGCCGGCCACCCGAACGGCAAGCTCGACAAGCATCTCGTGTCTGGCACGGTCGGTGGCAGCGATGCCGCTGAGCTTGGGCGCCATGTCCGACATGACCAGATGGGCCTGACCACCCAAGGCGTCGGCCAGCTCTCGCTGGACCTCGGGGTCGGAAACATCACCGGTGACCGAGATTACGTTGGCGGCGCCAAAGGGCTCGACGGTCTCGGTATCCACACACACGACCCGCCCCTGGTCTCCCACCCGTTGGCTGGCCACCTGGGTCCAGCCGCCCGGCCAACAGCCCAGGTCCAGGACGGTCTGGCCGGGCCTGAGCAGCCGGTGCCGGCGGTCGATGTCCTCGAGCTTGATTGCCGCACGCGACCGGTACCCGGCCTTCTTTGCTCTTCGGTAGCCCGAGTCCTTGGGTTCGTAGCGTGCCAAGGCCTACCTCATAGTCGAGAAGGCCGAACCGGGAAAGAGGCCGGACTTGCCGCCACCATCGCGGTGGGACACCATTGCGCCCCTTGGTCTCGCTCAACGCCCGCCAAACCGAAGCAGTCCAGCACGATGACGGTCCCGTATTGGTGCTCGCCGGGGCAGGCAGCGGTAAGACCAGGGTCCTAGTCCACCGGGTCGCCCGGCTTATCGAACAGGGCCGCGCGCGCCCCCACGAGATTCTGACGGTCACCTTCACCAAGAAGGCCGCCGGAGAACTTGTCGAGCGCAGCACCGGACTGGTCGGTCCCGCGGCGGCCGACATCTGGGTAGGCACCTTTCACGGAATAGCCGCCCGCTTCCTGCGCCGGCATGCCGAGACCCTCGGTTATCCGGCCAACTTCTCGATCTTCGACCGGGACGACCAGACCCGCCTCCTAAAAGAGCTGGTCAAGGACGCCAACATCGACGAGAGCCTCTACCATCACGACCGCATCAGACACTTCATCGAACGTGCAAAGAACGAGGCGCGCGGCCCCGAAGACAGTGGCGGTTCCGAGCAGGCCCCCGAACTGATGCGCGAGCTTTATGCCCGCTACCAGGCCCGTCTTACCGGCCTGGGCGCGATGGACTTCGGGGATCTCATTTTCAACCTGGTACGTTTGTTCCGTCGCCAGCCGGAACTTCTCGAGCGCTACCGGGCCCGCTTCAAACACATCATGGTCGATGAGTACCAGGATACCAACCATGCGCAGTATCTGGTCGTGTCCATGCTCGCAGCGGCCCACGGCAACATCTGCGTCGTAGGTGATGACGACCAATCGATATACGGCTGGCGCGGGGCCGACATACGCAACATCCTGGAGTTCGAACGAGATTTCCCGGGCGCCAAGGTGATACGACTGGACCAGAACTACCGCTCCACGACCAACATCATCAACGCCGCGGCCGCGGTAATCGCCAATAACGTTTCGCGCATGGGCAAGGACATGTGGACCGACAACGACGCCGGCGCCACGGTCACCGTTTATACCGCCGCCGACGAACGCGACGAGGCCCGCCACATCGCCGGCAGCCTCGAGGCTCTCGGGGCCGCGCGCGGTCAGGCCGCCGTGTTCTACCGTACCCACGCGCAATCGCGCGCTATAGAGGAGGAGCTGGTGCGCCGGCAAATCCGCTACGTGATCGTGGGCGGCACCCGTTTCTACGAACGCCAGGAAATCCGCGACCTGTTCGGCTATCTCAAGTTCCTCAACAATCCGGCCGACGACATGGCGCTGGCCCGCATCATCAACACACCGCCGCGTGGAATCGGCAAGGTGACCTGGCAACGCCTGGCCGGGGACGCGGGTGACGGCACCGGCGGGGTGTGGAAACTGCTTTCCAGCGGGCAGCTGCCCGCCCAATGTTCGCGTGCGGCACGTTCACGGCTGGAGACCTTCGCACACTCGGCCGGGTCCTGGATGGCCGCCACCGATTCCGGGGTCGCAGCGCTACTGGAGCGGGTGATCGAGGAAAGCGGGTACATCGAGTACCTGCTCCGTCGCGGCGGCGACGACCCCGAGTCGAGGGTCGAAAACGTGCGCGAGCTTATTACCGTGGCGCAAAACTTCGACGCCACTTTCGACGCGCGCGAGTTCGAAGAAGAGGACGCAAAGCTGGCGCCGCTGGCCGCCTTCCTTGAAGAACTATCGCTTGCCGCCGCGGTCGATGACTATGATACGGAAGCGGCCGTGGTCACCCTGATGACGGCCCACAATTCCAAGGGGCTCGAATTTTCGCACGTGTTCCTGTCGGGGATGGAAGAGGGCCTGTTCCCTCATGCACGCTCGACCGACGAGGAAGGGGACAAGGGCATAGAGGAGGAGCGGCGGCTTTGTTACGTCGCCATGACCCGGGCCCGCGCCGAGCTTACGCTTACACACGCCGTCACGCGGCACGTGTTCGGCAACAACGAGCGCAATCTTCGGTCGCGTTTCCTAGAGGAGATTCCGGACGAGCTCACGACCTGCCGGCGAAGCGACGAGATCGTACGACCCACCCCATCGGTGTTCCCGGCCACAACAGCCGAAGAAGAAACGGCCTTCGTGTTCGACGACCCCACGGCCTGCTTCAAAGTAGGAATGCGGGTGGCGCACCCGATGTTCGGGGCCGGCATGGTCGCAAAATCCAATGGCGGCGGCAACGATGAAAAGGTGGTGGTCAAGTTCGACCGGGTCGGTCTAAAGAAGCTCGTGGCGCGCTATGCCCGGCTCGAAATCGTCTAAGCGGCAGAACAAGGAGCATGAGCATGGACTACGAAGGCAGGGTGGCCGTCGTTACCGGCGCGTCCTCGGGTATCGGTCGGGATACCGCGCTCGAACTTGCACGCCGTGGCACGACCGTGGTCGCCGTGGCGCGTCGCGAACACCAACTGCGCGAGTTGATAGATGAATGCCGGAGCCACGCGCCAGATTCCGTTTATCTTGCCGGAGACCTGGGCGAGCGCGGATTTGCAGAGTCGGTCGTACACGACAGCGCCCGCCGCCACGGCCGTCTCGACATACTCATCAACAACGCAGGCATCCCCATGCACAAGCATATCTACGAGGTCAGCGCTGACGACGTGGAACGGGTGATGCGGATAAATTTCATGTCGTCGGTGTGGACCACTCTGGCGGCCATTCCCCATATGCTGAGGCTCGGAGAGGGATGGATCGTCAACGTCTCCTCGTTCGCCGCGCGTGTGGCCCCGCCCCGCGAAACCCCCTACACGGCCTCCAAGTGCGCGATGGACGGTTTTACCGAAGGCCTATGGAACGACCTGGCCGGTTCCAACATACAAGCCACCATTGTAACGCCGGGCCCGATAGACACCGAGATATGGGACAAGGACGACTCGCCGAGCGCCTACGAGGGCCACAAGTACCCGCCGAAGGTGGTTGTCGATACCATCTTGCGTGCCATCGAACGGCGCGTCCACGAGGTGGTATCGCCCAAGTGGAGCGTTCAGTTGATGTCGGCACGCCTGCTTCGTGCGCTGGCCCCGCGCATGTTGCGCCGCGGTATGGCCTGGATGGAACCGGTCGCCATCGAGGTCATCGACGAGGCCAGACGCAAGGCCGAGGCCCGCTTCGGCTCAGGCTAGACCGGCCATGCTCGACTCCATCGTGATTGGTGCCGGAATGGCCGGGCTTACGGCCGCGCGTCGTCTGGCCGCATCCGGGCTTGGCTGCCTGGTGGTCGAGGGGCGCGACCGCATCGGCGGCCGCGTGCACTCGGTCCGTGATTTCGCCGGCACTCCGGTCGAGGCCGGCGCTGAGTTCGTGCACGGCAGCGGCGCCAGAACCTGGCCCGATATCGAGGCTGCCGGCCTCAAAACCCGCCCCTGTCCGCTGGTACGCGACACGATGTTCAACATCGGCCATGGTACCAAATGGTTGCCGTGGACCCTGATGCACCCTTCGGTGTGGCCTACCTTCCCGATACTGGGACAGTTGCGGCGCTTCCAGGCCCCTGACATCTCGGCACGCAAGTTCCTCGACCAGCGCGGCTACAAAGGACGGGCACGCACCTTCGCCAAAATGACACTTACCGCCCACTTGCCAGGTCACATCGACGAGATAGGCGTCATGGGACTGGCCGCCGACGGCGTACTGACGCTGGAGACCGGCCTCAACCATAGGCTGGACCAGGGTTACGACAGCCTCCCGGCTTACATAGCCCGCGGTCTCGACATCCGCCTGGGCTTTACGGTCGAACACGTCGAGTGGAGCCCCGAGGGTGTGCGCCTGCGCTCGACCGAGGGCGAAGAACTCGAGGCCCGCAGCGCCGTTGTCACGCTCCCGGTCGGGGTACTGAGGTCGGGCCAGGTCCGTTTCGAGCCCCAACTTCCCACCGACAAGCGTCTGGCCCTGTCGGCCATCGTTATGGGTCCGGTCGGCAAGGTGCTGCTCAAGTTCTCCGAACCCTTCTGGCCGACCTGGGCCGCCAACATCTGTTGTGGGGCCGGACCCTTCACCCTGTACTGGCCGGTCTTCTATGGTTCCGGCCAGGACACCGAGGCCGTTCTCATCGCCTACGCCACCGGACCGCGCGCGACATTGCTTTCGGGCATGAGCGAGGACCGTGTTGCAGGCGCGGCCACGGCCGATCTCGAACGACTGTTCCCGGGCTCGAGCGCCGCGGCCAAGCTCACCGACCACCGCCGTATCGACTGGACCACCGACCCCTACTCGCGCGGCGGCTACACCTTTTTGGTGCCCAGCGGTGTCGGTGCCCGCCAAGCGCTGGCCGCCCCTGACACCGGGCCCTTGTTCTGGGCCGGCTCGGCCACCGAAATGGCACCGATTGCCGCAACCGTAGAAGCGGCTTACTCGAGCGGACTGCGCGCGGCCGGCGAGGTCGAACGCTTACTCGGCTGAACCCGAACGCGGGCAACGTTGGTCGAAAAGGACCTTGACCGCGCCGCTGCGTCCCTGGTCATGACAGTCCATGAAGGCTCGCTTGTATTCCGACAGGGGGTAGCGGTGGCTGATGATGGGCGTGAGGTCTATCCGGCCCGCACGCACAAACTCGAAGTACCACTCCATGGCGTGCATACGCCGGCCCTCGAAGGTCTCCATGCCGAAGGCGTTCGAACCGACCAACGCTATCTCCTTGAAGTAGAGCGGCGTCCATTCAAAACGCCGGGGTATCTCGACCCCGCTGACAACTATCGTGCCCCGTGGTCTGGTCACACGGACACCCACCTCCAAGGTCTCGGCCAGACCGACTGTGTCGTAGACCAAATCGACACCACCGTTGAGCATCGGTAGCCCACGCCACGGTCTCCTCAGTTCCGAGGATGTAAGACCGGCCACGGCCTCGACCACTGCGGCCGCCGGACGGTGGGCGATTACATGGTCGGCCCCCAAGCTACCGGCCAATGCGGCCTGGTGCGGGTAGCGGGCCACGGCGATTACCGTAACCTTGGCATAAAGCGCCTTGAGGGCGGCGATGGCCGCCAGACCCAGAGTGCCGGCCACGTACACAAGCACCGTTGCTCCTTCGGGCGAAGGTCCGTGCAAGATTCCGTGCAAGGACACCGAAAAGGGGTCGGCCAGAACGGCGGTCTCGTCGTCGATGTCGTCGGGAATGGGAATGCACTGGGACTCGTGGGCGGGGAAGAACTCGGCGAAGGCACCGCTGGCGTCCCTGCAGTTGCCGCTATGAATGCCCGGGGCCAGCACGCCGCGGGTGAAGTTCTCGCACTGGGCGTAGTCCCCGCTCCGGCACCAGCGGCATGGTTCGAGCCCGCGCGGCACGCAGCCCAACCAGGGGTCGAGCAACACCCGTTGCCCATTCCGGCGGTCCTTTACGGCCGGACCGGTACGTTCGACGACGCCGACAGCCTCGTGTCCGAGGACTTGCGGAAAGGAAATCAGCGAGGTCATCGGGTTATCGTAGTTGCCGTTGAGGAAAACCTGTTTGTAGTCGCTGCCGCAGAGCCCGCACAGACTGGTCCGTACGAGCAGCCAATCGTCGGCGGGAAGCCTGGGGTCGGGTATCTCCCGGCGACGTATGGGAGCGGTCGGCCCCACATAAGCACGCGGCAGTACTTGGCCGATGAGCTTGGTAGCAATCGTCCGAGCCAGGCTATTCTCGAAGACCAGAGCCTCCATCGAACGAGCTTACTAGTTGCCGCTCAAACCGTGGCGAGCCGCAAAAGGGTCCCAGGATGGGTCCCGATGCCATTCGTATTCGGTAACAAGCGCAATTTCCTCGGCAACTTCGGCACCAGCCATGTCGGCAATAACAGCCAGAGCCATGTCCATACCGGCCGAGACCCCTGAGGAAGTAACGAACTTGCCGTCCTCGACCCATCGAGCCTCTTTGACCCACTCCACCTGTGGTCGGCCCTCAGCAATCGTAGAAAAGAACGCCTTATTAGTCGTTGCCCGCATCCCATCAATGAGCCCGGTCGCAGCCAGCAACCGAGTGCCGGTGCACACCGTCATAACAGTCTCGGCCACTTCAGCACGCTCGTACAGCCACGTAACCAGGGCCTGATCGCTTGCAGCCTCCCATGTCCCTAGACCGCCGGGCACAAGAACCATATCCAGTGGCTGACAGTCACCGTAACCACTGTCAGCCAACACTTCCAGGCCTGGATCGCTTGTGACAGCTCCCGCCTCCTTAGCAACCATTGTTATTTCCACGGACACTTCGCCGAAGTAAGAGAGTGCACCAAACATTTCAAGTGGACCGAAAACATCGAGCAGTTCGAAACCAGGAAACAGCAAAACGCCGAGCCGTTTACTTCGTGCTTGCCCGCTGGTCATGCCTGCTCTCGAACCGATCAGACCCCGCGACATTCGCGGTGTGGGCGACGGTGTACGGAACGGCATTCGAGCGAACGCTGGCGATTGGCCCCCTCATCGGGGACGACCAGATGACCGAGCAGGTGAAGCGGCTTGAACACCAACCACTCGACCGCCTTGGTGACGGGGTGGACGACGGTCCGTATCAAGCGCAAAGGATGGGAACTCTCGTCACTGTACTGGTCGGCCCTCAGCTGCCCGGGCCAAAACGTGACCACCGACAAGGCCAGCACCAGGGCCGCCAGGCAGCGCCCGGCGGCCGGCCGTTTCGGCGATACCGTCATGACTTTTCCTCTCCGGTCTGTTCGTCCACGTCGTGTCTCTCGTCCCTGCGGTCGTAACTGCGTGCGGGTTTCTCGACCTTGCCCGGCGGAGCGACAGGTTTGCGGCCGGGCGGCCCCGGGGCTGGGTCTTCATCCACTCGCCCCCGGCGGCCCTTGCCGCGATGCGCCTTGCTCGACACCACCGCGGCCATTTGTACACCAATGCCAGCGCCCGACGAAAGCCCGACGAAAAGTATCGCAGTAAACGAGCAGGTCAGGTTGCCGGCTAAGGCCGCCCGTGGTCTAGCCGCCAACCTATCCAGCTCAATTGGCGCTGGTCGTGCCCGGCCCCGCCGCGGTGGGAAAAATAACGGTCTGGGTAGCAACGCGTGCACGGTGCCAATGTCTCCACGCGCCCAGCCGCAAGTCCGGCCCGCAGGAGCAGCTCACGCCCGGCCGCGGCCAG
>JAYGCK010000098.1:0-21925 GCA_046583395.1 Deltaproteobacteria bacterium
GGGTCGCGTGGCGCTATCACTAGCGTCCACGAGCCGTCGGGGTTGCCGGCGGCGGTTCCGTTGTTGAGGCTCACGGTACGGCTGAGGTAGTCGTAGGACTCCAGCCAGGGGTTTAGCAGCACCAAGCCCCAGTAGACGAAGTCTTGGGCGGGAGGGTTGATGGTAACGGCCAAGCCCTCGTCCCCGGCCAGATGCCAGCGCCCGCCGTAGTAGGCCATGTCGGCATCGGAGTGACTGCGGACCGCGTGTTCGTGCGAGTCGACGTGCGCGCCTCCGCCCCGGCCCATCAGCTGGTTGACCGTGAAGCCGGACAGTTCGTAGGTCTCGATACAGAAACGCGTGACCTTGAGAAGAAAGTGCGCGGCCGTTTCCAAGCGCTCGGCCATCGCTTCGGGGGAGGGCTCGGGGTCGCTGGATTGGCCACCGTCGCGGCGGATGCTGAGTACGGCCGGACGTTGGGTCCGGCGGTCGGTGAAGGTCTCGCGCACGGCAATCTGCGCGGTGCCGGGCGGCAGCCTGAGCGAGTTGGGGCCTTCGTCCCCGGGTCCGAATCGAAGTTCGAAGGAGCCGTCGCTGTTGATGTCGAACTCATCGAGGTTTCGTTGCAAGGTCGTACCGCCGCCGGGGTCGTCGCTGCGGAACACGTCGGTCCCGAAGGTCAGGCCGGCATAGGGCGCTTGTCCTCGGTTGCCCGACAGCACGTAGCTCTGGCTGCTGTCGAGCGTTGCAAAGTGATAGTTGACGTCCGGGTTGTCGCCCATGAGCTTTCGGTGGGGGCTCTGGCCGACGAACAGTGAGGGATTCATCGGGTCGGACCTTTCGATGACCCATTCTTGGGCCAGGCTCGCGATACGTGTCAGCCAACGGTACCCGTCGGCCCAGTCGCGGCCGCTACCCGGATGTTCGGCGGCGGCCATCAGCGCGGCCGCCTCTTTCTGTGCGGACAGCCATCTTTCGAACGCGCGTTCGAGGATTTCGGGGGTTTGTGAGGCCATATGCAGGGCGGTCTGGGACTGCCTCCGTTTGGGGTAAGAGGGACCTTGCGACTCTGGGCACCCGATAGTATCCAAACTCGCTTGCCCTTGCCACGCGGACACCGGTCGTCGCTCGGGGGCACACGAGGGGGTGCAGGATGGAACTGAGGAAGGTCGTTCTTGTCGATGGCGCGCGGTCGGGCTTTGCGCGAGGTGCCCGTGGTTCCTTGGTGGCGACCCGGCTCGACGAAGCCGGCGCGCAGGTCTTGCGTGCGCTGCTTGACCGCAACCCCAAGGTCGCCGGCTCGATGATAGAAGATATAGGGGTCGGCAACGTGACCGGCCAGGGCTCGGAGTTCGCATACCTCGGCAACGTCCAGCGGCTGGCCGGTCTACCGATGGAGGTCTGTTCCTTCCACTCCAACCGCCAGTGCGGCTCAAGCATGGAAACGCTTCACCGCATAGCGATGGGCATCATGGTCGGTACCATCGACTGCGGTATCGCGATGGGCATCGAGCGTATGGGCCGGAGCATCGGCGGCGGCGGCAAGGGTACCCGCATAACCGGACCCAACCCGCGCATAGCCGAACCCAGCGACGCCCAACGCAGCGCGGCTGCCGACCACAGCGCGCACTTCTCGGTCCCGTTCCCCGACTATCTGATGTCGACGCCCTGGATACAGAGCATGCCGCAGACCGCGCAGAACGTGGCCGAGGTCTACGGGCTGGGCCGCCGGGAACTCGACGAGTATTCGGCCGTAAGCCACGGCAAGACCCACGAGGCCGCCGAGGCCGGGACCTACAAGGACGAGATAATTCCCTTGGAGGTCGAGATGCCGGTCTTCGATGACGAGGGAAACTGGCTCGAGGACGAGCACGGTGAGACCGTCGTCTTCGACCGCGACGAGTGCGCGCGGCCGGGCACCACGGCTGAGAAGCTGGCCGGGCTGCCGACCCTGCGGGGTCTCAAGAGCTGGGACGACCGCGAACTGGTGATTACGGCGGGCAACTCCTGTCCGACCAACGATGGTATCTCTGCTGCCATACTGATGTCGGAGGACAAAGCGCTGGCGCTTGGCATAGAACCTCTGGCGCGTGTTGCCGGTATGGGCGTGGGCGGGGTCAAGCCCCAGCTCATGGGTCTGGGTCCGGTCGTGTCCTCCAACAAGGCCCTCGGTCATGCTGGAGTAGAGGCCGCCGAAGTCGGTCGCGTCGAGTTCAACGAGGCCTTTGCCGCCCAGGTCATCCCTTCCGTACGCGAGATCGGGCTGGACCCGGCCGGGGTCAACGTCAACGGCGGTTCGCTTGCCATCGGACACCCGCTCGGTGCCACCGGCGTGCGTTTGGTGGTCACCGTTGCCATGGAGTGCCGGCGAAGCGCCGAGCGCTACGGCCTGGCCACCCAATGCATAGGCGCGGGCATGGGCATCTCCACGGTGGTCGAGAGCCTTAACTGATGGACAAACGTAAGAGCGCGGCCGAGGTCGTGGGCGAACTGGCCGACGGCATGACCATCGGCATCGGCGGGTGGGGCGCCCGGCGCAAGCCGATGGCGCTCGTACGCGAGATACTGCGCTCCCCGCTAAAGGACCTGACCGTGGTCTCCTACGGGGGGCCCGATGTGGGACTTCTGGCCGCGGCGGGCAAGCTCAAGAAGCTGGTCTACGGTTTTGTCACCCTCGACCTCATCCCGCTCGACGCCCACTTCCGCAAGGCACGCCAGGCCGCTGCCTTCGAGGTGATGGAGGTCGATGAGGGCATGTTCCAGTGGGGGCTCAGGGCCGCCTACCTCAGACTTCCTTTCCTTCCCACGCGTGCCGGCTTGGCGACCGACGTCGAGACCGTGAACCCGGGACTGCGCACGGTACGTTCACCCTATGACGACGGCGAGACGCTTCTGGCCATGCCCGCGCTCGAACTCGACGCGGCGTTGGTCCACGTTGACCAGGCCGACAAGAGCGGCAACGGACAGGTGCTCGGCCCCGACCCTTACTTCGACGACCTGTTCTGTGGCGCGGCCAAGAAGGCCTATCTCAGTTGCGAACGTGTGGTCCCTACCGAGCGTTTTCTCGACGACGGTTGTGTCCACACATTGACCATCAACCGCTCGCTTGTGAGCGGGGTCGTTGAGGCGCCCTTCGGAGCGCACCCGACCTCTTGCGTGCCCCGTTACGGGATTGACCGCGAGCATCTCGAGGAATACAGCGCTGCGGCCGCCGGCGATCAGGAGTGGGCGGCCTACCAGGCCAAGTACGTGGCAAGCGCTTCCTATATCGATGCCGTCGGTGGCGCCGAACGGCTCGAAGCAATCGCGGCCCCGGTATTCTGATATGGCCGAGCCTGCCAAAGACCACACTCTGGCCGAACTGGCCATCGCCGCGGCCGCGCGTGCTTGGGCCGACGACGGCGAGGTCCTGGCCTCGGGGCTCGGGGTGGCCCCGCGTCTGGCCGCCGGTCTGGCCTGGCTGACCCTCAACCCCGAGCTGATGATGACCGACGGCGAGTGCATGTTGGTGTCCGAGCCGGTTCCGGTGGGGCCGCGTGGCTCCTACCAGCCCAAGGTCGAGGGCTGGCTGCCTTTTCGCAACATCTTCGAACTGCTCTGGAGCGGGCGCCGGCATGCGATGACGATGCCGACCCAGATAGACCGTTACGGACAGACCAACATATCGGTCATCGGCGAGCACGCCGCCCCAAAGGTCGCGCTTCTGGGTGTGCGCGGCATACCGGGCAACTCGATTAACCATCCCTGTAGTTTTTTCATGCCCAACCACAACACCCGGGCCTTCGTTGAACGTGTCGATATGGTCAGCGGTGTCGGCCACGACCCCGGCCGTTGGGCCGACGGGGTCCGCAGCGACCTGCACGAGCATCGTCTGCTGGTGTCCAATCTCGGGGTCTTCGATTTCAAGGGGCCCGACTCGCGCATGCGGCTCACCCACCTGCATCCCGGCGTTAGCGCCGGCCAGGTGCAGGACAATACCGGTTTCGAGCTAGCCATGGCCGATGAGGTGGCCGAGACCCCGCCACCGACCGACCAGCAACTCGATATCTTGCGTACGCGCCTGGACCCCCACGACCTGCGTCGAACGGTATTCCCGGCCGGAAAGAGCTGAAGGTGTCCGACCCGCTCAGCACCAGGGTCTGTGAACTGTTCGGGGTCCGCTACCCGATAGTTCAAACGGCAATGGGATGGGTGGCCACACCCGAACTGGTGGCCGCAACCGCCAATGCCGGCGGCATGGGATTCCTGGCCTGCGCCACACTGCGTGCCGAGGAGGCCAGAAGCGAGATAGAGCGCACCAGCGAGCTAACGGCCAAACCCTTTGGCGTTAACTTTCTCATGGAGCAGCCCGGTGCCGGCGAGATAGTCGATGCCATCATCGGAGCCGGGGTGAAGGCGGCAAGTTATAGCCGCGCACCCAACCCGTCCTTTATAGAGAGGCTCAAGTCGGCCGGGGTCCTGTGCGTGCCGACGGCCGGAGCGGCACGACACGCCGTCAAGGCGGTCGAGCTGGGCGCCGATATTATAGTGGCTCAGGGAGGAGAGGGTGGCGGTCATACCGGTTCAGTGCCGACCTCGCTGCTCATCTCCCAGGTCCTCGACAACGTAGAGGTACCCGTGCTTGCCGCCGGGGGCTTCCACGACGGCCGGGGCTTGGCCGCGGCACTGGCCTGGGGCACTGACGGCATCGCGATGGGCACCCGTTTCCTACTGACCGCCGAATCCCCCGTGCCCCGTGAGACACTTGCGCGTTACTTTGCGGCCGGGGTAAGTGACGTTGTCATCAGTACCGAGGTCGACGGTCTGCCGCACCGTATGATACGCAACGAGTTCGTCGACCGCCTGGAAAGGGGCAACCCCGTGACCAGACTGGTGCGGGCGCTGGCCAGCGGCCTGGCCTATAGACGGATGAGCGGTGCCAGCATCGGTCAACTTCTGGGTTCGGGACTGGCGATGAGAAGGAGCGAGAGGCTTACCCGAACGCAGATGTTGATGGCGGCCAATGCTCCCATATTCATTCGCCGTGCGATGGTCGAAGGGCGTCCGGCCGAGGGCGTGCTGCCGAGCGGACAGGTGGCCGGCCTGATAGACGATCTTCCCAGCTGCAAGGAGCTTATAGGCGCTATCGTTGACGAGGCCCGCGGTCGTTTGGCCGCGCTGGCAAGTGAGGTGTGACAGTGGCGTTCAAGATGACAGTGAAGGACGGGCTGGCCGAGCTGGTCCTGGACAAGCCCCCGGTAAATGCCTTCGATTCCAGCGACTGGTTCGAAATGGCCCGCGTGTTCAAAGAAATCGGGGACAACGCGGAGGCCAACGTCGTTCTGTGCCGCAACGAGGGAAAAGGCTTCTGCGCCGGTGTGGATATAAAAGAACTACAGGCCGACAGCTCGCGCATAGTCGAGGTCAACCGTGGTTGCTACGAGGCATTCGCGGCCATCCACGAATGCGGGGTGCCGGTGGTTATGGCCGTTTCCGGGTTCTGTCTGGGCGGCGGCATCGGGATGGTCGGCTCGGCCGATATTATTGTGGCCAGCGATGACGCGACCTTCGGTCTTCCCGAGATTGACCGTGGCGCGATGGGTGCGGCCACCCACCTGGCCCGTATGTTCCCGGTGCAGAAGGTCCGGCGGATGTTTTTTACCGGCGAACCGATTAGTGCGGCCGAGGCTTACCGCCTGGGTGCTGTAGAGAGCGTCCACCCGCGCGAGGAACTGACAGCGGCCGCGCGTGAGTTGGCCGGCAAGATAGCCGGCAAGAGCCCGCGTGCGGTACGTGTGGCCAAGAGAGCCTTGGACGGCATCGAGCCGGTCGATATCAAGCGGAGCTACCGTTTCGAACAGGGCTTCACTTTCGAGATGTATACCTCGCCCGATTCGCAGGAGGCCCGTGACGCTTTCGTGGAAGGGCGCGAGGCCGAATTCAAGGACAAGTCCAAGGACGACTAAAACGAGAGGACCGGACCCTGGACCTAAACTACAGCAGCGAAGAGCAGGCTTTCCGCCAGGAGGCCCGAGGGTGGCTTGAGGCCAACGTGCCCGTCGAGCCCTTGCCGTCGATGGATACCGCAGAGGGCTTTGCGGCCCATCGTCGCTGGGAGGCGCTCCTGAACTCGGGCGGCTGGGCGATGGTGTCGTGGCCCGAGCAGTACGGTGGCCGCGGGGCCAACCTCATCGAGTGGTTGATATTCGAGGAGGAGTATTACCGGGCCGCCGCGCCCGGCCGCGTCAACCAGAACGGTATCTTCCTGCTCGGTCCGACCTTGATGGACTACGGGACCGACCAGCAGAAGGCCCGTTACCTTCCCAAGATGGCCTCGAGCGAGGAGGTTTGGGCCCAGGGCTGGTCCGAGCCCAATGCGGGCAGCGATATGGCCGCTATCCGCGCCAGTGCTCGGCGCGACGGCGACCACTACGTCATAAACGGGCAGAAGACCTGGTGTTCGCGCGCGGCGTTCGCCGACTGGATATTTTGCATCTTCCGCACCGACCCCGACTCCGAGCGTCACCGCGGGCTGAGCTTCGTACTGGTGCCGCTCGAAACCGAAGGGGTGCGGGTACGCCCCATAGCCCAACTCGACGGTGAGACCGGTTTTGCCGAGGTCTTCTTCGACGACGCACGTGTGCCCGTAGAGAACCTGCTCGGCGAGGAGGGCAAGGGTTGGCAGGTGGCCATGGCAACGGCCGGATTCGAGCGCGGCCTGATGCTGCGCAGTCCGGCCCGCTTCCAGGCCACCGCACGACGTCTGATAGACCTCTACAAGAACAACCCCGGGTCTGCCGACCCCTCGACCCGCCAACGGGTCGTAAGGGCTTGGATGGATGCCGAAGCTTACGCTCTTAACACCTACATGACGGCCAGTCGTCTGATTGACGGCGGCAGCATCGGCGCCGAGGCGAGCCTCAACAAGATATTCTGGTCCGAGATGGACCTGGCTATGCACGAGGCCGGTCTCGACATCCTCGGCCCGCGCGGACAATTGCTCCCCGAGGCCAGCCAAGCGGGCGAGGTTGGCGCTTGGCTCGATGGCTACCTCTTCTCGCTGGCCGGCCCCATCTATGCCGGCACCAACGAGATACAGCGCAACGTGATATCCGAACGCATACTGGGTCTGCCGAGGAAGTGAGGGGCTAGACGATGCGCTTCAACTTCACAGAGGACCAGACGATGTTTGGCCAGAGCCTCGGTTCCTTCTTGGAAAACGAATATACGGCGGAGTTCGCACGCAGCCTGTGGGACACCGACACCGGCCGTTCGGACAAGCTGTGGACGGCTCTGGCTGGGCTGGGAGTGACCGGCGTGGTGGTTCCGGCCGAGCACGGGGGGCTCGGGCTGTCGATGGTCGAGATGGCCATTCTGTTAGAGGAGGCCGGCCGGGCCACGCTCGCCGAGCCTTTGATAGACGGGCTGGCCGTAGCCGCTCCGTTGCTTAGCGAACTAGGCGGCGAGCTTGCCGCGAACTGGCTGCCGAAGGTCGCCGCCGGTGAGGCGCGCATAGCCGTCGGTCACGAGATATCGCCGACGGTCGCCGATGCTGCCACCGCCGACCTCCTTCTCGTCCAGCAAGGCGACGAGCTGCACGGCCTTGTTCCGGCGCAAGTCGAACTGGAGCCACAGCCTTCCAACGACCCTTCGAGCCGTTTGTTCGCCGTCCGCTGGCAAGTCGTCGATGAGACCCGCTTGGCCTCGGGTGACGAGGCCCGACGTCTCCTCGACCTGGCTTGTGACCACGGTGCGGTGGCCACGGCGGCGTATCTTTTGGGGGCCGGGCGGGCGATGGTCGCTCAGGCGGCCGCTTATGCCAACGAACGCGAGCAGTTCGGCAAGCCCATCGGTTCCTTCCAGGCCGTCAAGCATCATCTGGCCAACGTCCAGGTCCGCCTCGAGTTTGCCCGTCCGGTCCTCTACCGGGCCGCCTATGCGCTCTGCCAAGGGGACGGGTCGGCCGCCGCGACCATGGCCGCTTCGCACGCAAAGGCCGCAGCTTCGGAGGCGGCCCTGCTTGCGGCCAAGACCGCACTGCAGGTTCATGGTGCTATCGGTTATACCTGGGAACTCGACCTGCAGATATGGATGAAACGGGCCTGGGCCGTCGAAGCCTCCTGGGGAACCGGGCTCTGGCACCGCTCGCGCTTGGCCACGGCCTTGCTCGACCAGGAAGGTAGCCGCGAGGCGGCGACCATAGGAGGAGTTTGAAGCGTCCATGAAGGACAAGTCCGCAATAGCCGGCATAGCCGAGACCAAGTTCGCCAAACGGCTCGAACCCAGCGAGTTGGAACTTGCCTGCGAGGTCGTTGGCGCCGCGCTAGCCGATGCCGGTATCGAACCCGGCGAGGTCGATGCGCTCGGTTCCTTTACCATGGAGGATACCAGCGAGGTGGAGTTGGCCAGGACGCTTGGCCTGGGTGACCTCGTCTATTTCAGCCAGGTCGATTACGGCGGCGGTGCCGGTTGTGGCGCCATCGGACAGGTGGCCATGGCCGTGGCCAGCGGAGTGGCCACGGTCGGGGTGGTCTGGCGTTCGCGAAAACGCGGCGACCCCAAGTCACGGGTATGGGCCGGGGTTACCGACCGGGTCAAGGACAGTTGGAAATGGTCGCGGCCTTGGGGGCTTATCCGCCCGGTCGATGAACTGGCGATGTTCTGGCGCCGCTATGAACACGAGACCGGTGCCACTCGCGAGCACCTGGCCAACGTGGCCATTGCCGTGCGCAAGCACGCCAACCTCAACCCCCGCGCGACCATGTACGAGCGAACTCTCGACCGCGACGAGTACATGAACGCACGTTGGATAAGCGAACCCCTTTGTCTGTACGACAACTGCCTGGAGAGTGACGGGGCGGTGGCACAGGTGATAGTTTCGGCCGAGCGGGCCAAGGACTGCCGGCACAAGCCCGTCTACATTCACGCCTTCAGCCAGGGCCTGCCCAAACAGTACCAGTTGATGACCAACTACCACTCCGAGGACCCCCTGCGCGGTGCTTCTTGGGTTACGGCGGCCAACATGTGGCGGCAGTCGGACATCAAGGCCGCCGATATACAGGTGGCCCAGATATACGACGCCTTTACGCCGCTGATTCCGTTCAGCCTGGAGGCCTTCGGCTTTTGCGGCCCCGGTGAGGGTGCCGAGTTCACCTCCGGTGGTGCGCTCGAACCGGGCGGCCGCTTGCCGGTCAATACTTCGGGCGGCAGCCTGTCGGAGGCCTACATACACGGCATGAACCTGGTCAACGAGGGTGTGCGCCAGGTGCGCGGAACTTCCACCTCGCAGGTCGAAGGTGCCGAGAACTGTTTGGTGACGGCGGCCTACGTCGTGCCCAATGCAGCGGTCGTGCTGCGTGGTTAGGACGGCAATAGGCGGGTAAAAGAAAGTGATCGAGGGTTGGCCACTACCATCTACCGATGACCCCGTAGACGCCGCGTTCTGGGAGGCGGCACTGCGCGGCCAGGTCGCCATCGAGCGTTGTTCGTCGTGTTCGCGCCTGAGGTTCCCGCCGCGGCCGATGTGCCCCTGGTGCCAGTCCGTTGACGCCGAGTGGGTCGTGATGTCGGGACGGGGAAAGATATGGTCGTTTGCCCGGCCGCACCCGCCGCTGATTCCCGTGTTCGCCGAACTGGCGCCATATCCGGTCGTCGTGGTCGAGCTCGAAGAGGACCCTACGATCAGGTTGGTAGGTAATGTAGTAAGTTCCGAGGACGGAGAGATAAACGAAGTGCCCATAGGGGACCTTGCCATCGGCAAGCCCGTCCGCGCGGTCTTTCATCCTGCCGCCGACGATGTTCGCCTGATACGCTGGGTGCTGGACTGACAAGATCTGACGGAGGAAAGAAATGGCAGAGGCATACATAATAGAGGCGGCACGCACGCCGGTAGGACGCCGGGGTGGCGGCCTGGCCGCAGAGCATCCGGCCGATATCGGAGCGGCGGCGATAAGCGCCGTTGTCGAACGTTCGGGCGTTGACCCGGCCGCGGTAGAGGATGTGTTCTATGGCTGCTGCGACACCATCGGCCCGCAGGCCGGCGACATCGCGCGCACCTGCTGGCTGGCGGCGGGCTATCCCGAAGAAGTGCCGGGCACGACCATCGACCGGCAGTGCGGTTCCTCTCAGCAGGCCGCGCACTTCGCTGCCCAGGCGGTGATGAGCGGGACCAACGACCTCATCGTTGCCGGCGGCGTTCAGAACATGAGTGCCATACCCATCTCATCGGCGATGGTGGCAGGCGAGGCCTACGGCTTCAAGGATCCTTTCTCCGGGTCCAAGGGCTGGACCGAGCGTTACGGGACCCAGGAGGTCAGCCAGTTCCGCGGGGCCGAGATGATAGCCGAGAAGTGGGGTCTGTCGCGCGAGGAGATGGAACGGTTCGCCCTTCGTAGCCACGAGCGCGCCATTCACGCCATCGACGAAGGACGCTTCGAGCGTGAGATAGAGGCCTACGGAGAGGTGACCCAAGACGAAGGGCCGCGGCGCGATACCTCGCTCGAACGCATGGCCTCTTTGAAGACCCTGTCGGAAGGCGGGCGCCTGACCGCTGCGGTGTCGAGCCAAATCTCCGACGGTGCGGCCGCGCTCTTGATAGCCTCAGAAAAGGCCGTCAAGGAGCACGACCTCAAGCCGCGCGCCCGTTTTCACCATCTCAGCGTGCGCGGTGCCGACCCGATTTACATGTTGACGGCACCGATACCGGCAACGGCCTACGCGTTGAACAAGGCCGGCATGAAGATTGACGACATCGATTTGGTCGAGATTAACGAGGCCTTCGCACCGGTGGTCCTGGCCTGGTTGGCCGAGACCGGTGCTGACGATGAAAAGGTCAACGTCAACGGTGGGGCCATCGCCCTTGGCCATCCTATCGGTGCCACCGGCGCGCGTCTTATGACCACGCTGCTCCACGAGCTGGAGAGGACCGGCGGGCGCTGGGGACTTCAGACCATGTGCGAGGGTGGCGGTCAGGCCAACGTTACCATCATAGAGAGGCTCGGCTAGACCGATGGCGGGTATCTGCGATGGCAGGGTCGTCATCGTCACCGGCGCCGCCCGCGGTCTGGGCCGCGCGCACGCGCTCGAGTTCGCCCGCCAGGGCGCCTCGGTGGTGGTCAATGATGTCGGTGTCGAGCTCGACGGCAGCGGCGGCTCTACGGGGCCGGCCGGTGAGGTCGTCGACGAGATACGCGCGATGGGCGTAAAGGCCATCGCCAACGGTGCCGACGTTGCCGACTTCGAGGCCGCTGCCGGACTCGTGGGTGCGGCCATCGACGAGTTCGGGCGTCTCGATGTCGTCGTCAACAATGCCGGTATCGTGCGTGACCGTATGTTCGCCAACGCCGGCGAGGACGAGTGGGATGCGGTCGTCCGTGTTCACCTAAAGGGGCACTTCGCGGTCTCGCGTCACGCGGTCGGTCATTGGCGGGAGCTTTCCAAGGCAGGTGAGCAGGTCGAGGCCAGGATAATCAACACCAGTTCTGGCGCCGGCCTCCAGGGCAGCATAGCCCAGTCCTGTTACTCGGCGGCCAAGGCCGCGATTGCGGCGCTGACGCTGGTGCAGGCCGCCGAACTTGGCCGTTATGGCATAACGGCCAACGCCATAGCCCCTTCGGCACGTACGCGAATGACCGAGGAGGTCTTTGCCGAGATGATGGCCAAGCCCGACGACGGTTTCGATGCCATGGCCCCCGAGAACGTTTCGCCATTGGTCGTTTGGCTGGGCAGCACCGAGTCGTCGGACGTTACCGGCAGGGTATTCGAACTGGCCGGCGGCAAGATTAGCGTGGCCGACGGTTGGCGGCCCGGCCCCGATGTCGACAAGGGCCAGCGTTGGGACCCGGCCGAACTGGGTGATGTTGTGGCAGGCCTGATCGGGCGGGCCGAGCCGCCGGTCAAGGTCTACGGCACCTGAGTCGGGCGTGAGATTCGCCTTTAGCGACGAACAAGAGGAACTGCGGCGCACGGCGCGCAGCTTTCTCGCTGACCATTGTCCCTCCGAAAAGGTCCGCGCCGACATGGACAGCACCGGGGGTTTCGACCCCGGACTGTGGAAACGGATGACCGCCGAGCTCGGCTGGTCGGCCGTTGCCATACCCCAGGCATACGGCGGTTATGGTCTAGGGCCGGTCGAGGTCGCCGCGCTCATGGAAGAGATGGGCGCGGTCCTGCTTTGCTCTCCCTTCTTCTCGACGCTCTGTCTGGGAGCCAACGCTTTGGTCCTGGCAGGCAGCGAACAGCAAAAGGCCGAACATCTTCCACTCATCGCCTCGGGCGAAGCCACGGCAACGTTGGCCCTTGCCGAAGCCCCGGGGGCCTGGACCGCCGACGGCGTAGCTTGTGTGGCCCGCCGCGAAGGCGAGGACTACCTGCTGGCCGGTACCAAGACCTACGTTCCCGACGGCCACACCGCCGATGTTATCGTCGTCGCCGCGCGCAGCGAGGGCAGCCAAGGCGGCGAAGGTGTGAGCTTGTTCTGTCTGCCCTCCGATAGCAGCGGACTTTCACGGAGCCAGCTGCCGACCATGGACCGGACCAGGCGTCAGGCCGAGCTGCGGCTCGACGGGGTCCGCGTTCCCGCCACTGCATTAATGGGGGAGGAGGGGACGGCCTGGCCGGCCATTGCCAAGACCCTCGACCTGGCCATGGCCGCGCTGGCGGCCGAACAGACCGGCGGTGCCCAGCGCTGCTTGGACATGTCGGTGGCCTACGCCAAGGAACGCAAGCAGTTCGGGCGCGCCATCGGCTCTTTCCAGGCTATCAAGCACAGCTGTGCCGACATGATGCTCAAGGTCGAATCGGCCCGTTCAGCCGCCTATTACGCGGCCTGGGCTGCAGCCGAGGACACCGGCGACCTTCCCGAGGCGGCCTCTCTTGCCAAGGCCTACTGCTCGGACGCCTATTTCTCCTGTGCGGCCGAGGCCATACAGATACACGGCGGCGTGGGTTTCAGCTGGGAGTACGATGTTCATCTATACTTCAAGCGGGCCAAGTCGTCGGAGACCTTGCTCGGGGACGCGGCCTTTCACCGTGAGCAGGTAGCGAGCAGAATAGGGCTATAGCGATGGCGGTAACCATAGACATGTCGGGCAAGGCGGTGGTCGTCACCGGTGGCGGCAAAGGGGTCGGACGTGGAATAAGCGGGCGCTTCCTCGAGGCCGGGGCCTCGGTGTTGGTGTGCGGCAGGACTGCTCCCGAGACCTTACCGGAGGCCGCGGGCAGGAAGGCCGATTTCTTGGAACTCGATCTCAAAGAGGACGGCGCGGCCGAAGGACTCATTTCCGAGGCCGTCTCGCGTTACGGACGGGTCGATGTGGTGGTCAACAACGCCGGTGGTTCGCCCTTTGCCGATGCTGCGACCGCATCGCCGCGCTTTTCGGAATCCATCATCCGGCTCAATCTCTTGGTGCCGCTCTATGTGGCCCAGCAGGCCAACTCGGTGATGCAGGAACAGGAAGAGGGCGGGGTGGTCCTCAACATCGCCAGCGTGAGCGCTGACCGGCCCTCGCCGGGCACGGCCGCATACGGCGCTGCAAAGGCCGGTCTGTTGAGCCTGACCCGCACCCTGGCCGTGGAGTGGGCTCCAAAGGTACGCGTGGTGGCGGTCACGGCCGGGATGGTGAAGACCGAACAGTCCGAACTGCACTACGGAGATGAAGAGGGTCTGGCGCGTGTCTCGGCCACGGTGCCCTTGGGGCGCATGGCTGGGCCACGTGACGTGGGCGATGTCTGTGTCTTCGCTGCCTCGCCGCTGGCCAGTTACATAAGCGGGGCCAGCCTCCTTGTGCATGGCGGTGGCGAGAAGCCGGCCTTCCTCGACGCGGCGACCGGCGTCAAGCGCTAGGCCGCTGCAATCTAAAGACCGCCCCATGCAGTTCTTCATCCCGATGGCCTTCAACGATGTCTCTCACTATCTGCCGATAGCGCGGGCTGCCGAGGAGTGTGGTTACACCGGCATCGCCGTGTGTGACCACGTGGCCATGCCCTCGCGCATAGAGTCGCGCTACCCCTATGTCCCTGACGGCAAGCCCTTCTGGAAACCCACCGTCGATTGGCCCGAGCCCTGGTCGGCCATCAGCGCGATGGCGGCCGTAACCGAGCGTCTGCGCTTTGTGACCTATGTCTACATCATGCCGCTTCGCCACCCGATAACCACGGCCAAGGGTGTGGCCACGGCCGCCTGTTTGTCCGGCAACCGCTTGTCCCTGGGTGTCGGGCTGGGCTGGATGCGCGAGGAGTTCGAGGCCTTGGAGATGACCTTCAAAGCGCGCGGTTCCCGGACCGACGAGGGGGTGGAGGTCTTTCGCAAGCTTATGACCGGCGATGTCGTCGGCCACGAGGGCCGCCACTATAATTTCGAGCCGCTACGTATAAGTCCGGTGCCCGACCAGCCGGTGCCGGTCCTGATTGGCGGGGTGAGCCCGAAGGCGCTCGACCGGGCCGCCCGCCTGGGCGATGGCTGGATGTCGGTTAGCCACAGTTTTGCTGAGCTGGCCGGCATGATCGCCACCCTCGAAGAGGGCCGCAAGGCCGCCGGCCGTCATGACCTGCCATTCGAGATATTCGGCGCCTGCGACGAGGTAGGTGACGCTGACGGTTACAAGCGTCTGTCCGAGGCCGGGGTCGCTTCGACCCCGGTGCTTCCCTGGCGATATTACAAGACCGACGACGAAAGCCTCGATGCCAAGCTGGGCGCCATCGAACGTTTTGCCGGGGACGTTATCGCTAACGCATCTTAGGCCAAGTCTGTGCAAGCCAATCCCTTTCCCTACAGGTGGTTCAATGCCGGGGTATCGTCCTGGTACCTGGCCTGGGGAATGCACAACGTCATGTTCTCCTGGCTGGTCATCGGCGAGCTGGGCTATGGGGCCGAGAGTCTCGGGGCCGCGCAGACCGCGGCCTTGATGCCCGCGCTTCTTTTGATGCTCGTCGGGGGTGCTGCGGCCGACCGTTCCGACCGCCGCCTCTTGCTCCGTCGTCTACACATGTGCGCTGCTACGGTCATGGCGTCTCTGGCCGCCGCGGTCGCCGCCGGCTGGCTCTCCTATGGGCTTGTCATCGCCTATGCGCTCGCGGCCGGAACCGTCATGGCCTTTGTGCTTCCCACCCGTGACGCCCTGCTGTCAGATGTCGCCGGTCCCAACATGATGCGCGCGGTCACCGGCATGACCGTTGTTCAGTGGAGTTCGTGGGCGGTCGGCTCGGTGGCCGGCGGTATCGCCCGCTGGTTGGGCACCTGGCCCACACTGCTCATTCAATCGGGAATCATGCTCGCCGGTGTGGGCGCCTATGACCGGCTTCCGGCCGATGGCCGCGGCCGCCCGGCGATGGCCCGGCCACAGGGACTCGGCGAGGTCCGTGCCGGGCTGGCTGAGGTCCTGGCATCGCCCACCTTGAGGCCGGTGTTCCTGCTCGAGACCGCGGCCGGACTGTTCTACCTCGGACCTTTCCTGGTCATTGTCCCGATGTTGGTGCGTGACGTCTACGGCGGTGACGTCGCCGACCTCGGGGTGGTCTCGATGGCCTTTCCGGCCGGCATCATCGTCTCTTCTGTATGGTTGCGGTGGCGGGGCGGGGTGCGCCGCAAAGGTCTGGCGCTGACGATGGCGGTGGTGACCGAAGCGGCATGCCTGGTCGCGCTCGGAACCGAGCTTCCCTTCCGGGCGATGTTCGCTTGTGTGTGCGCTTGGGGATTGGCCGCAGGCCTGAGCATCAATGCGGCGCGCACGCTCTTTCAGGAGGGGGCTTCGGTGGAACGCCGGGCGCGGGTCCTGTCGGTCTATTCGCTTGGCTTGCTCGGTACCGCACCGGCCGGTTCCTTCCTGGCCGGCTGGATAGTGGCTACGGCTGGCATCGGAGCGGCGACGACGGGGGCGGCGGTGGCGATGTTGGCGGTGCTTGCCCTTTTGGTGGCCAGGACCGGGCTCGTCCGGTTGGTCTAGAAGGCGACCGGCAGGCTGGCAAAACCGCGTACGTTGCCCGAGTGAACACGCCGGGCGCCCTCGCGATCAACTTCGAGCCTGGGCAGCCGGCGATAGAGTTCTTCGACCGCGACCCTGGCCTCAATCCGTGCCAGCGCGGCACCGATACAGTGGTGGATGCCGACACCGAAGGACAGTATCCCCGAACAGTCCCGCCCTATGTCGTATTCGTCGGGGGCTTCCCACTGGCGCTCGTCACGGTTGGCCGATGCCAGGATGACCGCGATCTTGTCGCCGGCCCGCATGGTACGGCCGTGCAGCTCGGTGTCGCGGGTGAGCGTCCTTGCCATCATGTGGGTCGAGGTGTCGAAGCGAAGCGTTTCTTCGACCGCAGCCCCGGCCAGGCCCGTGTCGGCCAGAAGTCGGGCACGCTGTTCGGGGTTGGCGTCGAGATGAAAGACCGCGTTGCCGATCAGCTTGGTGGTCGTCTCGTTGCCGGCAATCATAAGAAGGAAGCAGAAACCGAGTATCTCTTCGTGGGAAATCTCGCCGGCGTCCTCGGCGGCCAGCAGCAGGCTCAGTAGGTCCTTGCCCCGGCTTCCGCGCCGGTCGGACAGGAGCCCTTCGAAGTATTGGTAAATTTCCGGGGCCGCGGCGCGCCCCTCGTCGCTGATGTTACGGGTCACCTCGTCACGGTGGAGCATCTTGTCGGCCAGGCCACGAAGCCGGTCCTGGTCGCGGTCGGGGACCTGCAACATCCAAGAGATGACGGCCATGGGAAGGCGGGCCGCAAAGTCGGTGATGATATCGGCTCGCCCCGCACCGGCGATGCCGTCGAGTAGCTTGGCGGCTAGATCGCGAACCGGGCCTTCGAGGTCGGCGACCTGCCGGGGAGTCAGCGCGCGGTTTACGGTCGCGCGCAGTCGGGTGTGGTCGGGCGGGTCCATGCCGAGCAACATTGGCAGGGTGAACTCGCCGATGTCCTCGAGCGTGAAACCCTGGCCCGAACAGTAGCGGTCGTGGTCGACCAAGGCCTGGCGAACATCGGCGTAACGCGACAGTGCCCAGAACCCGAGCTGCTGGTTGAAGTAGGCCGGTGCCTCATCGCGGAGCCGCTTGTAGACAGGGAAGGGGTCCTCGTGGATCTCGTAGGAGAATGGGTCGTAGAGCAGAACCGTTTCGCTCACTTACGAACCGCGGGCGGTTCACCGGTCTGCCCGGTGGGGTGGAGCTCGAAGAACTCCATCGAGGCCCCGGCCGGGAGCGTGGCAACCGAGGCTATGGCCTCACCGACGGTCTCGGGCTCCATCGCACCGTTGATGCCGGCATAGCCCTTCTCGGCCCAGACGCGCAGCGCTTCGTCCTGCAGCACCGGGTCCCAGCCTTCGTTGAAGTTGGTCCAGGTCGGTCCCGGCCGAAACACGGTGACCCGGATGCCGTCGGTCTCGAGTTCGCGGCGCAGGACCACGGAGAAGCTCTCGACCGCCGCTTTGGTCGCCGCGTAGATTGACATGTAGGGGTAGGGGTCGGCCACCGCGCTAGAGGAGACGTTGATTATGTCGCCACCCCCGGCCCTTCGTAGAAGCGGTATGGCCTCGCGGCAGCAGGCTACCGTGCCGACAAAGTTGGTCATGACCTCGGCGCGGAGCCCGTCGTCGTCGAGAGCTTCGATGGTCGATAGACCCGAGATTCCGGCATTGTTGACGAGTATGTCGAGCCCGGTGGTTTCGGCGACCTTGGTGAAAGCCGCCTTGAGCGAAGCGGGTTCGGTGAGGTCGGCCTGCAGCGTGATAACGGTACCGGCGAACTCGGCAGCGGCCTCTTCGAGCCTTGCGCCGTTGCGGGCCAGCATGGCCACGCGTGCACCACGGGCGAGCAGGGCGCGGGTGGTTGCAAGGCCGATGCCGCGCGAGGCGCCCGTGACCAAGGCGGTCTTGCCCGCCAGCGGCTTGTCGTCGGCTGCGGCCATGTGCGCATTCTATACCGGCACCACGGTCTTGTTGCACGGGGCGTATTGAAACCTCGCGCGGGCGTTTGTATTCTCCCCTCTTCGCCGAAGATGCCGGGGCTGCCCGGCTAATAGGGGATATTAGATATGAGCGATGTCGGTGTAGCCGCTGTGGAGCGCGGTTTTGGACGTACGGCCAGGCGTGATGCCTGGTGGATACAGCCCTTGGCCGTCTTTATCGGGCTGGGGACCTTCGTGGCCTACTCGACCTGGGCGGCGCTACAGGGCGAGTTCTACACCTATGGCCCCTACCTGTCTCCGATGTATTCCCCCGAACTATGGGGCAGCTCTCCGCACGCGTTGTTCGGCGAAGTGCCGCCGTGGTGGCCGGGCTTTTTGCCCTACTCGCCGGCCATCCTGATACTCTGGGCCCCGGCCGGCTTTCGGCTTACCTGTTACTACTACCGTGGCGCATACTACAAGGCCTTCTGGAGCGACCCACCGGCCTGCGCCGTGGGCGAGCCGCGCAGTGCCTACCGAGGCGAGAATTCCTTCCCGCTCATCATCCAGAACGTTCATCGTTATCTGCTCCCTTTCGCGATGATGCTTATCGCCTTCCTCAGTTACGACGCGTGGGGATCCTATTGGTTCACCGACCCGGCCAGCGGCGACAAGGTGTTCGGCATTGGGCTCGGGTCGCTAATCCTGACCCTCAATGTGGTCTTGCTTGGCGGTTACACCTTCGGTTGCCACTCGTTTCGTCACCTGGTGGGCGGAGGCAGAGACAGGCTTTCGGGCCGTCCGCTCATGCGTAACTGCTACAACTGTGTGAGCGCGTTTAACCGTCGTCACATGCTTTGGGCATGGATGAGCCTTGTCGTGGTCGGTTTCAGCGATGTCTATGTTCGCATGTGCGCGATGGGCATCTGGCAGGACCTGCGCATCCTATAGGGAGCCATGGTGGACTTTAAGACACACGAACACGACGTTCTCGTTATCGGCGCCGGCGGCGCCGGGTTGCGTGCGGCCATTGCGGCTGCGTCAGAGGGCGTCAGCGTCGGTCTGGTCTGCAAATCGCTCCTGGGTAAGGCCCACACAGTGATGGCCGAGGGCGGGCTTGCGGCGTCCATGGGCAACGTCGACGACCGCGATAACTGGCAGGTCCATTTCGCCGACACCATGCGCGGCGGACAGTACCTCAACAATTGGCGCATGGCCGAATTGCACGCCAAGGAAGCGCCCAAACGGGCCCATGAGCTAGAGTCCTGGGGCGCGTTGTTCGACCGTACCGCCGACGGCCGCATCCTGCAGCGTAACTTCGGCGGTCACCGTTACCCGCGTCTGGCCCATGTCGGTGACCGGACCGGTCTCGAGATGATTCGTACGCTCCAGGACCACGGTATCCACCAGGGCATAGACGTCCACATGGAGGTCACCTGCGTCGAGTTGCTAAAGGACGGCGACCGCGTTGTCGGCGCATTCGCTTACGAGCGCGAACGTGGCCGTTTCAAGGTCTTTCGCGCTAAATCGGTAGTGCTGGCTACCGGCGGCATAGGCCGGGCCTACAAGATTACCAGCAACAGTTGGGAGTATACCGGCGACGGACATTCCCTGGCCTACGATGCCGGTGCCGACCTCATCGACATGGAGTTCGTGCAGTTCCATCCGACCGGGATGGTGTGGCCGCCCAGTGTGCGCGGCATATTGGTCACCGAAGGCGTGCGCGGAGAGGGCGGTATCTTGCAGAACAGTGAAGGCCGTCGCTTCATGTTCGACGACATCCCCGACAACTATAAGAATCAGACTGCGGCCGACCCCGAAGAGGGGTGGCGTTACACCCAGGGCGACAAAGAGGCTCGCCGTCCGCCCGAACTGCTTACCCGCGACCACGTGGCCCGCTGTATTGTTCGCGAGATAAAAGAGGGCCGCGGCTCACCCCATGGCGGGGTCATCCTGGACATCGCTTGGATAAAGGAAAAGCTGCCGGGCGCCGAGGAGCACATAAAGAAAAAACTCCCGAGCATGTACCACCAGTTCAAGGAGCTGGCCGACATAGACATCACCCAGGAGGCGATGGAGGTCGGCCCGACCACGCATTACGTCATGGGCGGGATTCGTGTCGAGGCCGACAGCCAGATGTCGACGGTCGAGGGGTTGTTCGCGGCCGGGGAATGCGCCGCGGGACTTCACGGCGCCAACCGCCTGGGGGGCAACTCTCTTTCCGACCTCCTGGTCTTTGGCCAGAGGGCGGGCCAGCACGCCGCGCAGTTTGCCAAGCAGAACGGCGCCGGCAGTATCGACGGTGGCCAGGTCGAACAGGCCGCACGTGCCAGCCTCGAACCCTTCGAACGCAGCAGCGACGACGGGCCTTATCAGATTCAGCACGACTTGCAGGACATGATGCAGGAGCTGGTCGGCATCGTTCGTAACGGGGTAGAGATGGAGAAGGCCGTAACGGCGCTCGGGCGTCTCAAGGTGCGCGCCGACCAGGTGCCGGTGCACGGTAGCCGCGAGTACAATCCCGGATGGCATACCGCTCTCGACCTCGGTCCGCTTCTTACGGTCTCCGAGGCGGTCGCGCGTGCGGCCATTGAACGCAAGGAAAGCCGCGGGGCGCATTTCCGCGAGGACCACCCCGACAAGGATGAAGAGGCGGCCAAGTGCAACATCGTGTTGCGCAAGGCGGCCGACGGGACGATGCAGGTCGAACGTGTGTCGATACCGGAACGACCGGCCGAGCTCACGCGCGTGATCGAGGAGAACGTGTGATGGGGCAGGCCGGGCAAGCCACAGAAGCGACCTTCAGCATCTGGCGCGGCGACAAGACCGGCGGGGCGCGGCAGGACTACACCACCGAGATAAGCGAAGGGATGGTGGTCCTCGACGCCGTCCATCAGATACAGGCCGAGCAGGCCGGTGACCTGGCCTGCCGTTGGAACTGCAAGGCCGGCAAGTGCGGCTCATGTTCGGCCGAGATAAACGGCATGCCGCGTCTGATGTGCATGACCCGCCTGAGCGACCTGCCGCTCGAAGAGCCGGTCACCATAGACCCGATGAAGGCCTTCCCCGTGCTTCGCGACCTGGTGACCGACGTGTCGTGGAACTACGAGGTCAAAAAACGGATAAAGCCCTTCCAGCCGCGTCCGCCCGACGAGGCTGACGGAACCTGGCGCATGGCCCAAGAGGACGTGGACCGGGTGATGGAGTTTCGCAAGTGCATCGAGTGTTTCCTGTGCCAGGACGTCTGCCATGTGCTCCGCGACCACGAGATGCACTCCGAATTCATAGGTCCGCGCTTCTTTGTCTACGCCGCTGCGCTCGAGATGCACCCGCTCGACACGGCCGACCGGCGTGACGACCTAAAGGACGCTCACGGCATCGGTTATTGCAACATCACCAAGTGTTGTACCAAGGTGTGTCCCGAATCCATCACCATCACCGACAACGCCATCATCCCCTTGAAGGAGCGGGTGGTCGATAGGTCCTACGATCCGATCGCTCGCCTGTTGCGATTTTTGGGCGTGGGCAAGGGAGACCAGGCCTGAGTCCGGCTTTGCGCGCCCGCGGTCGAAGGCTATAAGGCCAGCCGTGGCCTACCAAGACATCTCATTCGAATGTGAGGGCGAGATTGCCTGGCTCACGATTGACCGTGAGGATTCGGGCAACGCGTTTCGCATAGAGACCGTTCGCGAGATGATAGACGCGCTCGAGCAAGCGCGCCGAGACCAGTCCTGCCGCACGATAGTCATCACCGGCCGTGGCCAGCGCTTCTTCTGCATCGGCGGAGACCACGGCGACCACGCCGACGATGAGGCGGTCCATTACGGCAACGCCTTCCCGGTGGCCGATCTTTACGACCTCATCGACAAGTGCCCCAAGCCGGTCATCGCGATGGTCAACGGCTATGCGGTCGGTGGCGGCAACGTGATAGCGCTCATGTGCGACCTGACCATCGCCTCCGCCAAGGCGGTGTTTCGCCAGGTGGGACCGGCGATGGGGAGCTTCGATGCCGGTTTTGGTACCTGGTACCTGGAAGAGACCGTCGGCCGCAAGAAGGCCAAAGAGATATGGATGCTCAACCGTAAGTATTCGGCTACCG